>NZ_QREV01000004.1 GCF_003363715.1 Parabacteroides acidifaciens
CTTAGTTCTGTAGAGACTATGGTAACTTTTGGTTAAGTATATTATATGAAAATGCGTGTAAAATTCTAAAAAACGATAGGCCTATGAGATGAATGTGTAAAAAACTTATCAAGAGGTTGATTCCTCTACAATGAGCTGATGAAGCTTTGGATTTTAAATCTATTTATTATTAACCTTTTTATAATAATACGAAAAATGCAACAAAAACAGAATTGTGACTTTCCCTCAGGATGGAATGGTTCAATATCTCGAGTAACGAAAATCACTTGCGGACTACTCTTTTGCTTGACTACAGGAGTCTTTGCAGCGGGTGAAAATGTTGAATTGTTAACTTCAAATCGAATCGAAAATGCAGCGCCTGATCAGGTAGGAAAAACTGTTACTATTATGGTTCAGGACGAGATGGGGCCTGTTGTGGGTGCCAATGTTGTAGTGAAGGGTACGACAAACGGAAACATTTCGGATGTAGACGGAAAGGTCATCCTGCAAAATGTTCCGAACAACGCGACCTTAGTGATTTCTTATATCGGATATATCACTCAGGAAGTAAAAGTCGGAAGTCTTTCAACAATCAATGTGAAATTGGTTGAAGATGCTAAAACACTTGAAGAAGTAGTCGTAATCGGTTATGGCTCTTTGGATAAAAAACAGGTAACAAGCGCTATCACTTCTTTGAAGGCAGACGATCTGATGGTTGGTGTCAGTGGCGCCGATATTTCGGCTTCCCTGCAAGGTAAAATTGGCGGTTTGGTGATGTATAATTTAGGTAGTGCTAATGCCGGAACAACTTTCCAGTTACGTGGTATGACTTCTATCAATTCCGGAAAATCACCTCTTATCGTGATTGACGGTTTCCCGGGTGGTGATATTCGTTCGTTGACACAGGATGATATCAAGTCTATTGATGTTCTGAAAGATGGTTCTGCCGGTGCTATTTACGGTACTCGTGCGGCTGCCGGTGTGATTTTGATCACTACCAAGAGCGGTTCGGACACAAATGGAAAAGTGAAACTCACATATAGTAATGAGTTTACGAAAAAACAAAACTACAATGCTCCCGAAATGTTGTCCGGGCGTGAATATGCCGAACATAATATCGGTACGGATTACGGTTCGGACACAAACTGGTGGGACGAGATGATCAATAAGGATAATTTCTCGCAAAAACACCATTTGGCATTGGAAATGGGTACGGAAAAAGCACAGGTTTATACCTCTTTCTTTTATGAAAAGAATCAGGGTATCGCTTTGCAGGACGAACGCCAGGATTATGGCGGACGTGTGAATGCATCTTTCAAACTGTTAGACGACTGGTTGGAAGTTCGTCCGGCTGTGGACTATCGCCAGGCTGCCCGTAACAACCACTTCCCGAATTTCCAACAGGCCATGCGTAACAATCCGACCCGTTCGCCGTACGATCCGGAAAGCGAGACCGGTTATAATGTGTGGAACAACGAATCGTTGGACTATAATGTAGTGGCGGATGTTATGCTGGAAGATTTTTATGGATTGGATAAATGGTTCAAGCCGGAAGTAAACCTGAAATTGAATATCAAACCTATTCCGGGTTTGAACTATCAACAGATTGTCGGTTATGAAAACCGCCAATGGGAAGAACATAAATATTGGCCCAGAACGCATCGTAGCGAGATAGACAACTCCCGTAAGGGGCATGGCTATTTGGGTTTCAGCAAGACAGAAAATCTGACTTCGGAAGGATATTTCTCTTATGTAAAAGACTTTAGAGGAGGGCATAACCTGAATGCGACAGCCGGTTATTCTTATTTTGAGAAAAATGGAGAAAGTTTTGGTATGGATAACTATAATTTCTCAGTCGATGGTATCAAGTATTGGGATATGGGTCAGGGTAGCTATCTGTCTGATGGAAAGGCCGGAATGAGTTCCAGCAAATCGGTAACGGAACGTTTGTTCTCTTTATTTGCCCGTGCCAATTATTCTTATCAGGATAAATATATGCTTTCCGCCTCTATCCGACATGAGGGTTCTTCCAAGTTTGCTGCAGACAACCGGTGGGCAAACTTCTGGTCTGCAACGGCAGGTTGGCGTATTTCGAACGAAGAATTTATGAAAGACTTTACTTGGCTGGATGACTTGAAGGTTCGTTTTGGTTATGGTGTGACTGGTAATAACGACTTTAGTGCGACTTATATGGCTAATATGTTAGGCTCGGATACGAACTGGATGATGCCGAACGGCACGTGGGCTTATTCGTATGGAAAGTCGCAAAATGTCAATCCGAATTTAGGATGGGAAGAAAAGAAAGAATGGAACCTGGGTGTCGATTACTCTTTCTTTAACGGTCGTCTGTATGGAAAGTTCGACTACTATCGCCGTAAGGTGGAGAACTTGCTGTTCAGCGTAAAAGTCCCGCAGCCTCCTTATACACAAGGTAGCCAGATGCAGAATATCGGTAGTATGGAAAGTAAAGGTTGGGAATTTGAAGTCGGTGGCAACATTATCCGTACGAAAGATTTCACTTGGTCTTCCAATCTCAACTTGAGCCACAATACCGGAAAAATCCTGACTTTGGAAGGCGATAACTCGTATCATAACGGCAACGGTTTCGTAGCTCCGGGTACTCCGGGCGATGCCGCTCGTATGGAAGCCGGCTCGACAATCGGTTCATTCTATATTTGGAAGTTTGCCGGATTTGATGATGATGGCGGTTTTCTGTTGTATAACAAGGATGGCGAAGTGATCCCGGCTGCCCAGAAAACGGAAAACGACAAACAGTATATAGGTAACTATACTCCGAAATTGGTTATCGGATGGAGCCATACGTTAACGTATAAGAATTTTGATTTAGGTATTAACCTGCGTAGCTGGATTGATTTCGACGTGTATAATACTATTAATATGTATTATGGTATCCAGGGACAAGGCAACCTGAATGTGTTGAAAGACGCTTATGGCAAGTTCAACCATATCAAGGGTGAAAAGCAGGTTTGCGACTATTACCTGGAAGATGGTACATTCCTGAAGATCGATGCCATTACTTTGGGCTATACACTCCCGATGAAGAAATATACGAATAATTTGATCGATCGCATCCGTATCTACGGTACGGTTGGAAACGTATGTACGATTACGGGTTATAGCGGTATGAATCCGGAAGTCAATATTACCGGTTGGGATCAGGGTACGGAAAAATTCTGGGATACAGAACGCTTCTATCCGGTTACCCGTACTTGGACATTAGGTATGCAGTTTAACTTCTAATACAAGATTGTAAGATGAAAAAGAAAAATATATTCCAATTGTTTTTAGCCGGAGTGATCTGTCTGCTGTACACTACTTCGTGTAGCGTTGATCCTGAGTTTTATTCGCAGGTGGTTCCGGAAACATTCTATAGTTCTCAAGATGCCGTATGGCAGCGTTTCAACCGTCCGTTTACACACTGGCGTTGGTATATTGCCCATGATAATCCCCGTTGGGCGTTGCAAGAGTTGGGAACGGATGAATATTGCCTGCCGACACGCGGTAGCGACTGGTATGACGGGGCGAACTATCAGAAGTTCCACCATCATGAATATACGGAAGATATGACACGCGTAGAAACAGGCTGGACCAACTTCGCGATGGGTGTCGCTTTGTCTTGGGATGCATTGGAAGATTTGGAAAATGTCGATTTCGATGCGTTGGGTTTTCCTGAAGGTACACGCGAATCCATGTTGAACCAGCAGCGTACGTTGGCTGCCTCATTCTATATAGACGGCTTGGATTTCTTCGGTGGAGTACCTTTGTACACGACGACTCAGAGCGAGGTGAAAGGACGTTCGACGGATGTCGAGACTTTTAACTTCATCGATTCGTTGTTGAAAGTCGCCGTTCCGAATCTCCCGATCAAAGAAGAATTGGGTGGAATGGAAACCGGTTCGATCAACCGTGCTGCCGGGGCTGCTTTACAGGCTCGTCTGTATTTCAATGCAAAGTCTTATATCGGCAAGGAGATGTTTACGGAAGCGGCCCAGATTTGCCAGGATATTATTGACGGTAAATACGGCCAGTATGCTTTGGAATCGGATTGGACCAACATTTTCGGGTTCGATAATGAGAGATGCCCGGAAATAATCTGGTCTGTACCAAGCCAGAATGCAAAGACCGAGACAGATGCTATGTACTGGGGCTGGCAGGTTCCTTACAATTATAAGAACTATTTAGGCGGTCTGGAAGGTTCCGGTTCAGATAATGGTATCGGTTTGACTCCGAGTTTGGACCCGACCGGCAAGCGTTATCCGTATAAGTTGGGTGGGGCTTATGCCAAGTTCAATGATAAAGATATCCGGAAACAACCGTATGTATATGAAGGTAACGGCAAATATCGTGGAATGTTTATCGTTGGCAAATTGGTGAATCCGTTGAATCCTGAATGGGTTTGTACAGGTACGCGTGAGTATGCCGGCGAGGTCATCACGGTTGTCGACCAGGTAGCTTATTTTGCCAAAGTGGGAAAAGACCCGCAGTATCCGGATCTGGCATCCTTGCCTTCTACGATTGCAACTGCAGAAGAAAACTCTTGTGTACGTGTGACGAAACGCAGCCCGCGTCCTAATCAGGATGAGTTTAAGCGTAAAGGTGATCCGGATTGTCCTGTTATCCGTTTGGCTGAAATCTACTATATGTTGGCAGAATGTAAAATGCGTGCCGGTGACAAGCAGGGAGCAGCCGATCTGATCAATACGGTTCGTAAACGTTACTTTGAAGACGGAGTCGATCCGGATCCGGTGACTGCTGCTAATCTGGATAAATACCGTATGCTGGATGAATGGCAATTGGAGTTTTTAGCTGAAGGACGCCGCCGTACGGACTTGATCCGCTGGGATGCCTATGTGACGGAAGACTGGTGGGATCATAAGGCGACTAACAATCCGAACTTCAACCGTTTCCCGATCCATTACAGTTTGATCGGCGCTAATAACCTGTTGGAACAGAATCCGGGTTATGGTAGTAAATAAGACATAAATAACGATCAGTTCTTTAGATCTCTGAAAGGGAGAGGAATGGCTGCGGATAAGCGGCATCCTCTCTTCTTTTATTTTCAATCTGAAATAATGTTGCTATATGAAATGGAAAACACTTGCTTTCTGGTTGTTTGTCTTTACCGGGATTTACTTTTTCTTCTGCTCTTTTAATCCTTATTTCTATGGGCGGCAGGAAGAAGTGCAATTGTTTTTTCCTGAATGTAAAATCATTTGGGAGATGCTACGTGAACCAGGTGGTTTTTGTACGGTTTTAGGGCAGGCAATTGTGCAATATTATCCTGATTTGTCAGTGGCTTTGATTATTAATAGCTTTTTACTTTGTACTATCGGTTTTCTTAGTTATTCACTCCTGCAGGAAATAGCACCACGTGTTTATAACTTATTTTTAGCTTTAGTTCCGGTTTTCGGATTGATGAAGGTTCATATTCTTTCCGAATACGTGTTGGACGGGACGATCGGGCTCTGTCTGATGATGCTATTATTGTATGTTTTTGTACGTGTCCGGAGGGTGAGGACGCGATTTTGGTTTGGAATAGGCAGCACTGTGGCGCTTTATTTGTTGGCCGGGCAGTTGGCGGCGCTTTATGGGATCCTATTGGTTGTTTTGAGTTATTTATGCGGACGGGAGAAATGGTATCATTTGTTTGTTGCCTTATTGGCCGGGGTAGCCTTGACTTATGCCGGTATTCGCTTGGCTATCTGTATTCCGTTGACAGACGGCATTTATTCGGAGCGCTACCAGGAGGTGCAGATGCAGCCGGATTCTTATATCTATTTTGTATGGATACGTTTTACACTTCTCCTTTTTCTTCTTCTTTTGATTGGAACGGGTATGAAATATCTGCCTTGGAATAAAATTTTACAAAAGGTAATTGTGACTGGTTGTACGGTTGTTGTCCTTTTCTTTTTTTCCTCTTTCTGTTTACCGAATCAATATGATGTGCAAAACATGTTGATGGATAAATTGTCCGACCTGCAGCAGAAAGGAAATTGGGATGCGATCATTCAAATGCATCAGGGGGAAAAAGTAAGAAATTATATTAGCCTTAATTATCTGAATATGGCATTGGCGCAAAAAGGTCGTTTAGGGAATGAGCTGTTTCATTATGACCAGAGAGGCCCGCTAAGTCTTTTGGCTTCCTGGAACAGGACTTACTATATGAGCTGCCTGTTAAGCGATATTCATTATATGATCGGCGATATCAGCCTTTCCGAAGGATATGCAATGGAGGGCCTGACGCTTGCTAAACGGGGCGGGAGTCCGCGTATGCTTCAGCGATTGGTGAAAATCAGCCTGATACGGAATGACTTTGATCTGGCAAATAAATATTTGGATATACTCGACCGGTTACCCCATTATCGCCGGTGGGCGGAAATATATGAGGATTATGTTTACCACCCTGAAAGAATAAAGCAGGATAAAGAACTTTCGGCAAAAACTCTGTCTTCATCCCGGCCGGATAATTTGCTTTGCCTGATTGAACTCGACAGTCTTTGGATGGGACATATTGAGGAATCTGGCACAAACCGGATTGCATGGGAGTATTTAGGTTGTTCTTATCTGTTGGCAAAGGAGATGGAGAAGTTCAAGACGTTTTTGCTACGTACAAGACAACTTCCGGAGGGGCAATCTCTTCCTGTCCATTTTCAGGAGGCTGCTTTAGTCTTGGCTGTAGAAGATGTTTCCATTCTCGATACCGTACCGGTTCGCACTGAAATCTTACAGCGATATAAACAATTCCAGAAAGATATTTTGAAGATCAAAAATAGTAGCGACGGGTTCGTCTGGCTTTATCAGCAATATGGGGATACTTTCTGGTTCTATTATTATTGTAAAAAATTGAATGGATAGCATATGAATTACCTGTATTCTATATTATTGGCTTGTGCGGTTCTTTTTTCTGCTTGTAACGAGGTCTTACCCGATGCGAAAATGGCGGAAGGAGAAGTTGAGATATTTCCGGACTATAAGGAAGTCACTATTCCCTGCAATATCTCCCCTCTGAATTTTAAACTGAAAGAGCCTTCCAAAGCAATCCTTCATTTATCGGGGAAAGATCGGCAAATACAGGTGAAATCCGATCAGGGCTCTTTTCTGATACCGGAGAAAAAGTGGCGTAGGCTGTTGGAATCATCGGCTGGCGGAACAATAATGGCCAAAGTCTATATCTATAAGCATAATAATTGGTATCAATATGAAGCTTTTCCCATTCATATTGCTAAAGAAAAAATAGATCCGTATCTGGTCTACCGCCGTATCGCTCCAGGTTACCGGATGTGGAACGAGATGGGCATATATCAGCGTAATCTGGAAAATTTTACAGAGACTGCTTTCCTGAGTAATAAGCAAACGAACAATAGCTGTATGAATTGCCATTCCTTCTGTATGCAAAGCCCAGACCGGATGCTTTTTCACCAGCGTATGACACATGCGGGGACCTATATACTAATAAATGGCAAAATCGAAAAACTCGATACGAAACTGGAACAAACCATCTCTGCATTGGTTTATCCCTATTGGCATCCCTCCGGACGTTTCGTGGCTTTCTCAACGAACGAAACGAAGCAAGATTTTCACCTTTCGGATGCCAACCGGATAGAAGTGTTCGACAACAGATCGGATATCGTCGTTTATGACGTCGAAAAACATGAGGTTTTTACTACTCCGCTACTGTTTTCCGGGGAGAACATGGAAACTTTCCCTGCTTTTTCGCCGGATGGGAAGCGATTGTATTTTTGTTCTGCACCGGTTAGGCAGATGCCTGAATCTTATCGGGAAATCAAATATAATCTGTTGAGCATTGCATTTGACCCGGAAACCCGCGTGTTCGGACATGAAATAGATACGCTTTATAATGCTGTCCAGGAAGGTCGGAGTGCTAAATTTCCACGTATCTCTCCCGATGGTCGTTATTTGATGTACACGCTTTCGGATTACGGTAATTTTTCTATTTGGCACAAAGATGCCGATTTACGTCTGTTGGATTTGACTTCAAATAAAACAGATACTTTAGCGCAGGTGAATAGTGATGATGTAGAAAGCTACCATTCGTGGAGTAGTAGTAGCCGGTGGTTTGTGTTTAGTAGCCGGCGGGAGGACGGATTATATACGCGTCCTTATATTTGTTATGTCGATAAAAATGGCGAAGTAGGGAAGCCTTTTTTATTGCCTCAAAAAGAACCGGACTATTATGAGTTGTCACTCTTTTCTTTTAATATACCGGAGCTTGTTAAGGGGAAAATCAAAACAGATACTTATAAGCTGATCGATATTAGCAAATATGGAGCAACGACCGGAATCTCCTTTGTAAGGTAAATTGACTGTCTATACGCTGTTAAATATCTTGTGAATGCAATTAATACCGTAGTTTTCATAGGACTATGGCTTTTTAATAAATGCGTCATTTATCGTAAATGAAAATTAATTAAAAACACTTTTATTCATCTTGCTCTAAGATGATCGTTAGGGTTATATCCTCTATCGGATGCAAAATTAAATAAAATACTTAAATAAAATAGCCGAATCCGAAAAAAGTTTAGAGATAACAACTCTTCTATTTCTGTTTATTGTGTATAATATACTATTAAGTAGATACTTATGTGTGTGTAAACTTTTTGTGTTGATAAAAAAATAGACCTTTATTCTTCTTCTCTCATCTAAACAACATCCTTATTAAAGAATAAAAATACCATAGTCCTATGAAGACTATAGTCTTTTTTCTAAAATGTATTTATTAAAAATAGTTTGTGTTAACAATTTAAATTTACGGGCCTATGATATAAAAATAGAGATGACTTACCCAAAGGTTTTATGCCTTTTTATTAAGCTTATGAAGCTTATTGTTTAAAAACTATTTATTATTAACCTTTTTATAATAATACAAGAAAATGCAACAGAAACAGAATTGTGGCCTTCCCTTGTTGCGGAATGGTTCAATATCTCGAATTACCAAGATTACTTGCGGATTGCTTTTTTGTTTGACGACAGGAGTTTTTGCCGCCGGTGAGAATGCAGAATTACTAACCTCTAATCGAATCGTGAATGCTGCTCCCGACCAGGCAGGAAAGACTGTAACTATTACGGTGCGGGATGATATGGGGCCGGTTGTTGGCGCCAATGTTGTGGTAAAAGGAACAACGAACGGGAATATCTCGGATATGAACGGTTTGGTCGTGTTGGATCATGTCTCCAACAATGCGGTATTGGTTGTTTCCTATATCGGCTATGTAACCCAGGAAATCAAAGTCGGAAATCAAAAATCCATTAATGTCAACTTGGTTGAAGACTCACAGGCTTTGGCCGAAGTCGTCGTTGTCGGTTATGGTACGTTGGATAAGAAACAGGTGACGAGTGCTGTCACTTCTTTGTCAGACAAGGATTTGACTGTCGGTGTCAGCGGATCTGATATCTCGACGGCATTGCAGGGCAAGATCGGCGGCTTGGTGATGATCAACAATGGTGACCCTAATGCATCGACTACTTTTCAGCTGCGTGGTATGACTTCCGTGAAGGCGGGCAAATCACCGCTTATCGTAATTGATGGCTTTCCCGGAGGTGATATCCGCTCCCTGAACCAAAATGATATCAAATCCATCGACGTATTGAAAGATGCCTCTGCCGGCGCTATTTACGGTACACGTGCCGCCTCGGGTGTAATCCTGATCACGACAAAGAACGGCGCGAACACGGACGGTAAAGTCCGGATGACTTATAACACGGAACTTCGCAAGCGCCAGTCCTTTGGAAAGCCAGAAATGCTTTCTGCATCGGAATATGTGGAACATGGTTGCGGTATTGATTACGGAGATGATGTGGATTGGTGGGATGAACTGTTGGAGAAAGGCAATTTCTCGCAGAAACATAATCTTACACTGGAAGCCGGAACCGATAAAGCGCAGATATATACCTCTTTTTTCTATGAAGACAATGAAGGTATTTCGATCAATAACTCCCGTAAGGACTATGGCGGACGTATGAACACCAGTTTCAAGATGTTTGACGACTGGTTGGAAATCCGCGCAAATGTTGACTATCGCCAGGCAGATCGAAACAATAACTATCCGAATTTCCAGCAGGCCCTGCGTAATAACCCGACCCGCTCGCCGTATGATCCGGAAAGCGAAACTGGCCTGAACGTCTGGACGAACGAATCACTGGATTATAACGTTGTGGCAGATGCCCGCCTGAGTACTTATAACGGTCTGGACAAATGGTTCAAACCGGAAGCTACCTTTAAACTGAATGTGAAAGCAATTCCCGGATTATCCCTGCAGCAGGTTCTCGGCTATGAAAACCGCCAGTGGGAATACCACTATTTCCGTTCCAAGAATCATCGTGATGAGATCAATAACTCCCGCAAAGGATATGCCAAGCTGGAATTTAACAAAACAGAGTACCTGACATCGGAAGGTTTTGCTACCTATATCAAGGAGCTCAACGGCGGACACAGTCTGAACGTTGTCGGCGGTTATTCCTATTTTGAAAGAAACGGTGAAAGCTTTAGCGAAGAGAACTATGATTTCCCGGTAGATGGCGTTAAGTACTGGAATATCGGTTCGGGTACTTACCTGAGCGACGGTAAAGCCGGTATGAACTCCAAGAAAGAGATTACCGAACGCTTGTTCTCTATCTTTGCACGTGCCAACTATTCCTACCAGGACAAATATATGTTGATGGCTTCTATCCGCCACGAAGGTTCTTCCAAGTTTGCCGAAGACAATCGTTGGGCTAACTTCTGGGCGTTGTCTGCCGGTTGGCGTATCTCCAATGAAGAGTTTATGAAAGATATCAAGTGGGTCGACGACTTGAAAGTCCGTTTCGGTTATGGTGTAACCGGTAACAATGACTTTGGTGCCGACTATACCGCTAATACGTTATCTTCAGATGCCGACTGGATGCTTCCTAACGGCTTGTGGGCTAAATCATACGGAAAATCCAAGAACCTGAACCTTCAGTTAGGTTGGGAAGAAAAGAAAGAATGGGACGTAGGTCTCGACTATTCTCTTTTTGACAACCGCTTGTATGGTAAGTTCGACTACTATCGCCGTAAGATCGACAATATGCTGTATGAAATTAAAGTGCCGCAGCCTCCTTATACGCAAGGTAATATGTGGAAGAACATCGGAAGCATGGAAAGTAAGGGATGGGAGTTTGAAGTCGGAGGCGAAATTATCCGCACAAAAGATTTCAGCTGGAGCTCGAACCTGAATTTAAGCCACAACACGGCTAAAGTTCTGACAATGTCCGGAGATAACACGTACTTGAGCGCTTCCGGTTTCCCTTCTCCGGGTAACCCGGGAGACGCCCACCGTCTGGAAGCCGGTACGACTATCGGTAGTTTCTACATTTATAAGTTTGCAGGTTTTGACGACGACGGAAACTTCCTGCTGTATAATAAGAATGGCGAAATAATCCCTGCCGACCAGAAAGTAGAGCAAGACAGAAGATACATGGGTAATTATATGCCTAAGGTGATTTTAGGCTGGAACCATACGCTGACTTACAAAGAATGGGATTTAGGTATCAATCTGCGTAGCTGGCTGGATTTTGATGTCTATAACACAATTGACATGTATTTCGGTATCCAGGGGGTAGATAATTGCAACGTGCTGAAAGACGCTTATGGCAAGTTTAACAATATCAGAGGCGAAAAGCAGCAGTGTGATTATTACTTGGAGGACGGTTCGTTCCTGAAGATCGATGCGATCACGTTGGGATATACGCTTCCGCTTCGGAAATATACGAAATTTGTGGATAATCTGCGTGTATATGGCACCGTGCATAATGTTGCGACTATTACAGGATATAGGGGCATTAATCCGGAAGTAAACGTTTCCGGTTGGGAAGGCGGTATCGACTGGTTCAGCGGTATCTATCCGCAAGTGCGCACCTATACATTAGGTATTCAGGTTAAGTTCTAATGAGTTGTAAACAGTAAAATGCTAAAAGAAAAATGAAAAGGAATAAATTAAATTATATAGCAGCTGTAGCACTTTTTCTGGTAGCCGGTGCTTCATGCAGTATTGATCCTACTTACTATTCAGAAGTTGTGCCCGATACGTTTTATGCCTCACAGGAAAATGTCTGGCAACGGTTCAACCGCCCTTTTACCCATTGGCGCTGGTATCTTGCCCATGATGCACCCCGGTGGAATATGCAGGAGTTCGGTACGGACGAGTTTTGCTTGCCTACGCGCGGTAGCGACTGGTATAACGGAGGTGTCTTCCAGAAATTCCACCACCATGAATATACCGAAGATATGACCGAGATTGAAACTGGTTGGACAAACTTCGGTATGGGCGTTGCATTAGCTTGGGATGCACTGGAAGATCTGGAGAAAATAGATTTCGACGCCTTAGGCTTTAAAGAAGGCGTTCGCGAATCCATGTTGAACCAGCAAAAGGCACTGGTTGCATCTTTCTACATAGACGGTCTGGATTTCTTCGGAGGCGTTCCTTTGTACACGACGACCCAGACGGAGGCAAAGGGACGTGCCACCGCAGAGGAAACATTTAACTTCATCGATTCCCTGCTGACGGAAGCGATTCCGAACCTGCCGTTGAAAGAAGAACTGGGCGGATTTGAAAAGGGTAGTATCAACCGCGCTGCCGGTGCGGCTCTGAAGGCCCGCCTGTATTTCAATGCGAAGTCTTATATCGGTAAAGAGATGTTCAGCGAAGCGGCTGTGATTTGCCAGGATATCCTGGACGGGAAGTATGGCCGGTATGCCTTGGATACGGACTGGACCAATATTTTCGGTTTCGACAATGAAACATCTCCTGAAATTATTTGGTCCGTGCCGAGTCAGAATGCAAAACTGGAAACAGACGGTATGTTGTGGGCCAACATGGTTCCCTATAACTTCAAGAACTATCTGGGAGGTCTGAAAGACTCCGGTTCCAACAACGGTTGCTGTCTGATACCCAGCCGTGATCCGGAAGGAAACCTTTACAAGTTCAACCTCGGTAATCCTTACGAATCGTTCAACGATAAGGACGTGCGTAAGCAACTCTATGTCTACGAAGGAAACGGTAAATACCGCGGTATGTTTATTGTCGGCGAGCTGAGAAATCCGTTGAATCCGGATTGGGTTTGTACGGGCGACCGCGAGTATAAAGACCAGGTGATCGTAGAACGCGACCAGATTGCCTATTTCGCCAAAGTCGGAAAGGAATATGCAAGCGTGAAAGACCTGCCCTCGACAATCGCTACGGCTGAAGAAAGTTCCGGCGTACGTGTGACGAAGCGCAGTCCGCGTCCGAACCAGGATGAATTCAAGCGTATGTTCGACCCGGACGTTCCAATCATCCGTATCGCAGAGATCTATTATATGCTGGCCGAATGTAAGATGCGCGCTGGTGACAAGCAGGCTGCTGCCGATCTGATCAACACCGTCCGTCGCCGTTATTTTGCTGATGGAGTCGATCCGGATCCCGTAACTGCCGCTAATCTGGATAAATACCGGATGCTGAAAGAATGGATGGTGGAATTCTTGGGTGAAGGCCGTCGTCGTACGGACCTGATCCGCTGGGATGCTTACGTGACCGAAAACTGGTGGGATCATCAGGCGACAAACAATCCGAACCTGAACCTCTTCCCGATCCATTACACGATCATCGGAGCTAATAACCTGATCGAACAGAACCCGGGTTATGGCGGCAAAAAATAAGAAACAATAAATATTCTTTAGGCCTTGACATGTGGGGGGAGAGACACCGATTGGCTGTCTCTCCTCTTTTTTTTCGTTCGGCATGTCTTATTGGTCGAAGAAGCTACTTTTGCGTGAAGGATGTGAATGATGATTTAGCGACGTTGTTTTAGGGCTTACGAGGGAGCCTTATTGTATAAAACGTGTTTTTTATCTCCAAAAGAGATCCGAAACCGAACAAATGTCGCCCCACTTTTCAGCTATCAAAAAGGGGCCTTTTCCTATGATCCGGCACCTTATCGCCGTGAAGAGGGACTTTACCCCTCTGATCCGGAACTTTATTGCTCTGAAGTCGGACTTCATATAGCACAAAGTCAACCATCAGAGCGATGAAGCGTTACTTCACGGCAATTTTCTGCGCACCTCACGGCAACAAGCCTCCAAAATTTTCTTTGGATATTTGGAACGCCGTCCGCCTTCGTTCGCAAATATTCGATTCTCCGGGAGTTAAGCTTTATCACATTGACGGTGTTTCCGGTTTCCGGCAATCAAATTGCACGCTTTTCGGAATGGGCTCGGCACCTCATTTCAGCTATTGTCAGCCGAGCCGGTTAAAACAGTGAAAAGAGTCAATCCAAAATTGATCAGGATTTCGGACGAAATAGAAAAATGGCTGAAATAGGGGTTATTGTATTTTTTTAATTTGCAGAAGGTCTAAAATTCTTTATCCGTCAGGAAATCGATCATCCGTATGATTGCGCGGCTACATGCCGGGCAGAACGGGGCGTAATCGCGCATCATGCAGTGATCCATAGGACGGTAGATACCTTTGGAGATGTAGCCACCGCCTTCGAATACACCGGCTTTATCCTTGTGTGCTGCGTCGAGTGGGGTCGGAACAGGAGTATTGGCCGGCAACAGGTCTTTCCATTTGCTGTCGAAGTCGACCAATGTCGTGATGTTCGGTTCCCACGGTTCGTATTTCAGGTTATAAAAATCCTGGTAAGCCACTTCCGAGGAGAAATACTCGTCAGCTAATCCGGCGAAACTATGTCCGAATTCGTGTGTAAAGACATCCGGTGTGCGGGCATTATCAGCCGTTCCGCAAGCATAGAAGTTATACATACCGCCACCGCCGTACATATCCGTATTGATCAACAGGAAGACCGCATCGCAGGGTACGTTCCAAACGGCATCGCGGATCGGTTTCATATCCTGGGTCGTCAGGTAGCGGTCTACTCCGAACGTGTAATAGCCGGAGTTGAGAGCCGTGTTCTTGAAAATGCCTTTGCCGGAAATATCTGTGCCTGATTCTTCTGAAACCAGTTCGACAGCCCAGACATTGAAGTCATTGCGACGTGTTGTGAAAGGAGGTGTTGCGAATAATGCTTCTGTGAAGCGCTTGGCATCGGCTACGAATTTTTCCTGTTCGGCAGCCGTGTAGCCTTCCGCGATAAAGACGAGGTCTACTTTTTCCGATGAATCCCCGTTATTTTGTATCTGATAGACTTTGTTCTCTTTTAGTTTTCCCCTGTCAATAAAGATACTTTTCGGATCGACTTCCTGTTTCAGCAGCGGGTGGAACTGCATATCGGCTTTGTCCCGTGCCGTGATTTCTACATAAACGGGAGCTTTTGGATAAGGGATGGAAGCGCTGTTCGTCCAGGACTGTGTTTCCGTTTTAGCCTGTTCCGTCGAACGCCATTCTTCAAACAAGGTGTTGAAGCCACGTGAATAAATCAACTTATTGCTCGTTTTGTCATACACGTTAATATAGTAACCGCCATAATTGAACTTGTCGATCAGGTTCTTTACCGGACCGCCCCATGTCGGCTCTTCGCGTAGCTGCTGGATGGCGGCTGCCTGGAATTTGAGATTACCGCTTAGTGCAAAGTCTACCCGGAGACTTTTCTTTTCAAAATATTTATCGAAGTCATTCTGCGCAAATACAGAAATGCTACAGAGAATGGCGATAAGCAAGAGTGAAATCTTTGTTTTCATATTAGTATGCGTTATATGTGTAATTCATATTCGCAAATATAAGGTTTTTTGTAGAATTGGCAGTGACAGCCGACTGCTTTTCCCAAAAAGGTTTGGCGACCAAAACAGAATATACCAAATGAACGGCCAACTGTCAACTGCTTTTCTCTATTGTGAATCAGTGTTTGCTCAGATATCCGGAAACACCTTCGTTCGTTGCCTTCATCGCGTCTTTGCCTTTCGACCAGTTTGCCGGACAGACTTCGCCGAACTCTTCGAAGTGCTGCAAGGCGTCTACCATACGGATCGCTTCGTCCACGTTACGTCCTAACGGCAGGTCGTTGATTACATAGTGACGGATTTTGCCCTCCTTATCGATCAGGAACAGACCCCGGTAAGCAACAGGGGCGCCTGTGGCAACCAGTTCGCCTTCTTCGTTAGTCAGATAGTCGGCTGCCAATACGCCGTAGTTTTCTGCAATTGTTTTGGAGAAGTCTGCAACGATCGGATATTTCACCCCATGAATACCGCCTTTGTTCTTATCCTGATTCAACCATGCAAAGTGAGAAAATTCGGAGTCGACGGAGCAGCCGACCACTGCAACATCGCGCTTCTCAAATTCACCCAGCTTTTCCTGGAAAGCGTGAAGCTCGGTCGGACAGACAAACGTAAAGTCCATCGGATAGAAGAACAGGACGACATATTTCTTCCCTAAGTATTGTTCCAGGGAAAAGTCTTCAACAATCTGATTACCGTTGATAACGGCGGGAGCATGGAACTCCGGCGCCTTTTTACCTATTAATGCTTTCATATTACTAATGTGTATTGTGTATTTAATATTGTCATAACAAAGTATATGCTTCCTTTGTTCCTTGGGACTTTTTCTTTTGGTAATGTTATTTAAGTCCAATATGTGTCCATTGTATTCAAACTTTGATTTACTTTGCATAAATCCTATACAAAACACAGAATATCATGGATGAGACTTCAGCTAAACAAATACTTTTAACAGACTTCTTTACTTATTATCCGGCAGGGGGAGCCTTGTATGACAGTGAGGGAGCTTTGTTGGAAATAAATAAAATCATGTACGAGAAGTTTGCTATTACGGATAAGCATGATTTCGTGTTGAATAATCTTTTTGAAACGGATTATTTATCAGACTTGCAGAAGAATCATCTGAGGAGTGGAAGTGTGTTGGCGGGTAATCAGCCGCTTGGATATTCCATTATTCCGGGGTTTGACAGCGAGGGGAATACTATCGGTTACACCTTGTTGTTGACTGATACCGAATCTTACAATCCGGATCGGGATATGATGCGGTATGACAGCAAGATGAAGGAACTGAAAGATATTTCGGATAAGGTCGCCCAGTCTGTCCCCGATACGATCCTTTTGATTAATAATCAGTTGGTGGTAGAACGTATTATCACTTATGCTTCCGAAACTTGCATTACGCCGGAGGCCTTGAACCGTCGTATAGATGACCTTCCCGGATTTATCTATCCCGAAGCCATAAAAAGGAAGATCGCTTCTGTTGTTCAAAAGAGCCTGGACACTTCGGAAACGGCCAATATGGAATTTTCAATTCCCGGGCACGATGCACCGGTTGTCTATTTTAAGTTGAGGCTGGTCCCGATTCAGCACAAATATGTGGTGGCTTATATCCGGAATGTCTCGGATATGGTGGAGAAGGAAAAGGAAAACCGGCATTTGTCTCACCAACTATCCGAAAGCCGCAGCATGATGGAACTTGCTCTACGGAACAGCCATATTTCGACTTATTCTTTTAATTTCGACTTGTTCCGCGCCTGTGATAAGGAGAGTTGCAATCATTGCTTTCAGTTTTACGGTGCAAATAACGAATTGTTGGAACGAAACCGGTATATCTGCCGTGCCTTGTCTGTGTTGCGCCATCCGGAAGACCGGCAGGACTTCTTTCTTTTGTTCAATGAGATCCGCGATAAGAACCTGGAGGAACATTCGGTTAACTTCCGTTTGAAAAACGATTATGATGATCAATACCGGAGTTATGAAGTTATCGGTAAAGCGTTGGAAAAGGATGCTGAAGGCAAAACGAATCTGATTGTCGGTTGCGTGATCGATAACCAGAAACATGTGGAATATGAAAATTCACTGATTAAAGCCAAAGAGAAAGCTGAAAACGCTGATCTGCTGAAATCGACATTTCTTGCAAATATGACACATGAGATCCGTACTCCTTTGAATGCGATTGTCGGCTTTTCCGATCTGTTGAGTCTGGAAGAAGATCCTGAGCTTCGGGAGACTTATACGGGACTGATCAAGGCAAACAACGAATTGCTTCTAAACCTGATCAATGATGTCTTGGACATATCGAAAATCGAGTCCGATATGCTGACATTTACTTATACAGATGTTCATTTGCCTTCGATGATGCATGAAATACATCAGACGATGCAATTTCGTGTCCCGGAAAACGTCATGCTGATATTGGACCCTTGTCCGGTAATAACTTTAAATGCAGATAAAAACAGGGTTATGCAAGTGCTGATCAATTTACTGACGAATGCAACCAAATACACGGAGAAAGGAAATATCCGCTTCGGTTATGGTATCCGGCGTAACTTTGTCCGCTTTTATGTTACCGATACAGGCCGGGGCATCCCGAAATCCGAATTGGGAAATATCTTCGGCCGTTTTGTCCAGTTGAAAGGAAATAAACAGGGGATCGGTTTGGGCTTGGCCATCTGTAAAGGGCTGGTAAGTAAAATGGGAGGAACGATATCCGCTACTTCTGATGTGGGAAAAGGATCGACGTTTAGTTTTACGTTACCGTTAAATCCGTGATAATCATTAAATGTCATGAAAAGAATTCGAGTAATAGTCAGCTTGTTGTTATGTATAACGTTCTGTAGTTATGCGTTGGGAGAGGAAAAGAAAAATCTGAATATTGTCTTTATCGGGAACAGTATTACGCAAGGAGCCTTATTGGAAGATCCCAGGCATGATGCGCCCCCTGTGAAAGCAGCCCTTTTTCTGCGTAAACAGCCGACGGGCGGAACTGTCCGTTATTCCAACCAAGGTGTGAGCGGAAGCACGACTCTCGATTTTCTGCCCCAAAACGAATCTCTTTTCCCGAAAGTTGTACAGGTAGCCGATCAGTTCAAGGATGAGACTTGGGCAACTTTGATTTTTTCCATTATGCTCGGAACGAACGACAGTGCCATTACCGGACCGAACGGTGCTCCCGTTTCTCCTTCCGATTATTACGGGAATATGAAGTCGATTGTTGACAGGCTGTTAGCTCTGTATCCGGATTGCAAGATCGTATTGCATCGTCCGGTCTGGTACAGCCCGAATACTTACAACGGCGCTAAATATCTTGAAGAGGGATTGAATCGTCTGCAAAGCTATTATCCGCAGCTGCAAGCGTTGGTGCTCGATTATTCCAAACGTTTCCCCGGACAGGTCTTTATGGGTGATACGGAAGGCTTCGATTATTTCAAAACTCATTATGAAACTGAATTATTCCCCGAAGAAGGAAATGCCGGTACTTTTTACCTGCATCCCAATAAAAAAGGCGCAGCCGCCTTGGGGGAACTTTGGGGGAAAGCCATACAGAAAGTAATTGGAAATTGACAATGGACAATTGACAATTAAAAATGTGAGCGCGAAGCTAATTGTCCATTGTCAATTATCCATTGTCAATTGGAAAAAGATTTATCTTTTTCCCAGTCTATGGTCAAGGATGCCGACATGGCATTCGCCATAATTCTTCAACTGTTCTACGATTTCTTTGGCTGTGGATTCTTCTTCAACCTGTTCGCGAACGAACCAGAAAAGGAAGTCTCTTGAAGCGTGGTCTTTATCTTTTTCTGCGATATCGACCATTTTGTCGATCAGTTCGGAAACGTAGCATTCGTGTTTGTAGACATGTTCGAATACTTCTGTGACGCTTCCCCATGCAGTCGGAACAACATTGATCTGGCCGATGGTGACGTTGCCGCCCCGGTCGATAGCATAATCGATCATTTTATGGGCATGTTCCAGTTCTTCTTCCGCTTGTTTTTTCATCCAGTGAGCGAAACCGTTCAGTCCCAATTTCTTGAAATGTACGGACATGGAAAGATACAAGTTTGATGACCACATTTCTGCATTAACCTGTGCGTTAAATGCTTCAGATAATTTCTTGCTTAAAACCATAATTCTGTTTCCTTTCTTTCAGTTAGATTTATAATACAATACAATTTTATACAGGCAAAGATATAGATAAAAAAATAATGGTCTGCTTTAACCGGATATTATTTTTCCTATAAAACAAACCATTATAAGCTTTAGTTTATACGGGCGGACGATTATTTGATTTCAATAATCTTTTCAGCCTTCTTAATGTCTTCCTCACTCTTTTTCGGGATGATGATGTTCAACACACCATTCTCTACCTTTGCTTCGATTTTATTTTTCTCGGCATTGTCAGGAAGAACCATTGTCTGTTGGAACTTGCTATAAGAGAATTCACGTCTCAGATAGCGTCCGTCTTTCTTGTCTTCGTTCTTTTCTTCTTTTTTCTCCATCGATACGACCAAATTGTCGTTTTCGTCGATACGGATGTTGAAATCATCTTTTGTCATGCCCGGAGCAGCAACTTCTACTCGATAGTCCTTTTCCGATTCAATCACATTGATGGCTGGAGCTGTAGAGTTTGCTTTAATCATCCAGTCGTTGTCAAACAAATCATTGAATACATACGGTAACCAATTTTGACTTCTTCTCATCGGTGTCATAATACAGTCCTCCAATTATTTAGTTAAACATTTATTTTATTTCTGCTTTCGTCTCGTTTCCGACCCGGAAGCATTATACTTACTTCAAACAATATGCCAAAGCAAAAGGATGAAAATCTGACAGTTAAAGAATGTTTTAGTATGAGAAAGATTGACAGAAAATGAACCATTTTGGCAGATAGATAGAGGTGGAAAAGTAATAACTCTTATCTTTATCCCCTGATTCTTATATTATCAAGAGTATGAAAAAGAAAATAGAAGCCTTCATCGGGCGTTTGCATATTGCAGTCCGGCATAATCCGGTCGAAGTGATCCTTACAGCTTTGTTTTGCTGTTTTGGCTGTGCATTGTATGAGACGAATAACACAAGACTGATGGCCGTAGTTCCTTATTTTCCGGCTTTCTTCCTGATTACTTACAGTCTAAATTCCCTGACGGAAGGAAAACGCTGGCGGTTTGCTTATTATCTGTCTTTGCTATTCTTTATACCGTTTTTCTGGAGGGAGAAAGATGCCTGGTCTGCCTTTTACTTGGTGACACTCGTCGTGGTCCAACTGCTTTATCTGGTTTGTGACTGGAGACGTGATAACGAGAGATTTGTCAGGAAAGGGCTTCGTTATCTCCGGGCTATGTGCTCGGCGGGATTATTAGCGATGATTGCCTGGCTATTGTCCGTGTCCATCTATTATTCGATCCAGTATATTTTTGAGATATGGCAATATGGAGACCGCCGGTTTATGGCATATTCGTCGAGTATTGCGTTTGCCGGTATAATGCCGTTGCTATTCCTTCTGTTTAACCAGGGAAAAGAAGAAGAAGGGAGTGCAGATAAATTGTTTAATGTATTGCTCAACTATGTCCTCTCGCCGGCACTGTTGATATATGCGGTCATTTTGTATCTCTATTTTATTAAGGTGGCGGTTTTATGGTCTTTGCCTAAAGGGGCGGTTGCGTATATTGTCGTCAGTTTTATATCGGCTACCTTTATTCTGAAGGGTTGTCAGCCATTCCTGAAAAGAAGATATTATGACTGGTTCTACCGGCATTCCAGTTGGGTGGTGTTTCCTGCACTGGCCATGTATTGGATAGGGGTTTTCTATCGGATTAATCAGTATGGATATACGGAAGCGCGGGTTTATCTGGTGGCGGTGGGAGCTGTCCTGACAGGGATTGCCTTGTTGTTTTTGACCAGGCGTACGGGGCATTATCTGTATGCGGCCGTGCTTGCCGTCATTTTGCTATCGGCGGTAACGTATATACCGGGCATAACAGCAAAGGATATAGAACGGATTTCACAGGAGAAACGGGACAATTATCCGATCCGGGAAAACTTCGGAAATTATTATGAATACATCTCCATTTCCGATTATTCGCCTTTGGATATTACAGGCTATGAAACGCTTCAAGCCGTAGGCCGTTATGACGAAGGCCCTATAAACAGCATGATGCAGGCGGATACCTTTTATTTATGCGACAAAAACTTACAGGTGATTTTTGAAGAGGAAAAGGATTCCCTTCTTGTCCGGCAGATGGAAAAAGCAGGACTGGCTCCGACCGATTCGATTCCGGAAGATTTATATCCGTCTATCCTTCGACTGGATATGGATTCAGCCCTGTATGTATTTGGGGAGATTTCTGCTTATCGCAGTTCGCCGGATTCAGCTTATACAGTCTCGCATATGGGTGGAGGTTATTATCTGAAAAAAAGCTTACCTTTGCCGACTGATAACAAATAGCAAGCATGAAAAAGAATAATCAGAAAACTTTGTTTTCCGCACCCGACGGGAAGTCTTATCTGGTCCCGTTTCTGTTGATCACCAGCCTGTTTTTATTATGGGGCTTTGCTCACGGGCTGTTGGACGTATTGAATAAACATTTTCAGGGAGTCTTTACCATGACAAAAGCGGAGAGCGGTCTTGTGCAGTTCTCTACTTATATCGCCTATTTCCTGATGGCGCTTCCTGCCGGTATGTTCATGAAGCGGTTCGGCTATAAGAAAGGAATTATTTTAGGATTATGCTTGTTCGCCATAGGGGCGTTCGCCTTTATTCCGGCGGCTTATCTGCATTCGGCTTCCCCGTTTTTAGTCGCCTTGTTCGTGATTGCCTGCGGGCTGTGTATTTTAGAGACGGCGGCGAATCCTTATTCCACGGTTTTAGGGCCGAAGGAGTCGGGTGCGCAACGATTAAATCTTTCCCAGTCGTTTAACGGATTAGGTTGGATTTTAGGTCCGCTGGTTGGCGGTATGCTGATTTTCGGTGGGGCGGAAGATGATCCGTTTACGCTGACAAAACCTTATATCCTGGTTGGTTCGATTGTCCTGCTGGTCGCTATTCTTTTCTTCTTTACCAAATTGCCGGAAGTGCAGGTGGAAGAAGAAACGGATGGGCATGTAAATGAAAATGCATGCCCATCCGCCGGAATTTTCATGTGGAGGCATCCGCAGTTTGTCCGGGCCATCGTTGCGCAGTTCTGCTATTGTGCGGCGCAGACGGGGATTTTTAGTTTCTTCATTAATTATGTGACGGAGGTCGATTCCTCTATGACGAATATCGAGGCTTCGCGTATCTTAGCTTTCGGAGGAATGGCATTGTTTATGATCGGTCGTTTGTCCGGCAGTTTTACGATGAAATGGATGAAGCCTGCCCGTCTTCTGACCTGGTTTGCATTGGCGGATGCGGTTTGTATGGCGCTGGTAGTCGTTTCCATAGGTACTATTTCGTTGTATGCCCTTTATCTGTCTTTCTTTTTTATGTCTATCATGTTTCCGACAATTTTTGCCCTCGGCCTGGAAGGAATGGGTGCTTATACGAAGAAAGCCTCTTCTTATATTGTGATGGGAGTGGCTGGCGGTGCCTTTGCCCCGATGTTGATGGGGTATATCGGTGCGGAAAATATGGCGATCGGATTCGTGATTCCGCTTGTGGCATTTCTATATATCCTGTTCTTTGCACTGAAATGCAAAAAGGGGTAGCAAAAAAGGGGGTTATTGTAAAAAACGTATTTTTCAGGCTCGAAAGACAGTTGAAAGCAAACAAATGTTAACTCGCTTTTCAGACGTCAAAAAGTAGCTTTTTCCCTTTTTTCGGGAGTTTTTTGCCATTGCGACCGTCCTCTTTGCCATTACGACCGTGCTAATCTTCGCGAGCTGCCGAGTATATCACCCATTAGGACGGTCATCGTGGCGATTACGACCGTCCTCTTTTGAAAAACGACCGTTTTCATGGCAAAAAAGCCCCTAAATTTCCTTTGAATATTTGAGACGCCGTCCGTTTTATTTTGCTACAGGCGATTCTCCAGGAGTTAAGCTTTATCACTTTGACGGCATTTTCATCTTTCGATAATCAAATTGCACGCTTTTTAGAATTGTCCTGGCACCTCATTTCTTCTGTTGTCAGCCATAAAGACGAAAACCGCAAAAAGAGTCAATCCAAAATCGATCAAAATTTCGGACGAAATAGAAAAATGGTCAAAAAGGGGGTTATTGTAATTTTGTTTCGCATTGCAACAACCAATCATATACAGGTCTGACAGCGATGGCATAGCCATTTTCTTCCATATCCTCATATTGGTGGTCGGTAAGCAACAGTAGATTTTTGCAACCGGTTTTTTTGGCTGCAAGGAGTAAACCGGAAATTTCACGCTTTCGGGTCTTGGCATTTGAAATGTCGTAAGAAACCTGGATGCAAAGGACAGTCTCATTTTCTTGGCATACTACAAAATCACATTCTCCGGAACGATCATTGTAATAGTAAATATCCAAACCTTTGTTCCTGCACCTGCGTAACAGTTCAATATAGGTAATGGTTTCCAGGCGCCATCCCAGGTTTTTTCCGACAAAAGCATCTGCCCGTTTGTTCATCAATGCAACATCAATCGGATAGACTTTTTCCCCCACAATACGTTGCTTGCTCTTATGCGAGTATTTACGAAGCCCCACTAAAAGGTAAGCTTGGCGGAGATAGTCGACGTAATTCTTGGAAGTATGTTCTGATTTGAAACCAAACAGTTCTTTCAAGGTATTATCTACCACAATGACAGGAGACACATTTAATAAATGTTGTGCCATTTGCTCAAAAGCTGCTTTGTGGGAAATCTTGAAGCGTTGTTCTATATCTCGTTTTAAGATATTATCCACAAGCGTATCGATATATTCACGGTCACCTGTAATATTTTGCAATTCAGGAAATCCTCCTTGTTGCATATATTCATCGAATGCTGCCCGGCGGAGTGCGATTGCCTGTGTAGTCTGCTTCTTTACATCCACCTGTTTATAGTCACAATATTCGGCGAAAGAAAATGGAAAAAGTGGGATGGAATGATGACGTCCGGTCAGATGGGTGGCTAATTCTCCGCTTAGCAGTTTGGCGTTGGATCCTGTAATGATAATATGCATATTCCGGCGTAAAAGCCTGTTGACAAACAAATACCATTCCGGGATATTTTGAATTTCATCTATGAAAAGATAATTAAAGTCACCGTGTATTTTGTATAAGACCTCCAGCACATCATTCAGGTCTTCTCCCTTTAAGTTGACAAGACGCTCATCATCAAAATTCACATAGGCATATTTGACCCCGGCTCGATGAAGGATATTGTAACACAAGGTTGACTTGCCACTTCGTCGTACTCCGATGACAACTTGCGCCTGCGTGCTTTCCAAATCTACCAGATCTTCCTCTTTTCTTCGGCAGAAACGAATGGACTGTTTCATTTCCAATTCTTCCGACTGGTCGGAAAGGATGGTTTCAAGAATACGTTTATCTATCATAGCTTTAAAAATTGTCCTGTAAAGATACAGTTATTTTCTTTAAATGCGATATTTTACATGTTTTCTTGATTTGGAATACGATAATATGCATAATATTTCATTTCTGAATGCGATATTTTACATGCTTATCCGTGTACGGCTGTCGATATTGTCGTTATTTCGATAGATGGTAAATCTATTTTCAGGGGTAAGATAGAAGGGACGAAGACCTCTCGAAAAGTGAGTGTTTTCTAAACTTGATTTTGGATAGGTTGATAAAGGTATGTTCCGGTGGTGAAGCATACCTTTATTGTTTTTACTGATTCAACATCTGATACAGCTTATCTAACTTCGGAGCCATGATGATCTCCGTGCGGCGGTTTTTGGCGCGTCCGTCGGCCGATTCGTTGTCGGCAACAGGCATGAATTCGCCACGGCCGCAAGGTTGTATCTGCAATGGGTTGACACCGTAGTCTTTTGTCAGGATACGAACGACGGAAGTAGCACGTATCACGCTCAGATCCCAGTTATCTTTGAACTGGACAGTGTTGATCGGCTTGCTGTCGGTATGGCCTTCGATGTAAACGTCGATGTCGGTCTGTTTGTTGAGGACCTCGGCCAGTTTAGCCAAAGCCTCTTTCCCACGTTTGTCTACGCGGGCGCTTCCCGATTCGAACAGGAGTTTGTCCGACATGGCGACATAGACTTTCCCGTCTTTTTCACGCACAGTCAGTTCGTCGCTGCTGAAACCTAACAGGGCGTCTTTCACGCTGTTCAAGAGATTTTGCACCCGTTCGTTCTGGGCGTTGATCATGTCCTGCAATTCGTTGATGGTACGTTCGCGTTCATCCAGTTCACTCATTTTCTGGCTCAACAGGGAGTTCAGTTTTTCCTGCTCCGTCATGTTGGTGTTGAGCATACTCTGGTAGTTACGGATGTTTTTCCCCATACGGGTGGTGTCTCGCTCGAGGGCGGCAAGGCGCGATGAGAGCTGGTCGCCATTGTCGCGGCAGTTCACAAGTTGGTTTTGCAGGTCGTCTCCCCGGGCGATGGCTTCCAGGCGTCCGTTCTCGGCCAGCAGATATTTTTTCTTCGTCACGCAAGAGGTGCAGACAAGCAGTGCGGAGACTGCAACTAATAGAACCTTTTTCATTGCATTCATATTTTCTGCAAAGTAAAAATATATACCTATTACTTGTATCCCCTTTTTAGGGAATTTGGTTGTATTTAATGATTAATAGGTGGTGATAGTCCATTTATTATTGTGGTTTACAAATAATTTATACTTTTGTGCTTCTCTATTGGATGTAAAAAGATGGGAAAAGTATTGATTATCGATGATGAAAAGCAGATCCTGAGCCTGTTGTCCCGCATTATCGGGCTGGAAGGTTACGAGGTGCTTCAGGCGGCAAGCTGCAAGGCCGGGATCAGGCAATCCGAACAGCATAGTCCCGAGGTGATCCTTTGCGACGTCTGCCTGCCGGACGGGAGCGGGGTGGAGCTTGTCTCCGAGCTGAAACGCCTATGCCCCCTTTCGGAAGTGATTCTGCTCACGGCACACGGGAACATCCCCGACGGCGTGCAAGCCATCAAGAACGGCGCATTCGACTATATCACCAAAGGCGACGACAATAACAAAATCCTTCCCCTGATCGCCAAAGCCATGGAAAAGGCTACCGCCGCCTGCAAGCAGCAGAAAGCCGCCACTTCGGTAGTCGGTAAACAATACTCCTTCGATACCATCATCGGCCAATCGCCCGCCATACAGGAAGCCATTGCCCTGGCCCGTAAGGTGGCCGCCACCGATGTCCCCGTCCTGCTGACCGGCGAAACCGGCACGGGCAAGGAGGTCTTCGCCCAGTCCATCCACCAGCACAGTTCCCGTAGCGATAAAGCCTTTGTCGCCATCAATTGCTCGTCCTTCAGCCGCGACCTGTTAGAAAGCGAGATGTTCGGCCACAAGGCGGGAGCCTTCACCGGCGCCCTGAAAGAGACGAAAGGTTTGTTTGAAGAAGCCGACAACGGAACGATCTTCCTCGACGAGATCGGCGAGATGGCGTTCGACCTGCAAGCCAAGCTGCTCCGCATCCTCGAAACCGGCGAATTTATCAAGATCGGCGACACGAAGCCCCTTAAAGTAAATGTGCGCGTGATAGCCGCCACCAACCGCGACTTAGAAAAAGAGATCGCCGACGGCCATTTCCGCGAAGACTTGTTCTACCGCCTTTCCGTTTTCCAGATACACCTGCCGCCGCTTCGTGAACGGACGGGCGACATCCCGTTGCATGTCCGGGCATTTGTTTCCTCCCTCTCCTCCAAGATGGGAAAAGATATCCGGACGATCTCGCCCGATTATATCCGCATCCTGAAGCAGTACCCCTGGAAAGGAAACGTACGCGAACTACGCAACGTCGTGGAGCGCAGCTTGATTATCTCCGAAGGCGACACCCTGACGCCCGACACCTTGCCCCTTAACATGCAGTCCCCGCAGACCGCCGCCGACGGAAGCTATTCAGGCTTCGACCTCAGCGGCGTCGAAAAGATGCATATCCAGAAAGTCTTGAAATATACCAACGGCAACAAGACGGAGACATCCCGTCTGTTGGGTATCGGCCTGACCACGCTCTACCGAAAGATCGAGGAATACGGCCTTTGACCTTCCGCAGTCTTCCTTATTCTTATTATAAACAGTTCTTTCCCCTATTCATATGACTAATATGTCAGAAGTATCCCGTTCCCGCGCTTGACGCGGGATCGCACGAGAGTAAACCTCATCAATTAGTTATTTATATGGTCAGTTTTAATGCGATCCCGCGTCAAGCGCGGGAACGGGATATCTATGAAATATCTCGGTAAAATTGCCTGAAAACGCAAAAGCTGCTTTTTTGCCCTGATTTCACCTTTTTACAGAAGAGTGGTAATTGAAAAGTCCTACCCATCAAAACCCTTTCTACATCAGGGTTCCAACAGATAGGACATCACAAACTGGGAAAGGGGGGCTTTCCCTAAAATCCACAAAAATAAAACGTTAAAAATGGTGGGATGGGGAGTTTCATGCGTTGAAAAACAACGGATGAAATGTTAATGTTAAATGACTAATGAAAACGTTCTTTTTTTTTAGTCATTTGCAAATGTAGAATAAATATTTTAATAATCAAGGGATATCGAAAATAAAATGCGCTTGTAGACTATATTTTGTACATTTTTGTTCCATGATGAATGAAGATATGTAGATATGATTTTTCAACGGAAAAAATGACTAAAAAAAAGGAACGTTTTCGTTAGTCATTTTAGTGTTAACAAACATAAAACAAATAACAGACAAAGGCTCGCAAGGGTCCACCTTAAAAACAAAAAATATGGAAAACACAACAGATGACAGCCCACCCAACCATTCGTAACCTTATCGAAGGGTAAACAGGTAGTCGGTAATCCTTCGATAACCCTATCAATCCGCAAAAGACAAGTCAAAAGCATTTCGATAACCTTACCGAAGTACAAACAACCTGCCGAATACGTATTAATAGTCTTATCGATTGATAAACAGCCTATGCTTAGCGTCTAAAAACAGTATCGAAAGATAATATGACCGGTCTGTGGCGCTATTGTAAGCTTATCGGACTATTTTTTTATGATCCGCCTCCCGATAAACCATAGGCGCCGGAAATAAAACATGAATGGATAATAAAATAGGGTATATACATGTCAAAAATACAGTCATTCGGAACAAAAACACGATTAAAGGTTAACGAACTGTTGGCCTTCGGCAGAGAGATAGAAGATGCCATATTAGATAAAGAGGCTGATACGCTTAAAATTGCAGAGCAATTTTCCGAATATCAGAGGAAGCTTAAGGATTTGGACGACGGGATCGTGATCGTCGCCAAAAGTGCCTATACGGCAGAGATGAATAGCGCCGGAACTTACCGGAATAATATTCATATCGGTATCATCGAACATATCCGTACCGATATGCGTCATTTTAAAGTAGAAATAAAAGAGGCGGCTACCCGTTTGCAACCTCTTGTCTCTACCTATACAGGAGCGCAGACCAGAGGGTTTGACGACCAGACGGGATTTGAATACAATTTCTTACAGGAATTAAAATCAGATAAATATAAGGCGGACGTGACATTGCTTGGACTCGACGAATGGGTTGCGGAACTGAGGAAGGCTAACGACCAATGCGCCCTTCTAACCTCGAACCGTTCAAAAGAAAAAGCTGAAAAAGCCGTCAAAAGCAGTACGGCGGTCAACCGTCCTATTTTTGAGAAGGTATATGATGCATTGGTCGAATATCTGAATGCTCTTGCTTTAGTTAATGGTGACGAACTTTATAAAGATCTGTTTTCTTGGTGGAATGCCCGCATAGACCATTACCGCGTTGTTATTTCTAACAACTTGGGCGCTGGAAAGGGAGGTCAGACAGGCGGCGGTAACAAACCGTCTCTCCTTCCAGACGGGGGAAGCGGTATAGATCGACCAGGAATATTATAAGAATATATGCAGGCCAAAGTTGTTGATATTATGCCCCTAAGCCATCTCCCGATGGCCACCACCAGTTATGATTATGCTTATATCATACAACTGGCCTGCATTTTTATTCTCTTTATCCTTTTGTTTTTCCTTTATCTTGAAAGGAGAAAGTTCATACATAAAGTGAAGGACCTGAAGAGTATCGAGGAAGCGGTAATCACCCGTTTACTCGACTCTATGTCTGCCAATTTTGCTTTCGTAGACCTCGACGGGACTATCCGGTATGTGAATCAACGTGTTTTCAAATATCTGGATATCAACAGGAAAGGTTTGATTGGAAAAAAGGTTACGGATGTGCTCTCGATCTTTCATGGGCAGTCGGATATCCTTCCGGATATATTGGAGGAATTAAGACAGGGGAAGGATTATATAGAATTTAAAACGGACACCTATCTAAGCGAGAAAGATCAGGATGCGGTCCAGTTAGTCGGGGGAGCGGCCTTTGGCATACGGGACCGGAACGGACGCTTGTTGTATATCCTGTTTTTCTTCCGGAATATAAACAAGGAAAAGAGGCAGCAATACACGATGGATATGATTTTGAACCGGACGCATATCTTCCCCTGGACAATCGAGATAAATACCGGCATACTAACGATCGATCCGCGTTATTTCGAATATTTGGGAAGGTCGGTCGAGAATAATACGATTACAATTGATGACTTTCGGGCGATTATCCATCCTGATGATGCTAATGCGGTGTTTGAAGCATTGACGGGACAGTTCTACGGGGCATCGTTGGATGCTTACGTCTCCTACAGGCTTTTGCGTGGCGATGGCACGTGGGAATGGTTTGAGGCCCAGTCCACCTATATGCAGAGCGTGTCGGGGTCCCCTTTCCAGCTTATCGGCATCTGTATGAGTACGCAAAAATACAAGGAAACGGAAATCAGGCTACAGGAGGCATTAGAAAAGGCGAAACAAAGCGAAGAGCTAAAAACCGCGTTCTTAGCGAACATGAGCCACGAGATCCGGACGCCTCTGAATGCGATATTGGGCTTTTCAAATCTCCTCACCGACGAGGATGTAAAGTTGGGTAGTGACGAAGCGAGGGAGTTTTCCAATATCATCAATCAGAACGGGCAGCATCTGCTGGCGCTGATCTCCGATATCCTGGATCTTTCGAGGATCGAATCGAACGAGATGGTGTTCAACATGCAATCGTATTCTTTGAATGTATTGTTGACGGATATCTATAAGGCGCAATCTCTCCGGATGACGCCAGAGGTCGAGTTGATCTTGCAGATGCCGGAATATAACACCTATCTGACGACAGATAGCATGAGATTGACACAGGTGATGAACAACCTGATTAATAACTCCCGTAAATTCACGAAAGAAGGTTCCATCCGGTTTGGCTACCGTCTGGATGACGACGGTAAAAGCGTCTACATCTTCGTGCACGATACGGGATGTGGTATGGAACAGGCAGAGCTCTCCCAAATCTTTAATCGCTTTTACAAGGGAAGCCCGCACGTGCAGGGAACGGGCCTGGGACTCTCTATCTGTAAAACGATTATCGAAAAATTAAATGGAAACATAACAGTTATATCAGAAAAGGGAAGAGGAACAGAGACAATTTTACATTTATTATTGAATCGATGAACTATGTGTCTTTACGTTTTTCGATCACTCAGAGAGCCGCGCCTGCGAAGGTGCGGCTTTTTTCATTTTTTCAGCGTGTCAGGGAACAATATTGTAGCTCGCTTTTTAGAGAATCGCATTCTGTATCCCAATATCGTTTCACGGTCAGATAATCTTCTATCTCCGTAAAGTCCGGACTGGAAAGAATGGTTGTCGAAACAAGTGCTGCATATTCTTCCTGTCTGCGTCCCTCTTTCATCAGGCGTTTGAGCCGCCGGGCGTATGTCGGTAGCTTTTCGTCGGATGAGGCGAGGATGTCTTCTTTCAAATCAGAAAGTGTCCCGTTTATCTTTTCATAAATTCGGTTGCGGGGTTTGACGAAATGTTCGATATCGTTCAACCCTAATTTCCGGATGGTACGTCTGGCGATGTCGGAGTTGTTTTTTACCCGGTAGAAACCATTTTCCATATAGAAAAAGTCTTTCGGATCATCCTCGAACGGATTTACGACCGGCTCCGCTATGGTGTCGTGTTCGCCTTTTGTCGCATTGCATTTCTTACAACTTGGCAGGAGGTTTCCCCACAACAATACTTCATCCGGATAGCGGCTTTTAGGATGGAAATGTTCTATTTCCATATACTTGCTTTCCTCGCCGAGACGTATCTCGGTATAACAGCATTTACCGAACGAGAGGTCGGCAATAGCGACTTTCAACCAGTCAATGTTCCATACCTGCTGCGTGTTGTCGGCATTGTATTTTTCGGTTTTGGATTTGACCAGTTCGTCAGTAAGTTTTTCCGGTTTGGGTTTTAGTTCAAGCTTGATCATCTGGTATGAGTTGTGAGAATTGGATGTCTAATAGTTTTCTTTCTTCACTTTGAGGGTGAAGTATCTTCATGAGTCTGTCGTAGGCTTCTTTACCGGATTTGTAATCGTCGGTATCGATTGCCGCCTCGAACTGTTTCATTAGCTCCTGATAAATGTCTGTCTGTATATTGTCTTCCAATCCCATGATCTCACTGAGGATTTCCTCTATCCGCCAACCGATGAAGGAGCGGACACCGAAGTGTTTGACTTTCGTATGATCGCCCTCGCGTTGCAAAGCATAAAGATTGACCTTTTCCATCGATTGGATGATAAAGGGACTATGCGTTGTCACGATAAATTGGGTTTGGGTAAAGATATCGGACAGATATTTGATGATGCTACGCTGCCATTGCGGATGGAGGTGCAGGTCGATTTCGTCGATTAAAAGGATGGCGGGTTCTTTGAGAGGATTCGGGCTATCCGGGTAACGGTCGAAAAGCTTCTTGCAGAAGTCGACCATCCAGGATAAGGTTGCCTGATAGCCGTAGCCTAAGTCAGAAAGTTTATGCCAACCGTCTTTTGTTCGAAATTCGATATAGTTGTATAGATTAGCATCCGAGATAAAACGGATATCTTCAATTTCGGGGAAAAGATCACCTTTTAATATAGAGATTAATAAATTTCTTCGTTCAATGGCTTTCTGGCGGTTCTCAATCGGTGCGCTGTCGTTTTTCGCTGCATAATCTAATTGGAACAGCCAGTCTTCGAAGTTAAGGAGATCTGTAGTATGAAGTAAGTTACTTACGTTGGATATTTTATCTATTTTTGAATTAATTCCTTTACTCTCGATATTTCTAACGACTCCATATCCGTAAATCAAAAGATTTTTACACCTGCCAGAAGTAGAATTTCCTGACATCAGATATGATTCCATAGGATTTTCCACATTATATTTTAAGGCAATATATAAGTCATAATCAGCTGTGTTATTTATTTTAGAAGCTTTATTACATAATTCAGGAATAGTACTTATTCCAACAAGAGTATCAGAGGATACATTAACAACGAGGAAATAAGGTTCAATAGTGTAATTTTTCGATTTGGGATCAAAATGAGGTTCCATATTTGCAATAGCCTTCAAAAGATTCGTCTTTCCTGTATTATTATCCCCAAGAAAGACCGTCCATCTGTACCAGTTATCATTTTCATCAACAAATTTGAACCTATTTTCGCCAGTGAAACATCTATAATTAGTCACCCCGACCTCTTTAATATAAACAGGAGTATGCTCTGCCATAACTTTGATATCTTTTATATCACAAATTTACAACATTTATTCCATATACTACCGAAATGATAAACTTTTCCATTCTGGAAAGGCAACCTTTTCAAAATGGAAGGGTTTGCATCGTCCCGAAATTTCATACTGAAAGCTTAACTCTTTGATATTCTTCTCTTAATCAAAACTTCCTCCTCTTTGGCACGCCGTTGGCATATAGAACGGCGAGACGATGAATAGTATTAACTCTAAAAGTATTTTGATATGTTGGAAAATGAATTTGTGTCTTTTGGATTCTTGTGCGTGGTGGGGGTGGCCTGCTACTGGTTTTTCTTTAAGTGTGTGGATTGGTTCGAGAAAATTTAGGAAAGGAGGAAGATTATGTTTGCAGCACTGTTTGTACTCTGCTTGGTTATCTTCGGGTATCTGATGTATGTGTTGGTCAGGCCCGAAAAGTTTTAAACAATTAGTTTAGGTGAAAAGATGAATACGGAATTATTAGGTAGCATTATCCAGATCATTTTGATGGTCGTTTTAGCTTATCCGTTAGGTAAGTATATTGCAAAGGTATATAAAGGGGAGAAAACCTGTTTTGATTTTCTGGCCCCGGTAGAAAGATGGATCTTTAAAATCTGCGGGATCGACCCGAAGGAGGAGATGAGTTGGAAAAGTTTCCTGAAGGCGCTCCTGACGGTCAACCTTTTCTGGTTCTTTTGGGGTATGATCCTGCTATGGACGCAACAGTACCTGCCACTGAACCCGGATGGCAATGCCGGACAGTCGTCCCATTTGTCATTCAATACATGTATCAGCTTCATGGTGAACTGTAACCTGCAACATTATAGCGGAGAAAGCGGGCTGACCTATTTCACGCAATTATTCGTCATTATGCTGTTCCAGTTCATTACGGCCGCTACGGGAATGGCCGCCCTTGCCGGTATCTTCAAGGCGATGGCTGCCAAGACGACGAAGACGATCGGTAACTTCTGGGACTTGCTGATGAAAAGTTGCACCCGTATCCTGTTGCCGTTGTCGTTGGTTGTCGGGTTTATCCTGATCCTGCAAGGGACGCCGATGGGATTCGACGGAAAGATGCAGCTTACGACATTGGAGGGCCATGAGCAACAAATCTCGCAAGGTCCTGCCGCCGCCATCATCCCGATCAAGCAGTTGGGGACAAACGGGGGAGGCTACTTCGGCGTAAACTCTTCGCATCCGCTTGAAAACCCCACCTATCTGACCAATATGGTGGAATGCTGGGCGATCCTGATCCTCCCGATGGCGATGGTCTTTGCATTGGGATTCTATCTGAAAAGGAAGAAGTTGTCTTATACGATTTTCGGTGTCATGCTCTTTGCCTACTTGGTTAGTGTGGGTATTAATACCTATTACGAGATGAACGGCAACCCGAAGATCGCTGAAATGGGGATCGACCAGGCAGCCGGAGCCATGGAAGGCAAGGAAACACGGCTCGGTGCAGCCGCCACGGCCCTGTGGAGTTGTACGACGACAGTCACTTCCAACGGCTCGGTCAATGGGATGCACGACAGCACGATGCCGCTAAGCGGGATGATGGAGATGTTGAACATGCAGATCAATACCTGGTTCGGCGGCGTCGGGGTAGGATTTATGAACTACTATGCTTTTCTGATTATCGCCGTCTTTATCAGCGGTCTGATGGTCGGCCGTACGCCTGAGTTCTTAGGGAAGAAGGTGGAGGCGCGTGAGATGAAGATCGCCACGATCGTGGCGTTGGCTCATCCGTTTGTGATCCTGATCGGTACGGCGGTGGCTTGCTATTATTACGTCTATAATCCGGCCTTCGTGGAGGCGGAGGGAGGTTGGTTGAACAATCCCGGCTTTCATGGGCTGAGCGAGATGCTTTACGAATATACTTCTTCATCCGCCAATAACGGTTCGGGCTTCGAGGGGCTTGGCGATAATACCTGGTTCTGGAACTTTACGACAGGTCTTGCGCTGATCATCTCGCGCTACCTCCCGATCGTCGGACAGGTTGCCATTGCCGGTCTGCTGGCGCAGAAGAAGTTTATACCGGAAAGTGCGGGGACATTGAAGACGGACACTGCGACATTTGCCGTGATGACCTTCAGCGTGATCTTTATCGTGGCTGCCCTGTCTTTCTTCCCTGCACTGACCTTAGGGCCGATTGCCGAATATTTTAGCATTTATCTTTAAGTTGAATATCGAGTATTGAAAATTGAAAAGTAATACGATGAAAGAGAATCGATCTGCTTCTTTGTTTCCGAAGGAGCTTGTTATAGAAAGCCTGAAACAGTCGTTCGTCAAGTTGGACCCCCGGACGATGTTCCGCAACCCGATTATGTTTATCGTCGAAGTGGTGACCTTCGTGATGTTGATCGTGACGGTTTGGGCGGCGGCTACAGGCAATACCGCACAGGGGTTGGCCGGGTATAATATAGTTGTTTTCATTGTGCTGTTCCTGACGCTGCTCTTTGCCAACTTTGCCGAAGCGATCGCCGAGGCACGTGGCAAGGCGCAAGCCGACAGCTTGCGTAAGACCCGCGAGGAGACGCCTGCAAAACGGGTGGATGCTAACGGTACGGTCACGACGGTGAGCAGTTCGCAGTTGAAAAAAGGCGATGTCTTTATCTGCGAGGCTGGCGACACGATCCCTTCCGACGGCGAGATCATCGAGGGGTTGGCTTCGATCGACGAGAGTGCCATTACGGGCGAGTCGGCTCCGGTCATCCGTGAGGCCGGGGGCGATAAGAGCTCTGTGACGGGTGGTACGAAAGTGCTGTCCGACCAGATCCGGGTGATGGTGACGACACAGCCGGGCGAGAGCTTCCTCGACAAGATGATCGCCCTTGTGGAAGGCGCTTCACGGAAAAAGACGCCGAATGAGATTGCTTTGACGATCTTGTTGGCCGGTTTTACACTGGTGTTTGTGGTTGTATGCGGTACGTTGAAGCCGCTTGCCGACTATTCGGGAACACAAATCACCATTGCGGCCTTCATCTCCCTGTTTGTTTGTCTGATCCCGACTACCATCGGTGGGCTGCTGTCCGCGATCGGTATTGCCGGTATGGACCGTGCCTTGCGGGCCAACGTAATAACCAAATCCGGCAAGGCTGTAGAGACAGCCGGCGACATAGACACCCTGTTGCTTGACAAGACCGGCACGATCACGATCGGCAACCGTAAAGCGACACAGTTCTATCCGGTGGCCGGGGTCGACGAACATTCTTTCGTACAGGCTTGCCTGATGGCTTCCCTGTCGGACGAGACGCCCGAAGGCAAATCGATCGTCGAACTGGGACGCGAGCGCGGCATCCGCATCCGCGATCTGAGCACTTCGGGTTCCCGGATGATCAGATTCACTGCCGAGACGAAGTGTTCGGGTGTCGATCTGAAAGACGGAACCCGTATCCGCAAAGGCGCTTTCGATGCCATCCGCCGAATGAGCGAGGCGGCCGGAAACAAGTACCCGGAGGAGGTGGCCGGACTGGTCGGGAAGATCTCTGGCAACGGCGGGACTCCGTTAGTGGTTTCGCAAGACGATTTCATCATCGGTGTGATCGAGTTGCAGGATATCATTAAACCGGGCATCCAGGAGCGTTTCGAACGGTTGCGCAAGATGGGTGTCAAGACGGTGATGGTGACGGGTGATAACCCTTTGACAGCTAAATATATCGCCGAAAAGGCCGGTGTGGACGATTTTATCGCCGAAGCCAAGCCGGAGGATAAGATGAACTACATCAGGAAAGAACAGGAAGCCGGCAAACTGGTGGCTATGATGGGCGACGGGACGAACGACGCCCCGGCACTGGCGCAGGCAAACGTCGGTGTAGCCATGAACAGCGGTACGCAGGCGGCTAAGGAAGCCGGCAATATGGTGGACCTGGACAACGACCCGACGAAGTTGATCGAGATTGTGGAGATCGGTAAGCAGTTGCTGATGACGCGCGGTACGTTGACGACCTTCAGTATCGCAAACGATGTGGCGAAATATTTCGCAATCGTTCCGGCCCTGTTCATGGTGGCGATCCCGCAGTTGGCGGCTCTGAACGTCATGCGTTTGCATAGTCCGGAAAGTGCGATCCTGAGTGCGGTGATTTTTAATGCCGTCATTATCCCGATCCTGATTCCGTTGGCTTTGCGGGGGGTGGCTTATAAGCCTATAGGGGCTTCGGCCTTACTGCGCCGTAACTTATTGATCTATGGGGTGGGCGGCGTGATCGCTCCGTTCATTGGAATCAAGTTGATCGACATGATGGTCTCTCTTTTTTTCTAAGTATAAATATCTCTTGACACTGCGCGCCGCCTGGCGGATGTTTCTGCGTGATCCGGAAAGGCTGCCGGGCGGGAGCGGGTGTTTCGCAATTAAGAACGTAAAGAAAATCAAATCATATGATATCGAATCTGTTTAAATCATTCAAGCTGACGATTGCATTTTGCATCCTCTTCAGTGTCAGTTATATCTTCATCCTGTGGCTTTTTGCGCAGGTAGCCGGTCCGAATAAGGGCAATGCCGATGTGGTCGAACTGAACGGCCGTATAGTAGGCGCAGCCAACGTGGGGCAGCAATTCACAAAGGATATTTATTTCTGGGGCCGCCCGTCGCATGCGGGTGACGGCTACGACGCTTCCAGCTCGGCGGGCAGCAATAAAGGACCGTCCAACGAAGAATATCTGGCGGACATACAGGCGCGTATCGACACCTTCCTCGTGCATCATCCTTACCTGAAACGCGAACAGGTTCCTGCCGAAATGGTCACCGCCAGCGGCTCCGGCCTCGATCCGGATATTTCCCCGAAAGCCGCCTATGCGCAGGTGCAACGGGTAGCTGATGCACGTGGCATCTCTCCGGAAAAGGTGATGGCCATTGTCAACGCGAATGTCGAAGGTCCGCTGTTGGGATTGTTCGGCCCGGAAAAAGTCAATGTCCTGAAGTTGAACGTGGCTTTAGAGAAGTTGGAAACAAGTAATCAACAAACCAAATAAGAATAAAATATGAACGCAATAATTAAAAAGGCATTAGCCGCAGTAATAACAGTTTCTTTCTGCTCCTTCGGGATGATAAAAGCGCAGGATGACGAAAGCGGAGCTACATTCAACGTCCAGGGCGACCTGGTCAGCTCCTATATCTGGCGTGGTATGTACCAGACGGGTGCCAGTTTCCAGCCTACATTTTCCTTCGGCATCGCCGGCTTCTCGCTGACAGCCTGGGGATCGACCGACTTCGACGGGTATCAGGCTTCGGAAGGACTTGCCAACAAGGAAATCGACCTGACGGCCGCTTATACGTTCGGCAATTCCGGCCTGACCTTGTCTGTCGCCGACCTCTGGTGGGGCGGACAAGGGGCTAACAAGTACTTTAACTTTAAGAGCCATGAGACGGCACATCACTTTGAGGCAGGCTTGGCTTACACCCTTCCCGTGGAGAAGTTCCCGCTGTCGGTGGCTTGGTACACGATGTTTGCCGGACAGGACAAGGATGCGGAGGGCGGTCAGAACTATTCCTCTTACGTCGAGTTGAACTATCCGTTCTCGGTGAAACGTGTCGATCTGAACGTCACCTGCGGGTTGGTCCCTTACAAGGCACCCCAGTATTATACCAACGGCTTTGCCGTTACGAACGTGGCGTTGAAAGGAACTACCGCGATAAAGGTTACGGATTCGTTTTCTTTACCTATTTTTGCACAGGCCATCTGGAATCCCCGGTTGGAAGATGCGCACCTGGTCTTCGGCTTTACATTGAAACCGTAAACAGTAATTCAGGCAAATGAACAGAGAAGAGAGCGTACAACACTTTTTGGATTTGCTGAAAAAGTCCCGTCGCGGTAACTTCAAAATCTACATCGGCATGATTGCCGGTGTGGGCAAGTCGTACAGGATGTTGTCGGAGGCACACGAGTTGCTTCGCAGCGGGATAGATGTGCAGGTCGGCTACATCGAGACGCATGGCCGGGCCGAGACAGAGGCGTTGGTTAAGGGGCTTCCCCTTATCCCGCGCCGTAAGTCGTTTTACAAAGGCAAGGAGGTCGAAGAGATGGATCTGGACGCTATCCTGAACATCCGCCCCGAAGTGGTGATCGTCGATGAACTGGCCCACACCAACGTGGAGGGCAGCAAGAACGAAAAACGCTGGCAGGACGTGATGGACATTCTGGAGGCGGGGATCAGCGTGATTACCGCCGTCAACATCCAGCACCTCGAAGGACTGAACGAAGAAGTGCAGGATATCGCCGGCATCGAGGTGAAGGAACGCATCCCCGACAGTGTGCTGGAGCAGGCGGACGAGGTGGTGAACATCGATCTTACCGCCGACGAGTTGGTGGCACGCCTGAAAGCCGGTAAGATTTATAAGCCGGAGAAGGTGCAGACGGCGCTGAACAATTTCTTTAAGTCCGAAAACATCCTGCAGCTCCGCGAACTGGCTTTGAAGGAGGTGGCTTTGAGGGTGGAAAAGAAGGTTGAAAACTCTGTCCCTGTCAATACGGGCGTCCGTCATGAAAGATTCCTCGCCTGCATCAGCAGCCACGAGAAGGCGCCTCGGAAGGTGATCCGTAAGGCTGCACGCTTGGCTACGCGGTATAATTCGAAGTTTTTTGTCCTGTATGTCCAGACTCCGCGTGAAAGTATAGACAGGATACCATTGGCTAACCAGCGGTATCTATCGAACCATTTCAAACTGGCTACCGAGCTGGGCGGTGAAGTGATCCAGATCCAATCGGAGAACATCCCGGAAAGTATCGTGCAAGTGTGCAGGGAGAAACAGATTACAACGGTGTGCGTGGGAAAACCTTCGTTTGGCCTTCGTTCTGTACTGGTGTCGATCTTTCAGTACAGGACCTTGTTAAATAGTTTGTCGCAGTTGAATATTGACCTGATAATAATAGCATAGTGTATGGATAAGCTCTTTAGTCTGAAAATAAAAACGAAACTGACCTCCGGTATCGGTTTGTTGTTTACGTTGATTGTCCTGCTTGGCGGTGTGGCGGTCAAGAACATTACGGATATGTCTGCCGACACGCAGAACATCCTGGCGGATAATTATAATTCGCTTCTCTATTCCCGCCGGATGCTGGATGCCCTCGAACGGATTGAGACGGACCCGACAGCACGTGCGGAGTTCGAAAGGAACCTGGAACTGCAAAAGAAGAATATCACCGAGGTCGACGAAAACGTGGCGACGGCGCATCTAATCACGCAGTATGAGGCAATGCATCGTAACCAGAACGACACGACTATCCGGCGTGTCCGGACAGCCCTCAATGACATCATGACCCTTAATATGGCGACGATCTACAGGAAAAGCCAGGTTGCCGGGCATACGGCGGACCAGGCATTACTCTGGATATGTATCATTGCGATGGCTTGTATCCTGATCGCTTTTGCATTCCTGATCCGCCTGCCCCGTTCCATCACGACGCCGATCCGCAAACTGACCGACGGCATAATGGAGATCGCAAACCATAATTACGAAAAGAGGCTTGACTTAGGCGATAATCAGGAGTTCGCCGGAGTTGCCGCCTCCTTCAACCGGATGGCTGAACGGCTGACGGAATACCGGAAGAGTACGTTAGCTGATATCATCCAAGCCAAAAAATACATCGAAGCGATTGTCAACAGCATCACCGAACCGATCATAGGGCTCGACCGCGACCGTTCCATCCTCTTCGCGAATGACGAAGCACTCACCATCCTGAATTTAAAACGGGAAAACGTGATGGGAAAGTCCGCAGCCGAGCTGGCGTTGAAAAATGACTTGCTCCGCCGTTTGGTTCGCGAACTGATCCAGCCCGACGAGAAGAAGGAGCCTCTGAAGATCTATGCCGACAATAAAGAAAGCTATTTCCAGGCAAAATACATCCCGATCCATGTGACGGACAGTGACGGACGCGAAACCGAGTATGCCGGCGATGTCATCCTCCTGAAGAATATCACCGAGTTCAAAGAGTTGGACTCTGCGAAAACAACCTTTATCTCCACCATCTCCCACGAGCTGAAAACTCCTATCTCGGCCATCTTAATGAGCCTGAAACTTCTTGAAGACAAACGGGTGGGAGACATGAACGACGAACAGAAGGCGCTTGCCGAAAGCATGAAGGAAAGCAGTGACCGCCTACTCGAAATCACCGGCGAACTCCTCAAGATGACGCAGGTGGAAACGGGCAAACTGCAACTGAATCCGAAGATCACGAAGCCGATTGAACTGATCGATTATGCTATCAAGGCGAACCGGGTACAGGCGGAGCGTTTCAATTGCCATATCGAGGTGGAATATCCGGAAAAGATTTCCAAACTCTTTGTCGATAGCGAGAAGATCGCCTGGGTGTTGACAAATCTCCTTTCCAACGCTATCCATTACACGCCGGAGAACGGCCGTATCATTATCGGTGCACGCCAGGCAGACAAGACGGTGGAAATATTCGTCCGGGACTTCGGCAAAGGCATCGATCCCCGTTACCATCAAAGTATCTTCGACCGTTACTTCCGTGTCCCCGGCACAAAAGTACAAGGGAGCGGCCTCGGCCTCGCCATCAGCAAAGACTTCATCGAAGCGCACGGCGGCACGATCCGCGTGGAGAGCGAGGTGGGCAAGGGAAGTACGTTTATCATTACCTTTAATGTATAATATCGTTTAGAAGTAACAAAAATACTCTGATAGCCGGTCGGGAAGATCTCGGATCAGTTAGAACAATTGTATCATCAGCAGCCCCAACGCCACCGACACCCCGGTTGCGATCAGTCCCGGCATCATGAACGAATGGTTGAGGATGTATTTGCCGATGTGGGTTGTTCCGGTACGGTCGAAATTGATGGCGGCTACGACTGTCGGGTAGTTCGGGATGAAGAAGTAACCGTTTACAGCCGGGAAAAGCGCGATAAGCATATACGGGGAGATGCCGAGGGCGATTCCTAACGGCAGTAATGCACGGATAGTCGCAGCCTGGCTGAACAGCAGGATGGACATCACGAACAGGGCCAGACCGAACAGCCAGGGCATTTCCGTCACGATATGTTCGATCGAACCTTTCAGTTCGGCCATATTCCCGCCGATGAACGTGTCGCCCATCCAGGCGATACCGAAGATGGCAACTACCGCTTGCATACCGGCGGAGAAGACAGAACCTTGTACGGCCTTTATCCCGTCCGTCCGGGTGATGAGCAGGATCAGGGCGGCGGCCGAAAGCATCAATATCTCGATGATATGCGCCATCTGCATCTGCCGGGTTGCCCCGTCGGCCAGCGCGAACACCGGACGCAATGAATCCATCGAACCGAAGAGGACGATCCCGATGGTCGCCGTAATGAAGATTACCACTGACAGGAGGGCGGCACGATGGTTCTCGACGCCTTTTGACACATATTTGTCATTCGTAAACTCTCCGTTGGCGACGCGGCGCAGGTATTCCGGATCGTCCGTCAGTTCCTTTCCGACGCGGAGGGAATAGAATGCACCAGCCAGAACACCAACCAGTGTACAGGGAACGGAAATCATCAGAATGTTCATCAATGAAATATTATATCCCGCTAACATACTGAGCAGAGCCACCGTTGCCGCCGATATCGGACTGGCGGTAATGGCCTGTTGGGAAGCGATAACGGCAATCCCTAACGGGCGTTCGGGGCGAATCTTTGTCTCTGTTGCGACTTCTGCGATCACGGGAAGGACGGAATAGGCCACGTGCCCCGTTCCGGCAATGAAAGTAAAGACGTATGTAACTAACGGGCTCAATATCGTGATCTTGGAAGGATTCCTGCGTAACAACTTTTCCGCCCACTTCACCATCAGGTCCAGGCCGCCGGCTGCCTGCATACAACTGGCTGCCGCGATGACCGCTACGATCATCAGCATTACGTCGATGGGTGGGGAAGTCGGCTCCAGTCCGAATACGAAAGTAAGGACTGCTAATCCCAGACCGCCCAATACACCTAACCCGATGCCTCCGAGGCGGGCTCCTATTATAATTGCAATTAAAACGAATAGTAATTGTAACAACATGGCTGTAAAATGCAGATTTAGTTTGTAAAGGTCGCAAATTTAGTTATTTTTGTCCTGCTAAGTACTACAAAAACACTAAATACAAATGAAAAGAATCTATTTCGCAGCTTTAGTAGGGTTGTTCGGGTGTGTGTCGGCAATGACGGCGCAGGTCCGTAATGAGTTCTTGTTGGAGAAAAACTGGAAGTTCACCCGCGAGGATAACAATGAGTTTATAAAGCCTGCTTTCGACGACAGCAAGTGGCAGTCTGTGACCGTCCCGCACGACTGGGCCATCTACGGCCCTTTCAGTTCCCAGAACGATAAACAGGAGGTGGCGATTGCGCAAGACGGACAGAAGGAAGCGATGGAGCATGCCGGACGTACCGGCGGTCTTCCCTTCGTCGGTGTGGGCTGGTACCGCACCGAGTTCGAGGTTCCGCAGTTCCAGGCAGGCAAGCGGGCGACGATCCTGTTCGACGGGGCGATGAGCCATGCCAATGTTTACATCAACGGGCAGAAGGTCGGCTACTGGCCGTATGGTTATAACTCGTTTCATTTCGATATCACGAAATATCTGAAAGCCGGACAGAAAAATACGTTAGCCGTCCGTTTGGAGAACCTGCCGGAGTCTTCCCGCTGGTATCCCGGTGCCGGACTCTATCGTAATGTCCATGTGATCGTGACGGACGACGCCTATATCCCGGTTTGGGGAACTTACGTGACGACTCCCTCGGTAAACGAGAAGTTTGCCAAAGTGAACATCCGTACCAAAGTGGTGCTTCCCGAAGGGGCCGATCCTGCTAAATACAGCGTGGAGACCAGCGTCTGGAATCCGAACAAGCAGAAGCTGACGGCTGTCCGCACCTCTCTTGAACAGATGAAATACAACAACGATCAGGCGGAGCAGGAATTTATCATCCAGAGCCCGTCTTTATGGTCGCCGGATATGCCGGCTTTGTATTCGGCTGAAACCCGCCTCTATGAAGGTGACCAGCTGAAAGACATCTATACCACACCGTTCGGCATCCGTTCGATCGAGATTATTCCTGACAAAGGTTTCTTCCTGAATGGTGTGAAGACTGTCTTTAAGGGCGTCTGCAACCATCATGACTTAGGTCCGTTGGGCGCAGCTGTTAACGATGCAGCCATCCGCCGCCAGGTGCGTATCCTGAAAGACATGGGCTGCAACGCGATCCGTACATCCCATAATATGCCCGCTCCCGAACTGATCCGGGCCTGCGACGAAATGGGGATGATGATTATGGCGGAGAGCTTTGACGAATGGAACGTGGCGAAATGCAAGAACGGCTACAACCTGCTGTTCGATGAATGGGTGGAGAAAGATCTGGTAAACCTGGTTCATCACTACCGGAATAACCCGAGCGTGGTGATGTGGTGCATCGGCAATGAAGTGCCTAATCAGTGGAACGAAGGAGATTGCAAGATTGCCAAAAGATTGCAGGATATCTGCCACCGCGAAGACCCGACTCGTCCGGTAACGCAAGGGATGGATGCCCCGGATGCCGTGGTGAACAATAACTTTGCCGCCGTCATGGATGTGGCCGGCTTCAACTACCGCCCGTTCAGATATAAGGTCAACTACAAGAAGTTGCCGCAGCGGATCATCTTAGGCAGCGAAACGGCCTCGACAGTCAGTTCCCGCGGCGTGTATAAATTCCCGGTGGAACGTAAGGCAATGGCGAAATACGACGATCACCAGAGTTCCGGTTACGACGTGGAACACTGCGGCTGGTCCAACCTGCCGGAAGACGACTTTATCCAGCATGAAGACCTGCCGTATTGCATCGGCGAGTTTGTGTGGACCGGTTTCGACTATCTGGGTGAACCGACTCCGTACTATACGGATTGGCCAAGCCATAGCTCCCTGTTCGGCATCATCGACCTGGCCGGTATTCCAAAGGATCGTTACTACCTCTACCGCAGCCATTGGAACAAGGTGGAACGTACGCTCCACATCCTGCCTCACTGGACATGGCCCGGACGTGAAGGAGAAGTGACACCCGTCTTCGTCTATACCAATTATCCTACCGCCGAACTCTTTATCAATGGCAAGAGCCAGGGCAAACGCACGAAAGACCTGAGCGTGGAACTGGACAGCAGCTATACGGAAGCCGCCCAGAAGAGTTTCGAACGCCAGAAGCGCTACCGCCTGATGTGGATGGATACCAAATATGAACCGGGAACGCTGAAAGTGGTTGCTTATGACAAGGACGGCAATGCCGTTGCCGAAGAAGAGGTGCACACGGCCGGCAAGCCTCACCATATCGAACTGACAGCCGACCGGAACCGCCTGACGGCCGATGGCAAGGATCTTTCCTTCATCAATGTCCGTGTTGTCGACAAGAACGGCAACCTTTGTCCGGATGCCACCCATAAGGTGAAGTTCAATGTGCGCGGTGCCGGCACCTATCGTGCGGCTGCCAATGGCGATGCGGCTTCCCTCGAATCTTTCCAGGCCCCGCAAATGTCTCTGTTCAAAGGACAGCTGACCGCTATCGTGCAGACCGAAGAGCAGCCGGGCGTCATCATGTTCGAGGCTTCGGCTCCGGGTGTGAAGAGTGCGAAGATAGAACTGATCAGCGAATAATAAATGAAGATTTATCGGTTCAGTTATGATTCACGTTTCATGCCCATGGAAATCGGATTGCATGGGCATGAAATTCCGAATGGATGGGCATGGATACTTTTTCAATATCCAGGGGCTTATTGTATAAAACGCATTTTTTAGGCCCTAAAAGAGCCCCTAATTTAAACAAATGTTAATCCTCTTTTTAACCGCCAAAAAGGGGAAAAAGCCCTTTTCCAGGGAGTCTATTGCCGGGAAGTCAACCTTTATTTCATTTTCCCGGAACTTTATCGCCCTGAAGACGGTCGCCGTACCCTATGAAGACGGTCGCCATTCCAATGAACACGGTCATTATCGCGATGAAGACGGTCGTCATGGCGACAAGGCCCTGAAACTTCCTTTGCATATTTGGAACGCCCTCCGTCTTCGTTTTGCTACAGGCGATTCTCCGGGAGTTAAGCTTTATCACTTTGCCGGTGTTTCCGGTTTCCGGCTATCAAATTGTACCCTTTCCTGAATGGGCTGCGCACCTCATCTCCTCTGTTGTCAGGCGAACAGGTTAAAACCATGAAAAAAGTCACTTCAAAATCGATCAACTTTTCGGACGAAATAGAAAAACATCCCGGGAAGGGGGTTATTGTCAGTTTTAACATATTTGAAATATAAAAAAGCCATCTTATTTATGAAATATTACCCTTTCTGTTTGTAACAATATTTCCGAATACATCAAACTCCACTGTGACAGCCTGTCCGTTGTGGACCACATTGAACTTATAGAAGGCACCGTTGGCGTCTACATACATATAGATGGACTCCACGGTGTCATTCCTATATTCGGAAGTCCTGAATGCGTTCATGATAACGGATGGGACTTCCTGCTTGGAGAGTTTCCAGGTTGTGCTTTCCCAGGTGTATATCTGGGTTAGTTTGACAATCTTCAATACGGTTTTGTCCAATACGGCCAGTTGTACGCCGAAAGTCGTGTTTTCGATATCTAACAGTTCTGCGCCTTGAAATGTCTGTTCCATCAGGTTGACGACCTTTTCCGGGATGGTGACCGGCTGGTCGGCATCGTCTTTATCGGCTGCGGCTTTGATCAGGTCGCCGTATGCCGTGTAATATAGTGCTGTGTCCTGTTGTCCTTTTTCCACTTCCACTTTGTAGACGGTTCCCATGCCGGCCCGGCCGATCGTATCGGCTTCCTCTATTTTCCAGCCGGCGTATTTCCCTTGCCGGATATCTGCCGTGATGGGGGCGGGCAATTGGTTGAGGGGCAATTCCGTCTTGATCATCGCCCATACACCTAAGTGGTCGAACCAGGCGGTGTTGTCGAGGGCATTGTTTTTGAAGTCGATCACGTAATAATCGTCGTTGACGGTCCATTCCGTGTCGCGTGCATCCGGATATTTGGCATCGAAAGCTTTCAGAATGGTTTCGGGCGGCTCGATGCCGCCGGGGATGTCATGGTCGTGCCTGTCACAGCCGGTAAAGAGCAGGGTGAGACTTGTGAAGAGTGTAAAGATTGAAATTTTAGCGTTCATAATTTATCATTTTAAGTTGTTAGGGGATAAACAAGGGGAAGTAGGGAAAAGTTCTCTCAAAACCGAACACACTGTCCGATATTGAACACTTATTCAGGGAGGATATTTCCACTAAATCAGTTGCTTAGGTTTTTGGCACGGAGTTTGCCCTGTAGATGCCAACCGGACAGTAATGCCGGTAAACGTGAATTAAAACAATACAAAATATGGACAGAGAGATATCAAAAGAAGTACAGAAGAAAGAACAACGCAAGCAGTTTCTCAAAATAGGAGCAGTCGCCGGTGGTCTTATCGTCCTGGTCGTGGTGGTGATCTCCATGCTTCAGACGAGTCTGAAACGGAAGGATCTGAACATTTCGACAGTCGACAAGGGCGTGATCGAAGTATCGGTTAGCGCCTCCGGTAAAGTGATCCCGGCGTTTGAAGAGATTATCAACTCGCCGATCAACTCGCGTATCGTGGAAGTCTACAAGCGTGGCGGTGACTCGGTGGATGTCGGCACGCCTATCCTGAAACTGGATTTGCAGAGCGCCGAAACAGAGTATAAAAAGCAACTGGATGAGGAACAGATGAAGAGTCTGCAACTGCAACAACAGCGTGTAGTGAACCATAACAAGTTGTCGGAAATGGAAATGAACCTGAAAGTCTCCCGCATGGAACTGGACCGTAAGGCCGTGGAACTCCGGAATGAACGCTATTTAGATAGCCTCGGAGCCGGTACGACCGATAAGGTCCGCCAAGTGGAACTCGATTATAACGTGAGCCTTCTTAAACTGAAAGAAGATGAACAGAAGTACACGAACGAACAGGCCCTGACTGAAGCAGATTTGAAAGTAAAGGAACTGGAACTGAATATCTTCCGCAAAAGTCTTGCCGAAACCAAGCGGACCCTGGACGATGCCCAGATCCGTTCGCCCCGCAAAGCGATCCTGACATATGTAAATAACGAGATCGGTTCGCAGATCGGGCAGGGGGCGAAGGTGGCAATCGTTTCCGACTTGTCCCATTTCAAGATCGAGGGTGAGATTGCCGACACCTATGGTGATCGCATTGCTGCAGGCAGTAAAGCGGTCATCAAGATTGGCAGCGACAAGCTGGACGGTACGGTGAGCGACGTCACGCCACTCTCGAAAAACGGGGTGATCTCCTTCACCGTACAGTTGGATGAGGACAACCACAAGCGCTTGCGCTCCGGTTTGAAGACAGACGTCTACGTGATGAACGCTGTGAAAGACGATGTGCTCCGCATTGCCAATTCCTCCTATTATGTGGGGAAAGGGGAATACGAACTCTTTGTCGTCAACGGCGATCAGCTGCTCAAACGCAAGGTGCAGTTAGGCGACAGCAACTTTGAATACGTGGAAGTGGTCAGTGGCCTGCAGGAAGGCGACCAAGTCGTAGTTTCCGATATGAATGCTTATAAAGACAAGAACAAACTGAAATTAGAATAACATGATTAAGCAATACGTTAAACAAGCCGTTCAGATGCTGAAAGAGAACCGTCTCATCAGCGTCATATCCATAGCCGGTACGGCGATCTCCATTGCCATGATTATGGTGGTAGTACTGGTGTTCCAGATACAGTTCGCCAACTTCTATCCGGAGAATGACCGCGACAGGATGATGTATGTGGACAGCGGTACGGAAGTTCGGTCGAACGACGGCTGGAACCGCGGTAATATGTCGCCCGAAGCCGTAAAGGAATGCTTCTATTCCCTGAAATTGCCTGAAGCTGTCTCCGGATATGCTTCACAGGCGAAACCGCTTTCCATACCGGGCAAACGGATGTATAAGGCCTATGATATCAAATATACAGACCCCGGTTTCTGGAAGATATTCTCTTTCCGCTTCGTGGCCGGCAAGCCTTTTACACAGGCTGATTTTGATTCGGCCATTCCGCAGGCAGTCGTGTCGACAAGTATCGCGAAGCATCTGTATGGGACGACCGATGTCGTCGGGAAACCTGTTATCATCGATTTGGCTACTTATACGATTTGCGGCGTGGTGGAAGACGTCAGCCGGGCGGCCGATACGGCCTATGGAAACGTGTGGGTTCCCTATACATCCGATCATATCCTGATGTCGAATGTTTATTCGGAAAATATGTCCGGATCGCTCTCCGTATGTCTGTTGGCAAAGGATAGCCATGATTTCGACGCTATCCGCCAGGAATTGCTCGGACAGACGGCCCGCTACAATGGCACAAAGAAAGATGCACAGATCAACTTCTTCGAGAACCCGATCACCCGTTTTGATGTCGCGATCGGTTCTATCGGGCAACGTAAAGTGAAATTGAAAGACTATCTGATGGAGACAGGCGGCTTGCTGCTGTTTTTGTTGCTCGTCCCCGCCTTGAACCTGTTGGGTGTAACGCAGTCTTCCGTACAGAAACGGCGTTCGGAGATGGGTGTGCGCAAGGCGTTCGGAGCGACCTTCGGGGTACTTGTCCGCCAGGTGTTGTATGAGAACTGCGTCATAACCCTTTTGGGAGGTGTTTTAGGGCTGGCTTTGTCGTTGTCGTTCCTGCCGCTTTGTAAAGACTTCCTGTTGAAGGACAGCGGAACGTTGTTGAGCGGTGACATGATCTTTCAGCCTGCTATTTTCTTACTGGCTCTGCTATTCAGCCTGCTGATCAATTTGCTTTCGGCCGGTATTCCGGCTGTACAGGTCGCCCGGCAACAGATTGTGACCTCTCTGAAAGATGGAGAAGATAATAGATAAACCATTAATACGATAAGACGATGATTAAGCATATACTGAAAATAATATGGAACCAGCGCAGAAGTAATGTCTGGATCTTTATGGAGCTGCTGTTGGTCGTAGCCATTTTTTGGGTTATGATGGATTCCCTGTTTGTGGATATTTGTACCTATAAAACCCCTTTAGGCTTTGATATAACAAATGTCTACAAGGTAAATTTCGGGAAGATAAGCCCGGATGTACCCGGTTATGTTCCTGATGAGCTCCACCAGACGTCTGACGGGGAAGATGTGATACGTCTGGCAGATAACCTGCGGCAGAACCCCGAAGTGGAAAATGCCTGCCTCGCCATAGCTGCCTGTCCTTATTCCTGGAATACATCCTGGGTTAACCTGATCCAGGCAGAAGCCGATACGACTCAGAAGGCCGATGTATTCCAACGTTTACAGGTAGAGCCTGCCTATTATGATGTTTTCCGAATCACGGATCAGGAGGGGCATCCCTTGCGTCCGATCGTAGAGCAGCATACGGGTGATCTTGTTATTACCGCCGATCTGGAGAGAGACTTCTGGAACGGGCAATCGGGAATCGGCAGACAGGTGAAATGGAACAGTTCTTCTACAGAATCGATAACTGTGGCTGCCGTTTCCACTCCGCTCCGGCGGACAGAATATGATAAGAGCAGACCTTGCTTCTATGTCCTGTGGCGCAGTGATAAGGATATCATTGAAACTGTCGAGTGGGCGCAGGCGCAGAATTTAGAGTGTTTCATCCGGATGAAAGACGGCTTCCGGTCGGAAGATATGGAGGCGCTGTTGCAGCAGATGAGCGACCGTCTGACCGTGAATAACCTTTATGTCTCCAGCATAACGCCTTTGCAGGAAATGCGGACCTCTTTCCTGAAACCCCGTACGGATAACTTGACGAAGAAGTCTGTTCTTATCGGTTTCATGTTGCTCAACGTCTTTTTGGGTATTGTCGGGACCTTCTGGCTTCGTACGCAATACCGCCAGGGCGAATTTGGTCTGCGTGCCGCTCTTGGAGCTTCCCGGAGTAAACTGAAGCAATTTATGAATGTGGAAGGTCTCTGTTTGTTGTCCTTCACCGTGCCATTGGTTCTGATCTTTATTGTCAATATGCTTTACTTCGATATGCCGGACACCTATCGTCAGCCTTATTCCTTGTGGCGTTTCCTGGTTACCTTTGGCGGAACCTGCCTGCTGTTGGCCGGCATGATCTGGGTCGGCATCTGGTTTCCGGCACAGAAGATCGCGAAGATGGATCCGGCCGAGTCATTGCATTACGAATAAAACACGACGAACATGTTCAAACAATATCTCAAACAAGCCCTTCAGATGCTGAAGGAGAACCGCCTCACCAGCGTGATCTCGATTTTAGGAACAGCCCTCTCTATCGCAATGATACTGGTGGTTGTGCTTCAGTTCCAAATCCGGCTGGTCGGCTTCCGGCCGGAGTCGAACCGTGACAGGATGCTTTATATCCTCGGCATACGGGCCGATTCTCAAACCGATCCGAACAACCGTAACTCCACAGCCATGTCGGACGGTGTCGTGAAGGAATGTCTTTATCCCCTTCAGACACCCGAGTCTGTGACTGCTATGGCAAAGGACAGGTCGATCGTTTCCCTGCCGAACCGGCGGTTGTTCGAAGAGTATGTGATCTGCTATACCGATCCCGGATTCTGGAAAGTCTTCGACTTCCACTTCCTCTCCGGCAAGCCTTTTACGGAGGCTGATTTCAGTTCGGGCCTGCCCCGTGCCGTAATCACGAATACGCTGGCCCGCAAACTGTTCGGCTCGGAGGAACCTGTCGGGAAGGAGATCGAGATGGGATATGTTTCTTATGCGGTTACAGGCGTGGTGAAAGAGCCTTCGCGGGCGGCCGGTAGTGCTTATTCCGATGTCTGGGTGCCTTATACCAGTAATACCAATTACGTGAATAATCAGTCGTGCGGAGGCGTTTGTGGCAACTTCCAGGCTGTGATCCTGGCGCATAGCTCCGGCGACTTCGATGCTATCCGTGCGGAGATCAAGCAGGCGGTCGCCCGATATAATGCTGGCGGACGTGACTTTGTGCTGGGAATCAACTACATTTTCTCCCGTGTGGATGTGGCGTTGGGCTCGAACGACATGAACGGAGGCATACAAGTCGGCTGGCTGGAATACTTGACCCAGAAGGTGCCCTTGCTGCTCTTCCTCTTGCTGGTACCGACGTTGAACCTGACGGGTGTCATCCAGTCGTCTGTCCAGAAACGCCGTTCCGAGATGGGGCTTCGCAAAGCTTTCGGGGCGACGAAAGGGCGTCTGCTGACGCAGGTGTTGTGTGAAAACCTGATTACGACGATGATAGGAGGGATCATCGGGATCATCCTCTCCGTCGTGCTCCTTCATCTTTGCAAGTCGTTCTTACTGTCCAGAGAGATGGTGATTACGTTCGAGATGCTGTTCAAACCCGCTCTCTTTGCCGCTGCCCTCTTTTTCACTCTGTTGCTCAACCTGCTGAGTGCCGGTCTGCCGGCAATCCGCATTGCCAGGGAACAGATTGTGGATGCCCTAAAAGACAACGATAATTCATAATTCACAATTCATAATTCATGATCAAGCATATACTGAAAATAATGTGGAACCAGCGTCGCACGAACGGCTGGATATTTGCGGAACTGCTGATTGTTGCTGGCGTCCTCTGGGTGATGGTGGATACTTTCTGGGTGGACAACCGCACCTATCACGCCCCGCTGGGATTCGACATCGAGAACGTCTGGCGTTTCAAGCTGGGCAAACTGAATGCAAAGGCGCCGGGTTACGTCGTCGATTCGCTTTACCATTCGTCCGATCCCGAAGATCTTACACAACTGATGAACCAGATCCGACAGAACCCCGAGGTCGAGGATGTCTGCGTCACCTTCTACTCCTGTCCCTATTCGAACGGCAACTCCTGGCGTCCCGTCAAGCCGGTGGATGGCGATACCCTCTATGCCAAGACGATGGAGTCATTTCAGATGCGCAACGTTACGCCTGAGTATTTCCGCCTTTTCCGCATCCAAACGAACGACGGTGGGCAGGTCTACGACAAAATCAAGGGCCGCCACAACGCTATCGTGATCACGCCGGAGATGGCAGAAGGTTTCTATCACGGAGCCCCCAACATCGTCGGCCGCCGCGTCTACCATAGCGAGAACGAACAGACTTCTGAGATCGCCGCTGTCTCCACTTCCATCCGGTCGAACGAATACGAACGTCCGGAAGCCAGCTTTTACCAATGTCTCGAAGGAGAAATCTTCAACTCGGTTGTTAGTGGTTTCGGAGCCGAACGGGCCGAGTTCTGCGTCCGCATGAAACGGGCTTACACGCAGGACGAGATGAACCGCTTCCTCGACGGCATGGGCGACCGGCTGACGGTGAACAACCTCTACGTCTACGGTGTCACCCCCATCTCTTACTTTCGTGAAGGCCACCTCGAATATTACGAACGGGAGGCAAGCAACAAGATGTCGCTGATGGCTTTTATGTTAGTGAATGTTTTCTTCGGCATTATCGGTACCTTCTGGCTCCGGATGCAGAACCGCAAGGGCGAGATCGGCCTCCGCATGGCGCTGGGCGCCCACCGTATCACACTCCAACGCTATATGTACACCGAAGGCCTTTGCCTGTTGGCACTGACCTTGCCGCTGATCATCATTTTCGCCTTCAATATGGTGTATATGGACCGGCTCGATACGTATCGCCAGCCACTCACCGCAATGCGCTTCCTCGTGACCTTTGGCTTGACTTACCTGCTGATGGCCGCCATGATCTGCATCGGCATCTGGTTCCCCGTCCGCAAGGCAGTCCGGCTGGCGCCAGCGGAGGCGTTGCACTATGAATAAACACTGCAAAAACACTATAATATGATAAAACAATATCTCAAACAAGCCTTCCGGCTACTCGGGGAAAACAAGCTCCTGAGCGTGATCTCCATTATTGGGACAGCTTTGGCGATCTGCATGGTCATGGTGATCGTGATCTTGTATATAGCAAAGACTGCCGGCTTCCGTCCCGAGGTGAACCGGGACAGGACGTATTATCTTTCCGTTGCCATGTCAGTGGGCAAAGACGACGGGCGGCGCCTTTCCTTCGGAAGCATAGGACTGCCGCTCATCCGTGAATGTTATTATCCCCTGGAATGTGCAGAAGTGACGACCGCCATTATCCGGGACCGCTGGAATAATCAATCTGCACTCAGCATGGACGGTTTGAAGAGCAGCAACGGCAAAGTGATCCAGACCGATCCTGCTTTCTGGAAGCTCTTCTCGTTCGACTTTATCGAAGGCAAGCCATTCACGGAAGCTGATTTCGACAGTGGCATCCGTACGGTAGTCCTGAGCGAGCATGTCGCCCGCGCTCTTTTTGGCAGCGAACGGGCGGTGGGGAAGGAGATGAAACTTAACTTCAATGTTTTCCGCGTCTGCGGAGTGGTGAAAGACGTCTCCCGCTTTGCTAACACGGCATGGGCGGAGATGTGGATTCCCTATACGGCAGGTACGGAGTACAATACGTATTGGTCCGAAGGCATCAACGGACATTTCAACTGCTGTGTCCTACTGAAAGAAGGTGTTACGGAGGAAGAACTTTGTCAGGAAGTGCAGAGCCGTATTGCAAAATTCAACTCCACCCTTTCCGATTGTAAAGCTGATATCGGATATCAGCCCAATTCGCAGATTATGGAGTGGCTAAACGGAGGCAACGAAGGGAAGGCGGATATGGCAGGCGCTTTTCTCCGTTACGGCATCATCCTCTTCATCCTGCTTCTGGTACCGGCTTTTAACCTTTCCGGCATCACCCTGTCGAGGATGCGCAAGCGGATAGCCGAGTTGGGTGTGAGGCGTGCCTTCGGTGCGTCGAAAGGCAATATCATCGGGCAAGTCCTGTTCGAGAACCTGGTCTTTACGTTGGTAGGCGGGTTGCTGGGGCTTTGCTTCTCGTACGTTGCCATCTGGCTGTTGCGGGACTGGTTGCTGGTCACATCCCTGGGCGACGCAGGTCTGTCGGGTGGTATGCTTAACGGCTATGTCTTTCTCGCAGCCTTCCTGTTTTGCCTGGTGATGAATCTTATGTCGGCCGGCATTCCGGCCTGGCGGGTGTCGCAGGTGAATATTATAGACTCCATAAACAATTGATGCCTTATGTTAAGAATGATCTTTATACAACTTTGGAATGAGCGCAAGGGTAATGTGCTTATCTTTCTGGAACTGTTAGTCGTCTCCGTCTTCCTCTGGTATATGGTGGATACGTTGTACGTCAATTATAAAGAATATGAAAGGCCGTTGGGTTTTGATATCTCGCATGTCTATCACGTACGGCTGGCAACGGTTCCGCAGAGTAGCGTCGACTATGACACGACCGCCATCCATAGCCATTACGGTGGGGGCGATTTCCTGACGCTTTATGATCGTCTGGCCCATAATCCATCGGTCGAGAGTGTCTGCTACACCAGCAACAACCATTTCCATTACAGGGGAAGTAACTCTTTCGCCACCTTCAAGAACGACTCATTGGCCCGTCAAGGTTATTTGCGCCATGTGGACCCCGCCTATTTTCGCGTCTTCCGGGTGAAGACGGCACACGGAGAATCGTGGGAAAAGTTGGAACAGGCTTTGCGTGACAACCAAATTGTGGTGACGGGAACCGTTGCCGAAACCTTCTTTGGCGATGCCGGGAAGGCGGAACGGAAGGAGATATGGATCACCGACCAGGGCCGTACCGATAGTATGGCCTATCGCATCGGGGCTGTTTCCGAGCCGCAGCGCTACGCTGATTTCAGCAGTTATGACTATGCTTATTATAAGCCGGTGGGAACGGAGGAGGCTTTCCGCAATTCGAGTGCCGGGGTGGCTGACGTACTGAACCTCTTTATCCGTGTGAAGCCTGCGGCGGACAACAGCCGTTTTGCTGACGACTTCACCCGCGAGATGTCGCAACAGATGCGTCTCGGCAATATTTACCTGAAGGAAGTGATTCCGATGACCTATTACCGGAACGAGTTCCTCCGTTCCTGGGTCGATAATATCCGGATGTACGCCTCCTGCATCCTCTTCTTCCTGCTCAACGTCTTCTTAGGGATTATCGGCACCTTCTGGTTCCGCACCCAGCAGCGTAGCTCGGAGATAGGCCTTCGTATGGCGATGGGAGCTTCGCGCCGCAATATCTTCCGGCATCTCTTCACCGAGGGTTTCGTCCTGTTAGGGATCGCGTTTGTCCCAGCGGCTATCATATTCGCCAACCTGGCTTATATGGAGGTGACGACGCAGACCGAAATGCAACTCTCCATCGCTGCTCGCATCCTGTGGGGCATGGGACTGACGCTCGTGATGATCGGCCTGATGGTCGTCATCGGCATGGGCTTCCCCGCCTTCCGCGCCATGCGGATGCAGCCGGCAGACACGTTGCACGATGAATAACACAAAAACGGACAATGTGTTCAATATCGGACACTGTCTTGTTTTGAAAATAATTGATTAATAATAATTTACTTCTTTGGCACGCAATTTGCCTATCGGAGGATATACCGGGTGAACGATCCCGGTTAAACACAGAATATAATAACAACGGTCGGCTCATCCCGCCCAACAAACAATAACGATTATGATTACACTTACAAATCTTGAGAAGATCTACCGGACGAAAGAGATCGAGACGGTAGCTTTGGAAAATGTGAACCTGACAGTCAATAAAGGAGAGTTTCTCAGTATCATGGGCCCCTCTGGTTGTGGTAAATCGACACTGCTGAACATCATCGGCCTGCTGGATTCCCCGACTTCCGGATCTGTCGAGATCGCCGGCACTAACACCGTCAACATGAACGACAAGCAGCTGGCGACATTTCGTAACCAGAAGCTCGGCTTCGTTTTCCAGTCCTTCCACCTGATCAACTCGCTGAACGTACTCGATAACGTCGAGCTTCCGTTGCTCTACCGCAAGGTCAGTGCCAAGGAACGCCGTGCCGCTGCCGAAGCTGTGCTCGAAAAGGTCGGCCTCTCGCACCGTATGCGCCATTTCCCGACACAGCTCTCCGGTGGTCAGTGCCAGCGTGTCGCCATCGCCCGTGCCATCGTCGGTAACCCCGCCATCATCCTCGCCGATGAGCCGACCGGTAACCTGGACTCCAAAATGGGAGCCGAAGTCATGGAACTGCTCCACAAACTGAACAAGGAAGACGGCCGCACCATCGTTATGGTAACCCATAACGACGAGCAGGCCAAGCAAACCTCACGCACAGTGCGCTTCTTCGACGGACGGCAAGTGATGTAACTTATAATTCGTAATATGTATAAACAATATCTCAGACAAGCCTGGCAGTTGATGAAGCAGAATCGCTTCTTCAGCGCCGTATATATCATCGGGACGGGACTGGCGATCTCGATGGTCATGGTGATGGCGGTGGTCTACCATATCCGGACAGCCAATATCGCCCCGGAGGTGAACCGTGACCGGATGTGCTACGTGACGAATGTTTCCTTCAACATGAATGACGACAAAGGGCACCTCAACAGCTGCGTCGGTCCTCGCTTCGCGAAAGAGGTCATGTATAACCTGAAGACACCTGAAGCTGTCGCTGTTGCGACTATGACGCAGATGATGCCTTTCACGGTGGGCGATGTCTTCATGCAGGCGCCGGGGCACGATGAGGCACCGAAAGTCAGCCTCATGGGATGCAACGACCAGTTCTGGAGAGTTTACGCCTTTACGTTTGAGGAGGGGAAACCATTTACGGAGGCCGATTTCCAGTCCGGCCTGCCGCGTGCCGTGCTTACGGAGTCGCTGAGCCGGAAGCTGTTCCGGAAAACAGAGGTGACAGGGCAGACGGTGCTGATCAATGATGTGAAATATATTGTGAGCGGAGTCGTGGCGGATGTGTCCGGCGTTGCTTCCGATGTGTGTGCAGATGTGTGGATCCCCTATACTTCGATGGCTGTCATTATGAATAAGATGGCGGATGAGAAGGAAGGGTCGGCCAATATCTTGGTTGCGAATATCCTGCTGCGCGATGCGGACGACATAGGTCTCCTTAAAGACGAATTGGCGCAGGAGGTGAAACGTTATAACACGACCTTGACGGAAGGGCAGGTGACTTGCAACGATCCTGTCTCTTATGTAGACCAGATGGTCGGCAGCTTGCTCCGGATGGATGTGAAACAGACTTATATGACGCTGTCGATCGTCCTGCTGCTTTTCCTCCTCGTTCCGGCATTGAACCTGTCGGGGCTAAACACGTCGCACATGCAAGACCGTATACCGGAGATCGGTGTCCGCAAGGCGTTCGGTGCACCGCGTGGGACGTTGATGTCGCAGATCTTCGTGGAGAATATGCTGTTGATGCTGCCCGGCGGAGTGGCGGGGCTGCTGTTCTCGTACGTGCTGGTGTTCCTGTTTCGAAATCTCCTGCTGTCGTCCGGCGTCTTTGCGATGCAGATGGGGACGGGCGGGTCGATTTTCCTTTCGGCGGGGATGTTGCTCAACTGGGAAGTCTTTCTCTATGCCTTTGTGGTCTGTCTGGTCTTGAACCTGCTTTCTTCGATGGTTCCTGCTTGGCGTGCGGTGAAGGTGAATATAACAGAGGCACTAAATGCTTAAAATCGGACGATTATGATAAAACATATATTGAAATTGATCTGGTCGCAGTTCCGGAGCAACACGTGGGTGTTGGCGGAGCTCTTGGTGGTGTTCGTGGTGCTGTGGTTCATGACTGACTATTTCCTGATGCAGGGTGTATTGATGCACCGTCCGGTGGGGTATAAGCTCGACAATGTGTATCAGGCGGTCGTTTCGCTCCGTTCGTCGGACAATCCTTCGTTCATCGAGTATGAGGAAGGAAGCGAAGAACCGATGCGTAACCTCGAGCGTATCGTGGAACGCATCCGCCAGCATCCCGATGTGGAGGTGGTCGGGCTGTCCTACTATTCGTTGCCTTATACGCACTCCAATATAGGAAACGGGGTCTGGCGCGATTCCACACGGCTTAATATCCGTTATATGCTGGTTTCGCCCGACTATTTCCGGGTGTTCGGTATCGGTTCGATATTGGGCGGTTCGCCGGAAGAGCTGGGCGCAAAGTTGCCGGGCATGAAGAATACGACGGATATCGTGATTTCAGCCGGCATAGCCGAGACGCTGTTCGGCCGTACGGATGTGATCGGGTCGGAGTTGTATTCCGGTGGCGATTCGGTCCCCAGGCATATTGTGGCGGTGACGGAACCTGTGCGCAATGATGAGTATAGCATCGGTCATCGGCATGTTGCCTTCGGCCTTTTCAGTTTGCCCGAGCTGGCGGGTGAGGAGGAGATGGTGGAAGAGGATCTGACGAATGTGCAAATAACCTTCCGCACCCGTCCGGGCATCGCTTCGGCAGATTATGCCGGGAAGTTCCTCCGGGAGATGAAGCGGCAGTTAATGGCGGGCAACCTCTGGGTGTCGGACATCAGAAGTTATCAGAAGGTCCGTGCCGATTATCTGGCAAACTCGCCGGAGACGGGCAGCCGGAAGTTGTTCTCGGCTCTGGGTGCATTCTTTCTGGTGAATGTTTTCCTGGCGGTGATCGGGACATTCTGGTTCCGGGTGCGCCGCCGGCGCAGCGAGTTGGGCTTGCGTATGGCTGTCGGTTCTTCCCGTTCTGGCATTCAAGGGCTGATGATTGGGGAAGGGTTGTTACTGCTGACGCTTGCAATGTTGCCGGCGTTGCTGGTCTGCCTGAATCTGGTTTGGATGGACGTGCTTTCGACAACGGTCATGGCGGCTGGCGTGGGACGTTTCCTTACAGTCAGCTTGCTGACATGGAGCGTTCTGGCGTTCGTTATTTTCCTTGCCACCTGGTATCCTTCGCGTAAGGCGTCACGGCTGGAACCGGCGGAGGCGTTGCACTATGAGTAATAAATAGGACTTTTGACACACTATCATATAAATATCTAATATCAAACAATATGTTGAAAATCTATCTCAAACAAGCCTGGAACCTGATCCGGCAAGAACGTCTCTTCAGCCTGATCTATGTTGTCGGGACGGGGCTGTCCGTGTCGATGGTGATGGTGCTGTCGATTGTCTTCTATATGAGGGTAGCGAATATCTATCCGGAGACGAACCGCGACCGGATTCTGGTCGCCAAGAGCGGGACGTTTAATAGTGAAGGAGGCGGGCAGTCCAGCAGCTCGCTTTCTGAGGGGATGATCGACGCCTGCTTCGGGTCGCTGAAAGGCGTGGAGGCAATCGCATTGATGGCAAGAGAAGACGACGAGTTCTTAGTACAGCCCGAAGGTGATCCTGTGCAGTTGCCGGTGACGGTGAAGTTTGTGAATACGGACTTCTGGCGGGTGTTCCCTTTCCGCTTCCTCGAAGGGAAAGCTTTCACCGAGGCAGATCAGCAGTCGGCTATCCGGACAGCTGTCATCGCCCGGAGCCTGGCGCACCGGCTCTTTGGTGACGAGGAGGCCACGGGCAAGTATATCTCGGTTAACTTCAGGCAATACCGTGTATGCGGCATTGTGCAGGACGCTTCGTTAGTGACGGAGAAGACCTATGCACAGATCTGGTTCCCCTACACGGTGGCCGATGATTATAAGCCGAACGATAGCTGGAACAATACCGGAGTATTGGGTAAATTCAACGCCTACATACTCGCTTCACGCGACACGAACCTGAAGGCTTTGAAGCAGGAGGCGGAAGAGCGGGTGGAACGCTATGGGAAATCGCTGAAAGGCGGTACGTTCACTGCTTTGGGACAGCCGGACTATTATTGGCAGTCTACTTTCCGCTATTGGAGTAACAGCGCTCCGGATTTCGGAAGTCTGCTCCTTCAATACGGGCTGATCGTCTTGATCCTGCTGCTGGTGCCGTCCGTCAGCCTTTCGGGAATGACCGACTCGCGTATGGAGCGGCGGTTGGCCGAGATGGGCGTCAGGCGGGCTTTCGGTGCTCCGACCGGGACGCTGATGGGGCAGATCATCTCGGAAAACTTCCTCTTCACCTTTTTGGGAGGGCTGTTCGGGCTGCTGTTTTCCTATTTGCTGATCTATTTGAGCCGCGACTGGATCTTGCAGCTCGATGCGACCTTTGTCGACGTATTGCCGGAAGGAGCCGATGTGGTCTTTACGCCGGGGATGCTGATGAACTTTCAGGTGTTCGGCATCGCCCTCTTCGTGTGCTTCGTGCTGAACCTGCTTTCTGCGCTGATACCTGCTTGGAGAGCTTCACACCGTCAGATCATTTATTCGTTGAACGCAAAATAGTAGCATTATGTTGAAACATATATTAAAACAGTTATGGAACCGTAGACGGGCCAACCTCTGGATCGGAGTGGAGTTGTTGCTGGTGTTTTGCCTGCTTTGGTACATTGTGGATTATTTCTTTGTCCTGGAATATAACAAGAGCTTGCCTTCCAACCGCGATCTGAACAACACCTGGCAGGTGAACGTGGCGCTTTTCCCGCCGGAACATCCGGAGTATCAACCGGGTGAAAGCGACTCGACCGCCCTTGAAAACAACTATTACCGCCTGCTTGACCGCATCCGTGATTATAAGGATGTCGAGGAAGTTGCCGTCCTGACGACCTGGAGCACGCCGGGTGGTGGAAGCTATTCCGGTAATTGGCTCCGCAGCCGCCGGGATACGACGCGCGAGGGAAGCGGGCAGGTTCTCACGTTTGATCCGCAGACGGACTTCCTGAAGGTCTTCCGCTATACGACACGGGATGGCAAACCGGTTTCTGTGGCCGACTTCGACTGGTCGGACCCGAAAGCGATCGTGCTTGGCGGCTTGTCGGCCGAGACCTTCTTCCCGGATGGTAATGCCGTCGGAGAGATATTGGAAAGCCCACGTCAGCCGGATTCCTATAATTACATCGTGAAGGGCGTGATCGGAGATACGAAGCGTTTCGATTACGAACGTCCCCAGCTGACTTTCTACCGGGCCGAGCGGATCAATGCCGATAACATAAAAGACAGAATGGAGATCGCCGTCCGCGCCCGCGAATCCGTGCCGGATGCCCGTTTCCTGCAAGATTTCAAGAATGCGATGAGCCGGGAACTGCGTATCGGCAATTTCTACCTGAAAGGGGTGAAATCTTATAACCGGATCAATAAAGATACGGAGTTCAGTTTCGGAATGACGAGCAGTGTCCGCATCCGAACCGCCATGACGCTCTTTTTCCTGATAAATATCATGCTTTGCGTGATGGGGACGTTCTGGTATCGTATCCGGGTGAGGCGCGAAGAGATCGGCCTGCGTATGGCGATGGGGTCGACGCGTGCCGATATACGCAAGATGCTGTTGTGGGAAGGTATCTGCCTTTTGACGGTGATGATGATCCCGGCTGTGCTGGTCGAGATGCAGTTCGTGTATCTCGGGCTGATCGATACGTTAGGAGGCGGCAATAGTTCGTCGGTGACCTATCTTCCGGACCGGACAGTCCTGCGTTTCATCCTGACCAACTGTTTAACCTGGGTTGTGCTGGCTGTGGCCATTGTGGCTGCAATCTGGCTTCCGGCCGATAAGGCTGCGAAGATGGCGCCGGCAGAAGCCCTGCACTATGAATAGCTTTTTAATAAACACTATTTGTTTTTGTTTAAAAGCCCGGCGCTGCAGTGATTGCAGGACCGGGCTTGTTTCTTTTAGAAAGTCATGGAAGCATATATTCCGAAATGTTTATCGCTTGCTACCGGGCTGATAGATAAATTGTGCTTTTCAGCAAACGGGCGGGTGAAGATATAGGCGCTTCCTGCTCCGAGAGCGGCTCCCGCCACCACATCCCACCAATCATGCTTTTTAGCATACGTCCTGCTCCAGCCTACATACGAAGCGACCGCATAAGCGGGAATACCCCATTTCCAGCCATAACGCCGCTGGATAAACGCTGCCCCCGTAAACGATACCGAAGTGTGCATCGAAGGAAACGAATGGTTGTCGCTGCCGTCCGGGCGCTCTTTCTTGATCAGATATTTCAGGGTATACGTCATACCTATAGTAGAAACTCCTGCCAAAGCGCCTTGCTTCAATCCTTGCCAATCCTGCAACACCAATACGGTGGCCAAGCTTGCCGCCGGCGTTACGAATGCCAGCACATCACCGGATGTACGGACAGCCTTGCGACTTCCGCTTATTTCAACCTCTTGCGCTCTCCCCGATAAACAAACGAATAACACGAAAACCAGGGTGATAATTCGTCTCATTTATAGATATGTTCTTGTTCTTTTTTATTTGCTTTTTTCAAGAATGATGCGGCTGATACGAGCCTGTACCTGCATCAATGTTACGACGTCAACATTATCAAAGTCGATATCGATGAGTTTGATTTTGTCTTTTCTCATCATTCTCGAGCGTGAAGAATGTCCCATTTCATTTACTAAATCATCGATCATTTCTTTGATTTTTTCTGCCCTTTTCGGATAATTTACTGTGCGTGCCATAATCTCCTGTTTTAATATTTTGTTAATAATGGCACAAATATAAACAAAGAGAATTGTAAAACAATGAAATAACGGATTATTATTTTAAATAGCCGGTAAAACACCGAGTTTAGGGAGAAAAATAATAAATCCGACTATTGCGGCAGCTATCGCTATAATTAAAACAGCTCCGGCTGCGAGGTCTTTGGTGTTTTTTATGGCCTCGTTGTATTCGGGCGAGACCAAATCAGCAAGCGATTCTATGGCGGAATTGACTGCTTCTGCCGACAATACGGCTCCAATAACGATGATAACAGCTATCCATTCAGCTTCGGATAAACCGAAGAAAAAGCCTGCTATAACTACACAAATAGCAGCAAAACAGTGTATCCATGCGTTCTGTTCTTTTTGTATCAATAAACGGATACCATTAAAAGCGTACCGGAAACTGGCCAGTCGTTTACGAAAAGTGAAGCCGCTGTTTTTCATCTTATTTATTGTTTTTGAGAGATTGTCGCAAAGATATGAATAATACTTCAAAAACGGACACAGTGTTCATTTTCGGACACTGATATTTATTATACAATGCAGATAATCAGTTGTATATCATTTTGGCATAGCTTTTGCCAGAAGAATGGCAAAACATTTATTACGATGAAAAAGATCTATATAGCCATTCTTTATTTCCTGTTGCCGGGCATCGGGCTGCAGGCGCAGGAACAAGATACGATAAGGCTGACCCTGAAAGAGGCGATCAACCTGGCGCAGCTGCAGTCAGTCGATGCGGCGGTTGCCCTCAACGAACTGAAGACGGCCTATTGGGAATACCGTACGCACGTCGCCGACCAGTTGCCGGAAATTAACTTCAAGGGGACATTGCCTTCTTACAGCAAGCAATATTCTAAATACCAGCAGTCCGACGGTTCGTACACCTTTGTCCAGAACAACGCGCTCGGGCTGAACGGCGAGATTTCGATCGACCAGAATATCGCGTTGACCGGTGGTAAGATATCGCTCAACTCTTCTCTCGATTTCAACCGCCAGTTAGGCCATGGCGCCTTCAATGAATATATGAGCGTACCCGTCGGGCTGACCCTGACGCAGCCGATATTCGGTGTGAACGACCAGAAATGGAAACGCCGCATCGAGCCTGTCCGCTACCAGGAGGCGAAAGCCGCCTATATCGAGAGCGTGGAGATTGTCACGCTCAATGCGATCGGCTACTTCTTCAATTTGTTGCTGGCCGATGAGAACCTGCAGATCGCCCGCCAGAACCTCGAGAACGCCGACAAGCTCTACGAGATAGCCATCGCCAAGCGCAAGATCGGGCACATCTCCGAAAGCGAGCTGATGCAGTTGAAGCTGTCGGCCCTGCAAATGAAAGGGAAGCTGACGGAAGCCCAGTCCAATCTCAACGCCAATATGTTTCAGCTCCGTGCCTTCTTGGGCTTGAGCGAGCAGGAAGTGATCGAGCCGATCCTTCCCGAATCGGCTCCCTCGCTCCGGATGGTCTATCAGGCAGTGTTACAGAAAGCGCAGGAAAATAATTCGTTTGCCAAAAATATACGCCGCCGCCAGTTGGAAGCCGACTATGCCGTTGCCACCGCAAAAGGAAACCGCCGCAGCATCAACCTGTTCGCCTCCATCGGATATACCGGGAAAGACCATACGTTCGATGCCGCCTACAACCGCCTGAAAGGAAACCAGGTGGTCGAAGTCGGCATGACGATCCCGATCCTCGACTGGGGCAAACGCCGGGGGAAAGTGAAGGTCGCCGAGTCCAACCGCGATGTGACTCTTTCCAAAATACGTCAGGAAGAGATTAGCTTCAACCAGGACATCTTCCTGCTGGTCGAGAACTTCAACAACCAGGCAGCCCAGTTGGAGATTGCCCAGGAAGCCGATGCGATCGCCGAGAAACGGTATAAGACCTCCATCGAAACATTCATGATCGGCAAGATCAACATTCTGGACCTGAACGATGCGCAGCAGTCCAAGGATGAAGCTAAGCAAAAGCATATCCAGGAACTCTACGACTATTGGAATTATTACTATAATATCCGTAGCGTCACCCTCTACGATTTCATCAATGACCGCAACCTCGATGCCGATTTCGAAGAGATCGTACGGCGGTAATCGATTTAATTCCGTAAATTTGCAAATATTTACCGGACGCAGACGGGCGCAGATTACGCAGAGGAACGCAGATTTATTTATTCCCTTTTAAAACAATAAATGATCTGCGTTCTTCTGCGTCGTCTGCGAAATCTGCGTCTGGTAATACAAACATAATATAAACAACAATGATCCTAATAGTAGACGATGATTCTGCCGTTCGTTCTTCGCTGACCTTCCTGTTGAAACGGGCCGGATTCGAGCCGGAAGCCGTTCCGGGTCCGGAGGAAGCCTTGGCTGTCGTGCGTCAGACAGCTCCGCAGCTTATCCTGATGGATATGAACTTTACGCTGACTACCACCGGTGAGGAAGGCATACAACTATTGAAGCAGGTGAAAATCTTCCGACCCGATGTCCCTGTGATCCTGATGACGGCATGGGGCTCCATCTCGCTTGCCGTGCAAGGGATGCAGGCCGGCGCCTTCGATTTTGTGACCAAACCTTGGAACAATCTCGTTTTACTGAAATCCATCCGGACGGCGCTCGAGCTGAGCGAACAGAAGAAGGAGCAGGAAACGCCCCTGAACCGTCTGGATGCCGATAATAAATTCCATTTCGACAAGATAATTGGCCAGAGCGCCCCGCTGATGGAAGTCTTAGGGACTGTTTCGCGCATCGCCCCGACAACTGCCTCCGTCCTGATCACGGGAGAGAGCGGTACCGGAAAGGAGCTGATTGCCGAAGCGATCCATGCCAACAGCCCACGTGCGAAAGAACCCTTCGTGAAAGTCAACCTCGGCGGCCTGTCGCAGAGCCTTTTCGAGAGCGAGATGTTCGGCCACAAGAAAGGTGCCTTTACGGATGCCTATATTGACCGCACCGGACGTTTCGAGATGGCCAATAAAGGAACGATTTTCCTCGACGAGATCGGTGACCTCGAATTATCTTGCCAGGTGAAGCTCCTGCGTGTCCTGCAAGACCAGACGTTTGAAGTATTGGGCGACAGTCGCCCCCGCAAAGTCGATATCCGGGTAGTTAGCGCCACGAACTGCAACCTGCGCGAGATGGTTGCCCAGCGTGCCTTCCGCGAAGACCTGTTCTACCGCATCAACCTGATCACCATTCACCTGCCTGCCTTGCGCGAGCGTAAAGACGATATTCCGCTGCTGGCTCGTTATTTTGCCGACAAGCAGTCCGAGATGAATGGCCTGCCCGCCGTCCGCTTCTCGTCCGAAGCATTGACGTTCCTGCAGAAACAACCCTATCCGGGAAATATCCGCGAGCTGAAAAACCTGGTCGAGCGCACGATATTAGTGTCCGGCAAAGCCGTTCTCGAAGCCTCCGATTTCGAGAGCCAATGCCTGCATGCGCCCTCGCTGCAGGCGACACCCTCCGCGCCGTCGCTCGAAGGGCTGACGCTCGATGAGCTGGAAAAGCAGACCATTCTTCAAGCTCTCCGGACGCATGCCGGCAACCTCTCGCACGTCGCGACCGCCCTCGGCATCAGTCGTGCCGCCCTCTACCGGCGTCTCGAAAAGTATGATATACCCATTGACAAATAATCCCGAAAGCGCATGAGGATAAAAGGACTGTTCTGGATCTTGACCGTGTTGCTGCTCTCAGTGCTGGCGATACTCACCTGGCATGCCTTCTATTCCGATTCGTCCAAGATGTTTTTCATTGTGGAAGGCGTTGTCGTGCTGACGATTATCTATTTGGCTGTTTTCTACAGCCGCATCATCAAACCTCTCCATATCATCGGTAACGGTATGGAGCTGCTGAAAGAGCAGGACTTCAGTTCCCGTCTGAGCCGTGTCGGGCAGACAGAGGCGGACCGCATCGTCGACATCTTCAATAAGATGATGGAACAGCTGAAAAACGAGCGCCTGCATCTCCGCGAGCAGAACCACTTCCTCGACCTGCTGATCAACGCCTCTCCGATGGGCGTGATCATGCTCAACCTGGACAAGGAGCTTCTCTCTGCTAACCCGGCAGCCCGCAAGATGTTCGGTGTTTCCGCGTTGTCCGATCTCGCCGGGTGCCGGTTGTCGGAAATCGACTCTCCGCTCGCGTCGGAGTTGGAGCGGATTCCGCTGTACGATTCGCAGACCGTCCGCCTGAACGATGCTAACATATATAAATGTACGCATTCATCGTTTGTAGACCGTGGCTTCCATCATTCCTTCTACCTGGTCGAGATCTTGACGCAGGAAGTCTTCAAGGCCGAGAAGAAAGCCTACGAGAAGGTGATCCGGATGATCGCGCACGAGGTGAACAACACGACGGCGGGCATCACTTCGACTCTCGACACGCTCGAGTCCACCTTTAGCGAGATGCAAGACACGGAAGACATCTGCGAGGTGCTGCGTGTTTCGATCGAACGTTGCTACAGCATGAGCCATTTCATCACCAACTTTGCCGACGTTGTGCGCATCCCCGAGCCACAGACCAAGAGGCAGCCGTTGAACGCGGTTGTTTTCTCCTGCAAGCGCTTTATGGAGACGATCTGTCAGAACCGTGATATCCGTATTGTCATGGATTTATCGCCTGTTTCGCCGATTGTCGACCTGGACAATTCGCTTTTCGAGCAAGTGCTTGTCAACATCATCAAGAACGCCGCCGAATCGATCGACCACGACGGCCATATCTACATCCGTACGTCGCATAATCCCGTCTGCTTAGAAATCGCCGACACCGGTAAAGGCATCGACAAAGCGACGGAAGCGAAGCTGTTCAGCCCCTTCTTTTCGACCAAGCGCGGCGGTCAAGGCATCGGTCTTATCTTCATTCGCGAAGTCCTCCAAAAACACAACTGCACCTTCTCCCTCCGAACGTATGCGGACGGACTGACGAGGTTTAGGATTGTGTTTGAGTGATGTTTTTCTGTTTGTTGTGTGGTTTGCTTTCAATCTATTATCTTTGACATACTGAAAACAACTTTATGGAGAAATGGAGACTCACCCGATAATCATTGGGGATAAACACAAGGATGAGGTAGGTGATACAGATCAGTTTAAACCTGGCAAGTTTCGAATCTTCCGCAAACCCGAAGATTACAATAACCCCCTTTTTAGCCGTTTTTCTATTTCGTCCGAAATTCTGATCGATTTTGGATTGACTTTTTTCATGGTTTTAACCTGATCGGATGACAATAGATAAAATGAGGTGCCGAGCCCATTCCAAAAAACGTGCAATTTGATAGCCGAGAACTGGATACGGCAGCAAAGTGATAAACCTTAACTCCCGGAGAATCGAATATTTGAAAATAAAACGGACGGCGTTCCAAATATCCAAAGGAAATTCAGGGGGCTTTTTGCCCTTATGACGATCCTCTTTTCAATTACGACCGTCCAAATCTCCATTACGACCGTGCTAATCTTCGCGAGGTGCCGAGTGCACTACACATTAGCACGGTCGTAATGGCAAAGAGGACGGTCGTAATGGCGGAAAACGCTCAAAAAAGAGGAAAAAGCCCCTTTTTGAGGCCCAAAAAGTGGATTAACATTTGTTTTGTTTTGGATGTCTTTTAGACTTGAAAAATGCGTTTTATACAATAAGCCCCCCTGCGGCAGGCTCTCTTTTGCCAAATAATGAATTTATTTATCCCCAATGATTAGCGGGTGAGCCTAAATTTAATTCCATTGTAGTCATAACACTGTTATTTAGGTTTCTTAATAAGAAAAGGGTAAGATATATTCTTGAATTATACCTACTTTTGCATTTGAAACAAAATAGGAATATGATATTTTACTTTACAGGAACAGGTAATTCGCTTTGGGTGGCAAAAGCTTTGGGAGAGGCATTAGGAGAACCGTTGATTCCGATTGCAGATGAATTGCGTAAGGAGGACAAAGACTTGGTTTATCCGCTCCGCCGGGATGAAAAGATACTGTTTGTCTATCCTGTGCATTCCTGGGGTCCGGCGGTGCCGATGGTCCGTTTTATCTCCCGGTTGGTGTTAGAAGGATATGCCGGACAGCCCGTATATTCCGTTTCTACTTGTGGAGATGAATGCGGATATACGGATCAGCTTTTGGAGAAAGCCTTGCGCAAACGACGTTTACCGCTTACTGCCGCCTATTCCGTGATTATGCCGAACAACTATATCCTGCTGCCCGGTTTCGATGTGGACAGTAAAGAGGTGGAAGAGCGGAAGTTGCAGGAAGCGCCTGCACGGGTCGGGGAAATCGTTGAAGCGATCTGTAGTCGGCAAGATTCCGGTTTATATACGCAAGGAAGCATGCCTTTCCTGAAAAGCCGGCTTGTCTATCCTCTTTTTGCCCATTTGGCAATCGGGAGAAACTCATTCCGGGCGACAGATGCCTGTATTTCCTGCGGATTGTGCGAACGCATTTGTCCTACCGGAACGATTACCTTACAGGAAGGGAAGCCGGTCTGGTCGAATACCTGTGTGCAGTGTGTCGCCTGCATCCACCGTTGTCCCGTCCGGGCAATCGAGTATGGCAAGGAGACGCTGAAGAAAGGAAGATATCATCATCCTCAAGTTAAATAATAAATAAACAGATAAAATGAAACGATTAGCAGTAACAGCCCTGGTGGCCCTAACGTTGGCAAGTTGCCAGGAAACGCCGAAAGGTTATGTGATAAACGGTGAGGTAGCCGGTATGCCGGAAGGTAAAATCTACCTCAAGTCATTCCGGAATAAAATGTTTTTTGATGTCGACACTGCCGAGGTGAAAGATGGGAAGTTCACGTTTAAAGGAGAAGTAGACCAGCCATTATTGTTTGGTCTGGCAACCGAAAATATGGATTACCCGGTTCAGCTCTTTGTCGAGAATACGACTATGGATGTAAAGATCGGTGATGACGGAGAAACGATTACGGTACAGAACTCGCCGGTAAACACCGTCTTTCAGGAGAATGCCGACAAGGTTTTTGAGGATGGCTACGACATCGATAGCCTGATTGCCAAATATCCGGATTCGCCTGCCGCCGCCTTTTACCTCTATCGCTATTTTACCTATCAGTTGCCGCTGGACGACTTGAAGACGACCCGCGCCCGGATTTCGCCGGCATTGGCCGATTGCCCGTATGTGAAAGATTTGGATGGCATCATCAAGCAGCTTGAAAACGTGCAGATTGGTAAGACTGCGCCGGAGTTTTCTTTACCTGATACGGCAGGCGTTTCGGTATCGCTTTCTGATTTCCGGGGCAAATATGTCTTGTTGGATTTCTGGGCATCCTGGTGTCCGCCCTGCCGTCGCGAGAATCCGAATGTCGTCAAGGCTTTCAACGAATATAAGGATAAGAACTTCACCATCATTGGGATTTCCTTAGATAAGGATAAAAGCAAATGGCTGAAAGCGATTGCTGATGATAACCTGACCTGGACACATCTTTCCGACCTGAAATACTGGGATTCCGAAATACCGGCGCTCTACGGTGTGCGTGGCATTCCGGCCAATGTTTTGTTGGACCCGGACGGTGTGATTATCGCCAAGAATATAACCGGTGAGGATTTGCATCAGAAACTGAAGGAAGTAATCAAGTAGAACGATGCGTACGTATAGCGTTATGACTTTATTCCTGCTTCTCTGCCTCTCTCTTTCGGCGGCGGAGAAGCCGGATTTTGATACGGCGGTGCGTGCCGCCGTCTCCCGTCAGATGCAGACTTATCCGAAATCGACATTGAAAGACCTGTATAAGAATTTCTTTCAGGATAAGTTCGGCCCCGGGCATATCATCGGTGATACGGCGGCTGCCGGTAATTATCTGCGCCGTGAACTTGCTTCCTACACGGAATGTTCCGGCGATATTGCTGAGCCGACCGGCTGGGAAGGTAATTTCTTTCGGGTGAACCTCTCGGTTATCAAAACCGGACAGATTCCGTATGCGACCTTTTTCGATGCCTTTGTCCGTAGTGTAAACGGGATTCAGCCTGTAACGGTTGCCGAATGGAAAAAGGAGTGGCTTCAGATCGAGGCGATTATCCGTTCCATGGAACTGGCTTTACCTGGTTATGAAGCCGACCGGAAAGAGATTGAAGAACGGTTGGACAGGGGAGAGTATGTCGGACATCACAGCAAAGTCTTTGAAGAAACTTACTCGCCTCATTACCGTATTGTCAGCAAGGATATATTTGAGAAGGAATTGAAACCATTGCTGTAATTTATTCATCCTCGTCCGGATCTCCGAAATCAAAGTCGAAGTCGAAACCGTCGCCGGCCATTCCCGGATCAGTGAACTGTTCCAGTTCGCGGCGGTCCTTTTTGGTCGGACGGCCTAAGCCGCGTGCGCGGTCGACAAAACCGGAGATGCGGTTCATTTCCAGGATTTCATACTGGTCGGGTGTCGTTACGTTTTCCAAAAAGCCCGGCACCAGTTTGGCTCCCATGCGGTGTTCCGTTAAGTCGAGCACTTTGAATGAATAGGTGATAGGCGGTTTGCGCACCTGTATCACTTCGCCGACTTTGATCATGCGGGAAGGTTTTATTGTGACGCCGTTTATCATGATCCGGCCTTTCTTGCAGGCCTCGGCGGCTATCGTACGTGTTTTGAATATGCGGGTAGCCCACATCCATTTATCTATACGGACTTCGTTCATAATAAATTCTCAACTATTTATTGTTGTATAGGTTCATCGTATTCTGTACTCCGGCCAGGCAGAAACTTTTGATGATTTCTACGGCCCGTTTCATTTTCTCCGGCATAAGCTGGAGTTCTTCCGGCGGAAATTTGCCCAGCACATAGTTGATCTGTCCGCCACGCGGGAAGTCGCTGCCGATACCGAAGCGGAGGCGGCTGTATTCTTGTGTGCCTAACAATTGCTGGATGTTCTTCAAGCCGTTATGCCCGGCATCGCTGCCTTTGGGTTTGAGGCGGAGCGTCCCGAACGGAAGCGCGAGGTCGTCTACCACAACCAGCAGGTTTTCTACCGGGATATTTTCTTTCTGCAACCAGTAGCGGACGGCATTGCCGCTCAGGTTCATGAATGTGTTCGGTTTCAGTAGAATCAGCTCACAGTTCTTGACACGCATCCGGGCAATTGCGCCATAACGTTCTTCTGTAAAAGGAACGCCGGCATCTTCCGCCAGTGCGTTTACCACACGGAATCCGACATTGTGGCGGGTTCCTAAGTATTCGGAGCCGATATTACCAAGTCCTGTTATCAAATATTTCATTGTCTGTTTATTTTGGGATGTACATCAGGTATCTTATATATAGCAAAGGGAAGAATACTCCGTTAGAATATCCTCCCCTTCGATTATTTGATACAATACTGATTATTGTGCTTTTGCCTGAGCACCACGAGCGGCACGAGTCAACTGAACGGCGCAGACAACTGCGTTCTTAGCGTTTATCAGTTCAAGACCTTCGAAGTGCAATGAACCAACCTGCATAGTCTTTCCTAAGCCCAGGTGGTCAACATTGATAAATAATTTTTCGGGGATAGCAGTGTAGATCGCTTTTACTTTCAGCTTTCTCATCTGCAGGCTCAACTTACCACCGGCTTTAACACCTTCAGCGTGACCTTCCAGAACAACCGGAACTTCCATTACAACCGGTTTCTTATCAGATACTTCCATGAAGTCCATGTGCATGATAGCATCTGTTACAGGCTGGAACTGGATGTCTTTTACGATAGCCATCGTCTTTTTGCCGTCGATAGTCAATTCTACGACAAAGATTTCAGGAGTGTAAACCAAGTTACGAACGCTGTCTTTTGTAATGATGAAGTGAGTTACTTTTTCACCGCCGTACAGTACAGCAGGGATTTCGTTGTTTTTACGCATAGCTTTCAAAGCTCTCTTCTGGTCTGCAGAAGTAGCTGCTACTTCTCTTGACTTTCCTTCTAATTGAAATGTCTTCATTCTTTTTTAATTTTTGTGTTACTCAAAATTAGATGTTTATGCTTTCTAATTTCCCATCACACGTACGGGGGTTAAAAGCGGTGCAAAGGTACGATTTATATTTATATCTGCAAAATCTTGTCTGCATGAAATTTTAGTTCCATAGGCATGAAACTAAAATTCCATGGGCATGGAACAAAAGTTTCGTCGGCATGGAACTAAAAAGGCATGCCGGTTCAAAAATGGAATCCCTTTTGTCTGAGCAAAATTTCCGTGTCGTCCCAGAGTTGTTTTTGCTGAATATGATGCAGGATGCGTACCGGAACTTTTGTCTCTTTGCAATTGGCATAACAACGACCGCTTTTCTCTTTCGGTTCATCCGATAGGGCGAGATGGATGGCTGTAGCGGCTCCTTGTGCCGGCGTTTTGATAAACGGGCGGAAGAAGATGTCGGTCAGCGGGTCGAACCAGGCTTTCATCGTGATCATATTGGTGCTGACGATTCCCGGATCCGAAGCGTTTACCGTAATTTCTTTTTCCCGGATACGTCCGGCAAGTTCCTGTGTGAACAGCAATAAAGCCAACTTGGTATTTCCGTAGACCGGGATGCGGGAGAAACGTCCGCTCTTTCCTTTCTCAAAGAAGTCGGGACCAATCTTGCCGATGGCATACGTGCAAGATACCGTGTTGACGATACGGCAACCGGGTTGCATCAGCGGCAATATTTGCCGGGTGAGCATGTAAGGCGCCACGTAGTTGACGCTTACGATTGTTTCCAGCCCATCCTCGGTTCCGCGTACCGGAGTGGTCAGGATTCCGGCATTGTTTATCAAACGGCTGACAGGCCGGCCTTCTTTCAACAATTGGCTGGTGAAGTTGTTAACGGCCGACAGGGATGCGAGGTTGACAGGGCGTACTTCTATCTGCGTGTTTCCGGTCTCGTTTTTGATCCGTTCGCAGACAAGGGTTGCTTTCTGTGGGTTGAGGCAGGCCATGATCACCGGATAACCCTCTTTTGCGAGCGCTGTCGTGATGACTTGTCCCATGCCTCCGTCGGCACCGGTTATGATGGCTAATCCTTTTTCCATTACTTATATTCCAGTTTTTCTATTTCTTTGATGATACTTTTGGGTAAGTTCTGAATATGTTTGTGGCAAGCCATTTCGATGGAATACATGCGGGCGATGCAATAGTTGCTGTGTCCGCAGTCGCAACGGGCATGCTCGTCTTCCTTCATCTTATTGACGAATGAAGGATCGTTCAGCAAGGCGCGTGCCATGCTGACAAACTCGAAACCGTCGCCCAGGACTTCGTCTATCTTCTCGCGTGAGATCAGTCCGCCTACATACACAAGCGGCATTTTCAATGCAGCCCTGAACTTCAGCGCGTCTTCGAGGAAATAAGCCTCTTTGAACGGCTCGGACGGGATCATGAGGCGTCCGGCCATTTTAACGCCGATCGGCAGCCAACCGAAAGGCATATAATGCGTCATCGTATGGATCGGCATTGCGCCGCGCATCACATACATCGGGGCGCGGCTGACGAAACCGCCGCTCAGCACCAACGCCTGCGCTCCGCATTCGTCCTGCAGGGTGCGGGCTACTTCGATCGTTTCGTCGAGTTCCATTCCGCCTTTGAATCCGTCGCGCATATTCACCTTGACCAGCACGGCCATATCCGAACCGGCAGCTTTCATCACCTCGTCCATGCACATTTTCATGAAACGCATCCGGTTTTGCAGGCTGCCGCCATATTCGTCTTTCCGGTGGTTGGTGTAAGGAGAGAGGAACTGGCTGATCAGGTAGCCGTGTCCGGCATGTATCTCGACTGCATCCATGCCGGCTTCGCGTGCCAGATGCACGGCCTGCCCGAATGCTTTGGAGATTGCTACGATCTCGGAGGGTTTCATGCCCCGGACAAGCGTAGGGGAGTAGATATTGAAACCGCTGGATGCCGATATAGGCGTACATCCGCAGATATTTTTATGAGACATGTTCCCGCAATGTCCGAGTTGTACGGAAGCGGCTGCACCTTCTTTATGGATCGCATCGGTGATACGTCTTAATCCCGGAATGATCTCCGGCCGCATCCACAATTGCCTTTCAAAGGAAAGTCCGCTCTGGGTGACGGCCGCATAAGCTAATGTCGTCATTCCGATTCCGCCGGCTGCTACTGATGTGTGGTAGTCGTACAACATATCGGAAGGCGCATTTCCCGGACACATGCTTTCGAATGCTGCCGCCCGTATCGTCCGGTTCCGCAAGGTCAACGGACCGATCTTTGCAGGAGTGAATAGAACAGATTCTTTTTCCATAACTGTATGTGTTTATCTTTCAATATATAAAAGGGATCACCCGTTTCCGGTTTCCCAGTTCGTTTCCAAACATAGCTTTATATTTATGATAGATGGTGTTGGCGCGAGGCACCAGATTGGCAAAGGTCCACCAGGCGAACACGGCTCCGCTTGCGCTCCAGGTCAGGATGGCAAAACCGCACCATTCCACTATTTCGCCGAAATAATTAGCCGAAGTTACATAGTTGAACATTCCTCCTTTGGGCAGGTAATGCTTTGTGTCGCCCGGTTTGCGCAGATGGCGGACGATATGGTCCGAATGAATATTGATCCCCATGCCGGTGAAGAAAAGGATTGTCCCGATGATGAATAGCGGACTGTACAGCCAGCTTTCGGTGTACATATCTTGCGGGGCCAGGTGGAAAATCCATTCTCCTTGCATATATCCGTTCAATATGTTGAAAGTAATCCCCATCAGCATAATTCCCGCCGGCATCTTGCTATTGCCTTTTATCAGCAGAGGGAAGATAAAAGCCCGCTGGAAATAATGCAGTTCGAAGAATAGGAATATCAGCAACGGCACCGTTTCAAACTGCCTTTCTGAGCCGTTCCATAGTAGGAACATCACGATGAAAACAGGTGCTTCCATACAAATCCAGGCAATTCGGTTCGGTATCGGAAAGCCCCATTTCTTGTCGAACAGCATTCCGTAGCCGGCTTCCACAAAGTAAAGCGTGATGAAAACAATGGCGGCAATGGCTGCCATTACAATTAGAAATAAGGTGAAATGTTCAGTCGTCATCATCATCGTATGTTGATAATTTGTATCCTTTCCCGTGAATGTTCACGATCCGGATTGTCGGATCGTCTTGCAACAGTTTGCGCAACTTGGTGATATAGACATCCATACTGCGGGCATTGAAATAGTTGTCGCTTTTCCAAATGACTTGTAGGGCCTGCATCCTGTCTATCGTCTGGTTGGCATGCTGGCACAAAAATGTGAGCAAGTCTGCTTCTTTGGTTGTCAGCTTGGTCGTTTTGTCTTCGATAGACAAGAGCTGCTTTTGTATGTTGAATCTGAACTTGCCGAAGATGTAGATTTTTGTCTCTTTCCTCTCTTCCGGATGATAGCGCTTTTGTATCGCTTTCATACGTGCCAGCAGGATTTCAAAGTCCAGCGGCTTACGTATCACGTCATCGGCATGGAAAGAAAATAATAAACTGATATCTTCTCTGGTTGGGTGATCACATAAGAAAATAACAGGGATTATTTTCTCCGAACTCTTCATCATAGCGACAAATGTTCGCGTTTCTTTTACGGCCAGATTATTATCTATAATACAAAAATTGAAATGACCGGAGAGGAAACTCTCGTACGCGGTTGTTTCCTGGTCAAATACCTGTGAGTCGTATCCGGCGGCTTTCAAATTGTCTTGAATAATAGCTCCCTGGGCATTGTCTTTACTAAAAATAAGAATGTTTGAGTGATCGTCCATTATCTCCTTTTATATTGTTTTTTCGATGTTCCAGACGAAAGCCCGTAACCCTTGGGCTTCTGTCTTTTGATCCATCTGGCGAAGTATTTCCAGGAAATTGTCGACCTTTTCATCGTCCACCATTGCCAGGATTGCCGAGTTTAATGTCGGCCAGGCATGGCTTCCGTAATGAGGTTCACCTGTTTTACTGCCACGTCCCTGCACTTCGTCCCAGTATGTGAAGCCCCGGATATTATTTCGGTCCATCACACTAAGGATCATTTCGTAATATGCTTGATTAAATGATACAAATATAGCTTTCATATATGTTATTTCTATTATAATTTACTCTTTTTTTTAAATGTATATTCATCTATATGCTTAGATAGCATACTGCTTATCTCTGTAGATGACATATTATTCATCCTCTTAGATAGGGTATTATCTATGTTGTAAGATAATACCTTATCTAAAAGAATAGAGCTTTATTTATCTGTTTTTTGCCAGCTTCCGCCGTCTGCGGCGAACTCCGTTTCCGGCAAATACACTGTACACGACCGGTACGATCACCAACGTGATCAAAGTGGATACCGAAAGTCCCCATGCCACCGTCATACCCATCGAGCGCCACATTTCCGAACCTTCGCCTGTCCCGATGGCCATCGGAATCATACCTAATACGGTTGTCAGTGTTGTCATCAATACCGGGCGGAGACGGGATTTACCGGCTGCCACGACTGCCGTCAGGATTCCCATGCCGCGTTCACGGCAAAGGATCGTGTAGTCGATCAACACAATACCATTCTTTACTACGATACCCATCAACATAATCAGACCGATCAGCGCCATAACGCCCAATGGAGTCTGTGTTATTGACAGTCCCAAGATGATACCCGTAAAGGCAAACGGTATGGAGAACATGATCACAAACGGGTCTGTCAACGATTCGAACTGGGCGGCCATTACGATAAATACCAGGATAATGATCAGGATCATCAGGATGGTCAGGTCGAAGAACGTATCCATCTGGTCTTCATACGTACCGCCTAACTGCCAGCTTACATCCGAAGGAATATCCATTTGCTTCAGCTGGGCGCGGGCGGCAGTTACGATATCACTCATCGCCGCACCTTTTCCGACTACGGCCGAAACGGTGATGATACGCTCGCGGTCTTTACGTTCGATAGTCGGCGGAGTCATGCGTTCGACGACTTTTCCCAAGTCGCGGATGCGGATTCCCTGGCCGGAAGCATTGTAGACCATGATGTTCTCGATGTCTTCGACCGACTGGCGGAATTCGGGCGCATAGCGGACTTTGATGTCATACTCGTCGCCGTCTTCACGATATTTAGAAGCGGTAGAACCGTTGATGCGGTTACGAAGCGCCAGCGCGGCTGTCGTAATGTTCAGGCCGTTTATCGCCAACTTCTCACGATCGAAGTCTACCTGATATTCGGGAATATAGTCCTCACGGCTGATATTGACCTGCGAGCAGCCTTTTACTTTACGCATCCGTTCGGCCAGTTCAGCTGCCACTGCATCGGTGCGGCCGAAGTCGAAACCGTAGATCTCGATGCTGACGGCATTCTGTCCGCCCATACCTTCTTCCTGTCCGCCTTCGATCACTTTGAATGTCTTGATCTCCGGATATTTGGCCAGGTCTTTACGCATCTCCTCGCATATCTCGACCATACCGCGTTCACGATCGCCGACGCTCAGCATATTGATATAGAAGTCGACGATATGTGTTCCGTTATTGCTTAACTGCGCCCAGGTGTTGTCTGAATCGGCCTGTCCTTCGGTGAAGTTACTGGTCTTTATTTCCGGATATTTCTGGCGGAACAGTTCGTCTATCTCCAAAGCTAACTTACGGGTGATATCCTGGCGCGTGCCGACAGGCAGTTCGATATGGACGCTGATCTGGGCATTATCCTGAGTCGGGAAGAACTCTGTCTTGATCGTCGGGACCAACATCATACTGCCGGCAAAGATCAAAGTTGCCCCTGCTATCACGGTTTTTCTGTGACGTACTGCCCAATAAAGGAATCGGGAATAACCATGATCGAGTGCATCCAGCGCCTTTTCGATCGGAGTGAAGAACAGGACATACAGACGCCCTTTGTTCGGATTCAGCCTGAGCAGTTGCGAACTCAACATCGGTGTCAGCGTCAAGGCTCCGACCGTAGATACAATCATGATGATACTGACGATCCAACCCAACTGCTTGAACAAGATACCCGCCATACCCGTCACCATTGTCAACGGAAGGAACACCGCCAACATCGTCAGGGTGGAAGCGACAACAGAGATTGCCACCTCATTGGTCGCATGGACGGCCGCCTGTTTCGGTGCGCTACCCCTCTCGATATGGGTCGTAATGTTTTCCAATACCACGATCGCATCGTCCACAACCATACCGATCGCAATGGAAAGGGAACTCAGTGAGATAATATTCAGTGTGTTGCCCGATGCCAGCAAGTAGGCGAACGAAGCAATCAACGAGATCGGAATGGTCAGGATAATGATAAACGTCGCCCTCCAACGTCCGAGGAAGATAAATACCACTAACATCACGATGATGAAGGTGATGAAGATCGTCTCTTTCAAACTGTCGATCGTGTTCAGAATGTTAGTCGAAGTATCCATGATAACTCCCAACTTAACATCCGACGGAAGGCTTTCCTGGATTTCCGGTAACCGCTGGTGTACCTTTTTGGCAATGTTCACCGAGTTGGCTCCCGATTGCTTCTGGATCACGATCATACCGCCCTTCTTTCCGTTGTTGAAAGTTTCCTGTGCGCGTTCTTCGATACTGTCCTCGATACGCGCAACGTCGCGGAGGTAAATCGTTTTATTGTCCTTGTGCCCGATGACCAGGTTGTCCATCTGGTGGGCGTCCGTAAACTCACCTTGCACGCGGAGTGCATAAGCATTGGAACCTATATCCACGCTTCCGCCCGGCGTATTCCGGTTTTCCTGTGCGATGATGGAGGAGATGCCTTCGATCGAAATGCCGTAGGCTTCCAGCTTGTAGGGATCGCAATAGACTTGTATCTCGCGTGTCGGCGTACCGGAAATAGACACGGCGCCTACGCCGCTGATACGGGCCAACGGGTTTGAAACCTTATCATCCAGTATCTTGTACAGGGCATTTGTGCTTTCTTCCGCCGTAACTGACAGGATAATAATGGGAATGTCGTTCGTCCCGAATTTGAAGATGATAGGATTGTCCACATCATCCGGCAGCATCGGTTCGGCCACGTCCAGTTTATCGCGCACATCATTTGTCGCCACGTCGATATCCGTACCGTAGTCGAACTCGAGTGTGATGATCGATATGTTTTCACGTGACTGTGACGTGATGTGTTTCAGGTCGCTGACACTGTTCAGCACATTCTCCAACGGTTTGGAGACGTTCATCTCGATATCCGCAGCACTGGCACCGGCGTATGAGGTCATGACCATGATGGTGTTTGTCTCGATCTCCGGCAGCAAGTCCACTGATAATCGGGTTAATGAAAAAAGACCGAAGATAACGATTGCCACAAAGACAAGGGCGGTCGTAACCGGCTTTTTTACCGCTGTTGCATATAAGCTCATAGTATTTGTCTCTTACTTTTCGATTTCTACTTCCATTCCGTTGTTCAAGCGGCTCTGACCGGATACGACTACCTGGTCGCCGCTGTTGACACCTGAAATGACTTCATATTTGTTACCCATACGACGTCCGAGTTGTACCTTTTCATAGGAAACTTTGCCGTCTTTATATACATATATATAACGGTCGCCTGCACCTGACTGTTTTACGATAGACAAATCCGGAGCGACTACATGGTTTTGCGTACCGAAGCCCATCGTGACACGGGCGAACATACCCGGACGGACACGTTCATCGCTGTTGTCTATCTTGATTTCGACCGGGAACGTACGCGTGTTTGGGTCGATGGTCGGGTAGACCAGGCTGACTTTCCCTTTGAAGACCTCGTCGCCGTACACATCCAGCCGGATATCGACCTCTTTTCCCTTCTTTACTTTTGTGAAGAGACTTTCGGAAACGTTGACCATCAGTTTGACCGGACGGATCTGTTCTACGGTGAAAATAGGCGAACCTCCGCTGTACATGTCGCCGCTGTCATAATTGCGGGCGGTCACAATACCTGTCACCGGGCTTAGCAACTGCGTGTTCTCTTCCAGGTTCTTATAGGCTGCACGGCTAACGTCCAACTGCGTCTTCTGGGCATCCCAGGCCGATTTGGAGGCGCCGCCCACTTTGTACAGTTCGTCGATACGCTTAAATTCCAGTTCCTGGTTGTCTAATTGTATTTTAGTTTGTTTGAGGTTTGTCTCATCCATTTTGACCAGCAACTGGCCTGCTTTTACATGGTCGCCCACTTCGGCAAACAGTTTAGCGATGCGCACCGGTGTCTGCGGGGCGATATTGTTAGAGATGTTGGCTTCGACAGTTGCCGTAAACTCACTGATCTGCTCCACGTCCTGTGCCGAAACGGTTTCCACTCTTACGAGAACCTTGTCATTGGTTGTCTCTGCCTGCGTCGCCTCTTTCTTTTCTCCTGAGCAAGACAGCAGTAAAGGCAAAATGAGAAGGGATATGAAGTGTTGTTTTCTATTTGTTTTCATATTGTGATGTATTATTCTGTATGTATTTCTGTTTCTTAAAACTCTTGTTGGCCCAATACTTTTTCCAGGTCTGCTTTTGCGACCATATAATCGTAAATAGCTTGGTTGAAATTTAGTTTGGCCTGCGTCAGCGCCAGCTCCGAATCATTCATTTCAAGCAGCGTCCCGGCTCCCGTATCGTATCGCTTTTGTGAAATCATATAACCCCGTTCGGCTTGTTCCACTCCCTTTTGCGAAGCGTCGAACCGTTTGACACAAGTGTTCATGTTGTCCACATATTGCTTGATGGCCAGTTGCAGGTTCCGCTGCGTATCTTCCCGCTGGAGGTTGAGCTGTTCGATAGAGTTTCTCGTCTGTTTGATTTTGTAGAACTTGCTCCCGCCGGAAAAGATCGGAATCGAAAGGGAAACGCCGATCATCGAATAAGGATTCCACAGATAGTTTTTAAACTTGAAATCATTGTTCATCGCTGTCCACTGGTACATCCCCGTGAGCGAAAGCGTAGGCAGATAATCGAATTTTTGCATCGTCAACGTCTTATCCAACTGTTTGGCCTGCAAGTCCATTTGCCTTAAATCCGTGTTGTCGGCCAATGTTGTATCTGTCGACAGGAAATCGCCGAACAGGTCCGATTTGAAATCGGTCAGTTGTCCTTCGCACTTGATGTTTATGTCCAAGTCCATGCCTAACAATGCTTTCAGTTGCCATTTGGCAAGCACCAATGCATTTTCAGCCTGCAGCATATTCGGTTCGCTGTTCTTCACGGTAACGTTTGCACGTATCAGGTCGTATTCGGCAACTGTTCCCTGGTCGAATTTCTGTTTGATGTCCAGATAATTCTCCATTGCATTGTCGTAACTTTCCTTGAATACGCGGTATGAGTCATTAGCAAGAAGCACGCCGTAATAGCTTTTCTTTACCTGGTTGACCATCGCTATCTTGGAAGAACGCGCCTGTTCGATAGCCATTTCCACGTCGACAGCCGAAATACTCAGGCTTTTCCACAGGGCTGCGTTTACAAGCGGCACAGAAGCGTTGAAGCCGAGACTCCAGTTGTTGTCACGCCCCACTTCGATCCCTTCGTCCATGTTCGGCATGTCTTCCATCCCCGGTATTTCCGTGCTTCCCATATCGAAACCGTCCATATACATCACCTGCTTTTTCAGGGTGCGGTTGTAGTCGGCTGCGAAACTGATTTGGGGAAATAAAGAGGCATAAGAACCTTTTTGCGCATATTTTTTCTTTTGGATTTCCTTATCTGCCACTTTTACGGTGGGGTTCTCGCTCAGCGCAATCTCCAGGGCTTTCCCTATGTCAAGGACAAGCGTGTCCTGGGCTTTGACAGGGATGAAGACCAGTGCGGACAGTGATACCAGTACGATCCGCATCATCTTTTTAGTAATTAAGATTTGTTCCATTTAAAGTAAATTTGATTTTAAATAAAATCACCTGTTCAGTCTAATTGTTTGTGAATATGTTTTTGTAAATAACGGTCTAAAATAGCAATTCCTTTTTCCGTGGATATTCCTCGCAGAAAGGCAAACAGAATCGTGTTGTACACTTCAGCAACGGAATGATTCGAGAGGGCGTCGGACGGGCGGATCATTTTAGCCTGCTCTTTAGCCAATAACGCTACAATCTCGAAATTGACATTTGGCTCGAAAACCCCTTCTTTGGCACCTCTTGACAGTAATTTGATGCACTTTTTCAAAAACCGGGACTTTTCTTCTTCCGTCTTTTGCATCGCTTTAGGATAACGTTTCAAGTCGTCATAAAACTTCTTGTTAAACCAGCGGGGACGCTTCATCAGTTCTTCATAAAAGAGCATAACGACATCCAATGCTGTTATCGGTTCGGATTCAAGTTGCTTCATGTAGACTCTCATCTTATTGTAGCTCATGCTGAGACATTGCATCAGTAGTGTTTCCTTATCTTCAAAGAGTTCATAAAGAGTCCGCTTGGACATACTTGTGCTACGCGCAATGTCGTCCATGCTGACATTCTTTATCCCGTGCTCGGAAAATAAGTCGAATGCCGTTAACATTATTTGTTCTTTCAGAATCATTGATTTGAATGATTATTTTGAATGCGATCAGATGCTGCAAAGGTCTGTCTAATTTAGAAAACTAAAAAGGTTTATTCTGTTACGGAATTAGTCGAAAACGAAAAGATATGGGGAAATGTATTCTTAAAAAACCGTTATTCATTGGTAAAAAATGAAACTTTACTGTGCTTAATGAAAAAATGTTTATCTTTGCAAATGTATGATTAGTAAATATGTAGAGATGGAAAAGCTTCCTTTGATAGAGTTGGCGGAACTAAATAAGAGCATCATATTCCGTGATAGTTTTCAGGATATATTTTCGGTAGCGGATCTGGACGGCAGCATTGAATTTGGGGATGTCGACGCCCCGGAACGTTATGCCCCGATGAGGCTGGATGCACTTTTGATGGTCCTGACCTTTGAGGGTACGCTCGAGATCAGTCTGGATTATGTGCCTTATACGATTAATCCGAATACTTTTATCACGATCATGCCGACGCATGCACTTCAACTTAATAAAATCAGTCCGGATTTTAAAGGCCGCCTGCTGATTGCTTCCAAAGAATTTCTGGATGACTGCAATACCAGCTATGGCAACCGGAACCATTCGATTGCGAACTATATGGAAGTCCGCAAAAATCCTTGTACCGAGCTTGAACCCGAAGAAACTCAAAAATTGGAGGAAAGCATAGGTGTTATACAGGAGAAGATGAAGGAACGGACGCATTTTTATCAGAAAGAACTGGTACAGAACGCCTTTATCGGCTTCCTGCTGGAGCTGGCGAATATCCTGTTAGGCAAAAAGGATCGTCTGATCCGGCCGACCCTTTCCCGCAAGGAGGAATTGTTCGAACAGTTCCTGCAATTGTTGTTCGAGCATTGCAAAGAACAGCATGTGGTCACTTTTTATGCGGAGAAGCTGTTTATCACGCCGCAATATCTTTCGCTTATCCTAAAGGAACTGACGGGCAAGTCTGCCAATAAATGGATAGACGACGCCCTGATCGTCGAGGCTAAAATTCTGTTGAAAGCCCCGCAGGCCACTGTCCAGCAGGTTGCGGATGTCCTTCATTTCTCCGACCAGTCCACTTTTGGAAAGTTCTTTAAGAAACATATGGGGATTTCCCCGATGGAATACCGTAAGTCCTGAGACATACGGTATTCTTTTTATTTGTTATCTTTTTCTGAATTTATACCAGTTGATCAACTCGGATATTCCGTAAATCAGGCAGGCAACGCCGAAGATCACGAATGTGTTGGCTGCCGCCCCGAACGGATAGGCGAGAATCATAATACCGGTTATCAGGATCAATGCCGGTATGATATAAAAGCCGTAAGGCACGATACTCCATTTGCGGGCCGATACAAGCGAATATATCTGCTGTGCCCCTGCAATAACCAGTAAAGCTCCCAGGATATACATTAAAATACTGACAAAAAACTGCGGCATGATCACTAACCATGCTCCGAACAGGATGCTGCCGGCGCCGTCGATCGGAAACATCGGACTGGGTTCGCCCTCCACCTTTTCACGGGTGAAATAGTTTAAGAGCGAGAATATCCCGGGGATGATAAAACAGATTCCGATTGTAATAACCAGATAAGTGACAGCCGCTTCCGGCCAAAGAACCAAAACAAGCCCCATTACGATCGCAAATATGCAGCGCAGGACCGAACCATTTAAACCTTTCATATAAATTGTATTTAGAATCTATCTTTTTTATATAACAACGAAGGTACGTTATTTTCTTCTGAAAGTAAAGAGAAAATTGATTTTCCCGGTAACCCGTCCGGGTGGAATAGGCAGTTCCGGTAAGTTTCAGAAAGCAGACTTGCCGGACACATAAACAAAAATAAACGCTAATTTGAAAACCTTTTGAGAAAAAGACTGTTTCATTGCCTTTGTAAAACGAACAAATGGCTTATATTTGCAACGTGTGTACGCACACCTCATGAACCTGTGTAAAAAATAACAAATGGCTTATGTCTTATTCTAATTACTATGCCGCTTCCGGGCTTTTTCATGGATCTATGTCGTCGGTAATGGGAACACAGTTTGACATTCTGATGGTTGGCAGTGATTCCGCGCTGCTTGGCACGGTTTGGGAAAAAGTCGAGTCGGAGGTCCGGCGGTTGGATAAGATGTTGAACCGCTTTGATCCGGAAAGCGAGGTGTCGTTTGTCAATCGGGAAGCCGGGCATTATCCGGTATCGGTAGGTGAAGAACTTTGGGATATATTGCAGAACTGCAAGCGTTATTATGAATTGACGGAGGGATATTTTGATATTACTTTGCAAGGATTTGATCAGTTATTGCTTACGGAAGAAGACAAGAGCATCTTTTTCTTCTCCGAATCTTTACATATCGATCTTGGCGGGTACGGGAAAGGATATGCGCTTGCAAAAATACGGGAATTACTGGAAGAAAATAGGGTCGCTAAAGCGCTTGTGAATTTCGGAAACAGCTCGGTGCTGGCTGTCGGCACGCATCCATGCGGGGCGTATTGGCCTGTCGGGCTCGATAATCCGTTCACGAAAGAAAGGGTGGCGGATCTGAAACTGTGCGACAGTTCGCTTTCGACATCGGGCAACATGCCTTCACATCCGCGCCACATCGTAAACCCGCATACCGGAGCGTTTGTGGAAGACAAGAAAATGGTGTCGGTTGTCGCGAAAGATCCGGTGGTGGCGGAAATATTGACTACCGCTTTTATGATTGCCGATGAGGAGCGTATTCCGGAAATTGCCTCGCAATTTGATATTTATGAAAAACATGTATATAAGTTATGAAAAATGATGAGAATTCAGTCAATTTAAGCCGACGGGACTTCTTCAAGGAGTTGGGAATGATCGGTGGAGGCGGTGCGCTGCTTTCCGCATTTCCCTGGTTGCAGTCCTGCAGTGCTGACGACAAAGCGCTGATCGCCAAGGAGAAAGTGCGGATCGGTTTTATCGGTACAGGTTCACGTGGGCAATACCACCTGAATAACTTGAAGACAATCCCTTATGCCGATGTGGTTGCCTTATGTGATAATTATCCTCCCCATCTGAAAGAGGCTTCCGCGCTTTATCCGAAAGCAAAGACGTATGATGATTACCGGAAGTTGCTGGAAGACAAAGATGTCCAGGCTGTCATGATTGCTACCCCGTTATACGAACATGCGCATATCACAATCGATTCCCTGCATGCAGGCAAGCATACGTTCTGTGAAAAGTCGATGGCGATGACCTGTGCGGATTGCCTGGATATGTATAATGTATTCAAGGAATCGGGAAAAGTGATGTTTATCGGCCAGCAACGTTTGTACGATCCTAAATATGTGAAGGCGATGGAGATGATTCATGCCGGTCTGTTGGGCGAAATCGGCTCGATACGGGCTTATTGGTTCCGTAATAACGACTGGCGCCGTCCGGTTCCTTCACCCGATTTGGAGCGTAAGATTAACTGGCGTTTATATAAAGAATACTCATGTGGTCTGGTGACCGAGTTGGCGACTCATCAGTTGCAAGTCGGTAACTGGGCGTTGAAAATGCTGCCTGAGAAAGTGGCCGGTATGGGTGATATCGTCTATTGGAAAGACGGCCGCGATGTCTACGACAGCATCAACCTGATCTATCATTACCCGAACGGTGTGAAGATGACTTACGAGTCGATGATCGCCAATAAGTTCTATGGCCTCGAAGAAGAAATCTTAGGGAGCAAGGGAACGATGGAACCGGAAAAAGGCAAATATTATTTTGAAGATGCCGAACCGGCTCCCGGTATTCTGCAACTGATCAACCAGATTGAACATAAGATGTTCGACAATGTTTCGTTTGCCGGTCCGAGTTGGGTGCCTGAAACGGCGTCGGTCAACAAGGGGCATCTGATTATGGACAAGGTGACTTCAATCAGCGGACAGTCGTCTGTCGGCGCTGCTGGTGACGGTTCCGTCGAGTTGGTTACCGCTTTCTGTGAGTCCGCCATTACCGGGAAACCGGTTCCGAACTTGGTGGAAGAAGCCTATTATTCTTCTGTGCTCGGCTTGTTAGGCCTGCAGGCGATAGATGAAGGACGGGTGATTACTTTCCCGGATGAATATAAAATACCGTATCTAAATTTTGCATGATTATGAAAGACATCTTATTAACTGTAAAGAGACAAAAAACGGAAATTAAGGTTTTCTGTGTTTGTATCGTGCTTGCTTATCTGATGAACATCATTGCGATCATTGCATACGGTACAAGTTGGTCCGAACTTTGGACACAATCCTTATGGATGCTGCTCATCACTTGCGGCTTTTATGGATTGTCAATTGTGCTTCGTCTGCTGTATTATGGAATACGGCAGTTAAGGAAATAATCTTCCATGCCCATCCATCTAAAATTTCATGCCCATGTAATTCAATTTTCATGGGCATGAAATTTATTTCTTCATTCTCCCCCTTTTGCATGATTCGTGAATGTTTTTGATTGATTTCTTATCATGCTTTTCTGTCGGATTACTTTCCTTTGCTTTATAATTCTGATTAGACATGAAAAAGACAATTTTACTATTCTCAATTCTATTGGCGTCGTGTGCCGGAAAGCAGACGCAGGAGATACAGACGGTGGAACGTCTGTCCACAACATCTCGAAATGACTATTATGTAAGTAACCGGTCACCTTTGCAACCACAGCAATTTATCAAGTTGCCTGCCGGAAGCATCGAACCTGAAGGCTGGATACGGGAGCAGATCGAATTACAGAAAAACGGCCTTTGCGGCCATCTGGGAGAGATCAGCGCCTGGTTGCAAAAAGGCGACAATGCCTGGCTGAAGAACGGAGGCGAATGGGGCTGGGAAGAAGTGCCTTACTGGCTGCGCGGTTATGGAAATATGGCTTATGCGCTGAAAGACGAGGCGCTGCTCAAGGAAACAAAGTTCTGGATAGAAGCCATCCTGGCAAGTCAGCGTGAAGACGGCAACTTTGGCCCTGTCCATCTGAATAACGGCAAGCAGGATTTCTGGCCGAACATGATTGTCCTCTGGATCATGCAATCTTATTTTGAATACACGAATGATAACCGGGTGATCGATTTCATGGCGAATTATTGCCATTATCTGCAAACTGTTCCGGATGATGCTTTCCTTTCCAGTTATTGGGAAAACAGTCGCGGCGGCGATAATCTTTGGAGCGTGGTCTGGCTGTACAACCGTACGGGCGACGAATCCCTTCTTTCGCTGGCCGATAAAATCCACCGGAATACGGCTGACTGGACGAAGTCGACACAACTTCCGAACTGGCATAATGTGAATATCGCCCAGTGTTTCCGCGAACCGGCCACTTATTTCCTGTTTACAAAAGACTCGGCCATGCTGGATGCCACCTATAACGCGCAAAGCCTGATACGCCGCGCTTTCGGACAGGTCCCGGGTGGAATGTTCGGAGCGGACGAGAATGCCCGCATCGGTTTCTTCGATCCCCGGCAGGGAACGGAGACTTGCGGTTTTGTGGAGCAGATGGCGTCCGACGAGATTATGCTCCTGATCAGCGGCGATCCTTATTGGGCTGACAATTGCGAAGATGTGGCTTTTAACAGTTATCCTGCCGCTTTGATGCCGGATTACCGGGCGTTGCGCTATCTGACTTGTCCGAATATGGTCGTCAGCGACTCACGCAACCACCATCCGGGTTTGGACAATCGGGGACCGTTCCTGGCAATGAACCCGTTCAGCAGCCGTTGTTGCCAGCATAATCATGGCTTCGGTTGGCCTTATTATATGGAACATTTGGTATTGGCAACGCCGGATAACGGAGTGGCAGCCGTTCTTTATAACGCTTGTAAAGCGAATGTGAAGGTGGGCGACGGAACGGAAATCACGTTGCATGAACAGACAAATTATCCCTTTGAAGAAATGACACGTTTTACGGTCGGGACACCCAAAGCAATTTCTTTCCCGTTCTATCTCCGCATACCTTCCTGGTGTAAGAATGCTTCTATCCTGATTAACGGCAAGCCGCAACAGGTAACGTTGGAAGCCGGGACTTACGCTCGTATCGAACGGGAGTGGAATAATGGTGATGAAATTGTGTTGAACCTTCCGATGGATTATTCCGTCCGTCAATGGCAGGTGAACAAGAACAGTGTCAGCGTCAATTACGGCCCGCTTACGCTCTCGTTAAAGATAGATGAAGAATACAGGCAAGTTCCGAGTACCGAAACGGCTGTCTGGGATTCCAAATGGCAGGAAGGCGCCGATGCTTCCGCTTGGCCGACTTTTGAGATTCATCCGGCAAGCGCGTGGAATTATGCTTTGAAAGTAAAGTCTCCCATAACATTGCAGCGCAAGAACTGGCCGGCTGATAATAATCCGTTCACCTTGGCATCCGTCCCGATGGAGTTCAAAACCCAGGGCCGTTTAGTGCCGGGATGGAAAGTTGATGAATACGGACTGTGCGGCGTTTTGCCTTACGAAAACGCTCCTAAATCCGACCGCCTGGACGAAATAACATTGGTCCCGATGGGAGCTGCCCGTTTGCGTATATCTTCGTTCCCGGTGGCGGAGTGAGGTCTTAAATTTGTCAAATAATGAATCAATAACGGATAAAGACCGGTCCTCTATTGCATGTTACGGTTGTCTTCTTTGCATGTCACAACTGTCTTCCTTCTATGTTACAGTTGGATTTCTTTTGTTTCACGGCTGTAACATGAATAGCGGGTAGGTATGGAGGGGGCACACATTCCGCATCGTTCATTCTATCTGCCGGGTTATTCATTCCTTTACGGCACTATAGCCCCATGAAGGACTGCAATACCATTTCACAGGCGATCTTGGCAAATCAGGACTTTCCCGTTTACTTATACAGATACAGTTATAAGAATATTTGAACCTGTAAATGATAAACCATTCTATTTGTCACCGACTAACAGTTTAATATACTCCGTCGGACTTTTTCCATACTGCTTCTGGAAGCAGGTGGAGAAGTAGGCCGGGGAAGAGAAGCCAACCTGGAAAGCGATCTCGTTGATGCGGTTCTCACCGTTTTGCATCAGCAGGATCGCTTTCTTTAACCGGGCGATCCGGATGAAATCGTTGGGGGAGAGGCCCGACAGTCCTTTTACCTTGCGATAGAGGCTGGAGGTGCTCATGCCCATTGTGTCGGCAAGCATTTCGACGGACAGGGCCTCATTGTTGAGGTGCTCTTCCAGATAATCGTTCAGTTTGCGCAGGAAAATATCGTCTACCTGTGAGACCGCTAACGTAGCAACCGGGGCAAGCGGTTTTTCGAGATATGTCTTGTTTAGCAATTCCCGACTTTTCAGCAGATTGCCGACTTGGGCCGTCAGCAGCTCGATGGAGAACGGTTTCTCCATATAAGCGTCCGCCCCCGTGTTCAGTCCTTTCAGACGCGATTGCAGGTTATGTTGGGCAGTCAACAGGATAAAAGGAATATGGCTGATGTTGACATCGTTTTTCACCTCATTGCAGAGTTCGAAACCATCCATCAACGGCATCATGACATCACTTATAATCAGATTGACCGTTTTCTTGCGAATCAGGTCGAGGGCAACTTTTCCGTTTTCAGCTTCCAACACCTGGTAAGTCTCTGCCAGCTCGCGGGCGATGAAACGGCGCATATCGTCCTGGTCTTCGACGATCAGGATAACCGGTTGTCCTGTTTCGGGCAAGGTGATCATTTCCGGCTTTTCTTTTTCATTATCGGTTTTTATCAGGAAGCTGTCTTCCTGCTGTTCCGGTAACATAAGGACAAACTGGTTCAGTCCGTCCGGTGTTTGCCGGTAGAAGAGCCTGCCCCGGTGAAACTCCGTCAGGGAGTGGGCCAGCGACAAGCCGATGCCGCTTCCCTGCTGGTTTTCAGTCTCTTTCAAACGATAGAATGGGCTGAATATGTTTTCCGCTTCACTTTCGGGAATCAGATGGCCGTCATTGGTGACAAGGATCGTGAACATCCGTTCTTCGCCTGCCGGCGGTAATAGTTCGAGCGATATGCGGCTGTCCGAATACTTCAGTGCATTGCTGAGCATATTGCTGACAATCTTGGCAAACGCTTCCCGGTCCAGACAAGCCTCGAAAGGAATCTCCGGTAGCTTGACGGTGAATCTCTTGTTCTCTTTTTCGAAAGCCGGCCGGAACGGATGCAGGATGGTTTCGAGCCAAAGTACAACATCGGTCGAGACATAGTTCAGTTTGAATCCCCGGCTTTCCGTCTTACGGAAATCTAACAGTTGGTTGCTGAGGTCCAGTAGCCGTCCGGTGTTTTTCTCGATAATCTCGAGATTTTCCCGGGTGGCGGGAGTGCCGTCTCCGGAGCGGAGGATTTTCTCTAACGGCGCTTTGATCAGCGTCAGCGGTGTCCGTATCTCATGCGTGATAAAGGTGAAGAACTGTATTTTGGCATTATAGAGCTCTTTCTCCTTTTTGCTTTCGAATATTTCGCGGTTGATCCGGTGTTTCTCTTCTAATTTTGCTTTTTTGTAATTATACCAAAGCACGATCAGCAGGCACAGGATCAGGAAATAGATGAGCAGTGCCCATCCCGTAGCCCAGAATGGCGGCGTAACCGTGATCCTGAGCATAGTCTCGTTGTCCTGCCAGACACCGCTGCTGTTGGTCGATTTGACACGGAAAATATATTTCCCGGGCGATAGATTGGCAAAGGTCACATCTTTGTTCTGGTTCATATAAATCCAGTCTTTGTCACTGCCTTCCAGTTGATAGGCATACTGGATGGCGTCCGGTGAAGTATAGCTTAGGGCTATGTACGAAAGGGTGAAGGTCGAGCGGTTGTAAGGCAGTTTCAATTCGCCGTTTTCCATGATCCGGTTGACATTATACTTGGGGGCGCCGATGCGGTCGTCCCGCACGAATATACGGGTGATGCAAAGGGGAGGCGAGGAGGGATCTTCCTTGAAATCGCACGGATTGAAAGCGATCATGCCGTTGATAGTTCCCATGAACATGGTCCCGTCGGGCATTTGGTAGGAGGAGCAATAGTTGAACTGTGTTTCGGGCAAGCCTTCCGTATAGGAGAATGTCTTCATTACATAAGTTTCCGGATTGAAACGGACCAATCCGTTGGCTGTCGCGATCCAGAAGAAGTGTTCCTCGTCTTCCATAATGCGGTGTACGATATTGCTGGGAAGCCCGTTCTCTACCGTGATGCGGTTGAATGAATCCGACTGGTCGTTATAGAGGGAAAAACCGTAGACGGTCGATACCCAGATACGTCCTTTCGAATCTTCGAAGATGGAAGTGACATTATTATCGCCGATAGTCTGGGAACGTTGCCGGCTTGCCTCGTAGCGCGTGATCTTTTTGTCTGTGCCCGAATAACGATAGGCCCCGGTTGTCGTAGCGATCCAGATGTCACCTTTTGTGTCTTTATAGATCTGGCGGACCATTGACCGTATTTCTGCTCCCCACGGGATAAAACGTCCTTCTTTCTTTTGGAAGAGGACGAGCCCGTCTGAAGTCCCGATCAGGATTTCATTGTCCGACAATTTGCAGAAGCAGAGCACGAAATCCGATGGCAGCCGGTTTTGAGTGCCGGCACGCGTATATCGTTTGACGATTTTTCCTGTCGGGATGTCCATCAGGTCGATTCCCGTATTGAACGTGCCGATCCACAGTTGGTTTCCGTCGGCAAGCAGGCCGTGGATGTTGGTGGCTGACAGCGGATGGGTAGGATTGCTGCGTGAGAAGTTCGTGATCTCGCCGGTTGCCGGGTTATAGCGATTGATCCCATTGTCTTCGGTTCCTAACCAGAGGTTGCCGTATTGGTCGGGACAGATTTCCCGCACGGCATTGCCCAGCATCTTGGGATGTGTTTTTCCCCCGATAAAATAGGTAAAGGGGAAATATTCTTTAGGCAGATAGTTGATCCCCCCGAAGAATGTCGTAGCCCATATGCCGCCCTCGCGGTCCCTTGTCACCGAGTAGACGGCATTGTCGGAAATGGTGTATTCGTTGGTCAGCGATTTCTGCAGATGCGTAATGCTGCGATTTGCCATATTAAAGATGTGGATACCGGATTCGGAAGCGATCCAGTAGGTGTTTTTCCCGTATTGCGTAATGTCCCGCACTTGTATGTCCGGGATAATCGTTTCCACTTTCCGGCTGCGTTCGTCGTAAAACTTGAGTCCGGCCCGGTCTGTTCCCACCAATACGCCCCAGTCAGGCACATGGCAGAGCGCGGAGAGGCTGATCGGGTTTTCTTTTTCTTTTTCTGTCAGGATCGGGATGCGGACGAATTTATCGGTCTCCGGTTTGTAGAAGTACAGGTCGTAGTGTCCGGCCAGCAATGGCTCGCCCTCTTCGGTCATCGTGATGTCCACCGGATTGATATCTTCCCCTTCGGGGTAAAAATGCGGACTTTTTTCGCCCGATACTTCATAGCGGGCGATCCGGTTGTAGCTTATCAGCCAAAGATTCCCTTTCTTGTCTTCCCGGATTTGCTGGAAATATTCCGGTGCGTTGTCGCTGTCTGAAAATGTCAGCGGATGGAAAGAATCCGTTTTATAGTCGTAATAGCAGGTATAAGAGTTCGTACATACCCACAGCCTGTTTCTTGAATCTTCGAAAAGGCTGATGATGCGGTCGTTCGGCAAGCTCTCCGGGTCGTATGAGTTATAACGGTAGATACGGAAATTATGGCCGTCGAAACGGTTCAGCCCGTCATCTGTCCCGAACCACATGAATCCCTTTTTATCCTGGAGGGTGCAATAGACAGTGTTGTGCGACAGCCCTTGCTTATTGGTATAATGCCGGAAATATAAGTCGTGAGCCTTGCCCAGTACGGGAAAGAGCGATAGAAGCGCGAGGATCGTAATAAGAAGAAATCTCATAAGATGTTGTGTTTCTCTATTAGTATAGGGCAAAAGTAAGCAAAAAATCAGTATGGAAACGGGTTTTGATTGATATTTGAAAGGTTATGATTGATGCTTGAAAGGGGTTTTGAGGGGTGAAAACTACCTTTGCGCTGTCAGTGAATATTAAATGTTGTGTTTTAATAAATATAAAGAAAGAATGAAGAGAACCGCTCTGATACTAATGATTTGCTGCCTGTGGGTACTGAATGTGTCCTGCGGTTCAGGAGATTTATTTCAGCCGGATAAGAAGAACGCTTTACGCGCTCCTTCTTATCCGCTCATTACAATTGATCCTTACACCAGTGTGTGGTCGTTTGCGGACAAATTGAATGAAGATGCCACCCGCCATTGGACCGGAAAGGAACAATCCCTGTTAGGTGTTCTCGAAGTCGACGGAACCGCTTATCGTTTTATGGGAAAAGAAATTCCGGCGGAAAACGCTCCGGAACGTTTTGCGACAGCGGCTGTCCAGCAGTCGGTGAATGTCCTTCCTACACAAACCTATTATACTTTTGAATGCGGTCCCGTATTGTTGGATCTTGTTTTTACCGCCCCTTTATTGTTGGATGATCCGGACCGGATGTCCACACCCGTTAATTATATATCCTGGCAAGTGCGTTCGGCTGACGGAAAAGAACATAAAGTCCGGGTGGTCGTGGAAGCATCGCCCGCCTTGGCTGTTCATTCGGCAGAACAGGCAGTTGTGGTTACCGGCGAAGAAGAAAATGGCATTTCTTATCTGAAAACAGGAACAGTGGAACAAGCTGTCTTGGCGCGTAAGGGAGACGATGTCCGTATCGATTGGGGCTATTTCTATTTGGCGGCTCCGACAGAGGTGCAGACCGAAATGAAAATAAGCGACCGGAACCAGCTTGTGTACAGCCATGATCCGGGTTCCGTAGCGGCATCACCCGCTACCGGTTTCCTGATGGTTGGCTATGACGACCTCTATGCTATCCAGTATTTCAAGGATAACCGCATGGCTTATTGGAAACATAACGGAGAAAAAAATATCCGGCAGGCTTTTGAAGAGGCCTCCGCGCAGTATCGTTCGCTCATGAACCGTTGCCGCCGTTTTGACAACCGCCTGATGGAAGATGCGGAAAAGGCGGGAGGAAAAGAATATGCCGAACTTTGTGCCGTGGCTTACCGGCAGGCGATCGCCGCGCATAAACTGGTGGAAGATGCCGAGGGCAACCTGCTTTTTCTTTCCAAAGAAAATTTCAGCAACGGTTCGATCGGCACGGTGGATGTGACTTATCCGTCCGCCCCTCTGTTTCTGCTCTATAATCCGGAACTGCTGAAAGGCATGTTGAACCCGATTTTCTATTACAGCGAAAGCGGACAGTGGAACAAGCCTTTTGCCGCACACGATGTCGGGACTTATCCGCAGGCGAACGGACAAACCTACGGAGGCGATATGCCGGTGGAGGAAAGCGGCAATATGCTGATCCTGACTACGGCCATCGCCCTGCGCGAAGGAAATGCCGAGTATGCCCGCCGGCATTGGGATGTGCTGACCGTTTGGGCGAACTATCTGCTGAAAGAAGGCCTGGATCCCGATAACCAGTTGTGCACCGACGACTTTGCCGGTCACTTCGCCCATAATGCGAATCTGTCCATCAAAGCGATTATGGGAATCGCCGGATATGGAAAACTGGCCGGTATGCTGGGGGATCAGGAGACTGCTGAAAAATATATTTCCGCCGCCCGCAAGATGGCGAAGAAATGGACGATGATGGCGGATAATGGTGATCACTACCGCCTGACATTCGACCAGCCCGACACCTGGAGCCAGAAGTACAACCTGATCTGGGACAAACTCTTCGGAATGAATATATTCCCTGCCGGAATTGCGGAAAAGGAAATGGCCTATTACCAGACTGTCCAGCAGCCGTACGGGCTTCCGCTCGACAGCCGCAAGACTTACACCAAATCGGATTGGATCGTTTGGACAGCTTGCCTGACAGACAATCCGGATGATTTCCGCCGATTGGTTTCCCCCGTTTACAAATATGCAAACGAGACGGAGACGCGTATGCCTTTGAGCGACTGGCACGAGACGACTAACGGCCGTTCCGTCGGATTCCGCGCCCGTTCCGTTGTAGGCGGCTATTTTATGAAGATGCTGGAACAACAGATGTATAAGCCTTCTGCCCGTCCGCAACAGACGGAACAGCCGGTTGCCGAAGCAAAGCGGACATATCGCAATCCGATCATCGATTACAGCCTGCCCGATCCGACGATCATCAAGGCTGCCGACGGCTATTTCTATGTCTATGCCACCGAGAATATCCGCAACACGCCGATCCACCGTTCCCGTAACCTCGTGGACTGGGAAGAAGTCGGGACCGCTTTTACGGAAGAGACACGTCCGACCTTTGAACCGAAAGGCGGCCTTTGGGCGCCGGATATCAATTATATCAACGGACAATATGTGTTATATTATTCAATGTCCGTATGGGGAGGCGAATGGACTTGCGGCATCGGTGTCGCCACATCCGACAAACCGGAAGGGCCGTTCACGGATCATGGACCGCTGTTCCGTAGCAAGACAATTCAAGTTCAAAATTCAATAGACCAATTTTACATGGAAGATAACGGGAAAAAGTATCTCTTCTGGGGTAGTTTTCGCGGTATCTATGGGATAGAGCTGTCGGACGACGGCCTGTCTATCCGGGACGGAGCCATCAAACAGCAGGTTGCCGGAACCGCCTACGAAGGTACTTACATCCACAAAAGAGGCAATTATTATTATCTGTTCGCCTCGATAGGGAGTTGTTGTGAGGGATTGAAAAGTACCTATACCACAGTCGTAGGCCGCTCTAACAACCTGTTTGGCCCGTACACCGACAAGCAGGGGCAGCCGATGATGGAAAATCATCACGAAATATTGATTCATGGCAATGAGGCGTTTGTCGGAACCGGTCATAACTCCGAAATCGTTGCAGACGATCGGGGCAATGATTGGATCCTCTACCACGCCGTGAGTCGTGCAAACCCGACAGGCCGTGTCTTGATGATGGACCAGGTCCGTTGGAAAGACGGCTGGCCGGAAGTCGAAGGGGCGACACCTTCATTAGTGGCGGAAGCACCCACTTTTTTAGTTGAAAATTGAAAGTTGAAAGATAATTCATAAATCATAAATTCGTAAATCATGAAAAAGACGTTGTTAATATGTTGTGCTTTGGCACTGGCTTTGGGCGCACAGGCCCAATGGAAACCGGTCGGAGATAAGATCAAGACGCAGTGGGCGGAACAGGTGAACCCGGCGAATGTCCTTCCCGAATATCCCCGTCCCCAGTTGGAACGTGGCGATTGGCAGAACCTGAACGGTGAGTGGGAATATGCCATCAAACCGGTTGGTAATGCCGAACCGGCTGCTTTCGATGGCAAAATATTAGTCCCTTTTGCTGTCGAATCTTCCCTTTCCGGTGTTCAGAAAGAAGTTGGCGAGAACAATGAACTGTGGTATAAACGCACTTTCACGGTTCCTTCTGCCTGGAAAAATAAAGATATTGTTTTGAATTTCGGTGCAGTAGACTGGAAAGCCGATGTTTTTGTGAACGACATCCTGGTCGGCACTCATCAGGGAGGCTTCACTCCGTTCTCTTTCAATATCACCCCGTATCTGACCGGCAAGAGCGGCCAGAAATTAGTTGTCCGTGTATGGGACCCGAGCGATAAAGGATTTCAGCCGCGCGGAAAGCAAACATCCCGTCCGGAAAGTATCTGGTACACGCCTGTGACAGGTATCTGGCAGACTGTCTGGTTGGAACCGGTTGCTTCTGCACATGTGACTTCAGTGAAAGCAATTCCTAATATCGACACGAATACATTGAATGTAACAGTCGGTACTTCCTGCAACTGCCCTTCCGGCATCGTGACTGTAAAACTGTTGGATAAAGGCCAGGTTGTCGCTTCAGCTAAGGGTGTTCAGGGCAAGGAACTTCGCCTGAATGTCCAGGACCCGACACTTTGGAGCCCGTCCAATCCGTATCTGTACGATATGACGGTTTCACTGGCAAAAGACGGCAAAGTGTTGGACGAAGTAAAGTCCTATACAGCTTTCCGTAAGATATCTTCCAAACGCGATGCAAACGGCATCATGCGTATGCAGCTGAACAATCAGGACCTCTTCCAATACGGCCCGCTGGATCAAGGCTGGTGGCCTGACGGACTTTATACGGCTCCGACGGACGAAGCTCTATTGTACGATGTCAAGAAGACAAAAGACTGGGGTTTCAATATGATCCGTAAACACGTGAAAGTGGAACCTGCCCGTTGGTATTATCATTGCGATAAGGAAGGTATGCTCGTTTGGCAGGATATGCCGAGCGGTGACATGGGTAACAGCTGGGCGCCTCACACTTACAATGGTGGAACAGACAAAGACCGTACGGCCGAATCCGTTGCCAATTATTATCAGGAATGGAAAGAGATCATGGACTTGTGTGTCTCCAATCCTTCTGTTGTTGTCTGGGTTCCTTTCAATGAAGCATGGGGGCAGTTCGATACGGAAAAGGTGGTTGAATGGACTAAGTCTTACGATCCTTCCCGTCTGGTGAATCCGGCAAGCGGCGGTAACCATCGTTCTTGCGGCGATATCCTGGATTTGCATAACTATCCGGCTCCCGATATGTATCTGTTCGATCCGCAGCGTGTAAACGTGCTCGGTGAATATGGCGGTATCGGTCTTCCGGTGGAAAACCATTTGTGGTGGAACAAACGCAACTGGGGGTATGTACAGTTCAAGAACAGCGCAGAAGTGACAGCCGAATATGTGAAGTATGCCAATATCCTGAAAGATTATGTGAAACGTGGTTTCTCTGCAGCCGTTTATACGCAGACAACCGATGTGGAAGGCGAAGTCAACGGCTTGATGACATACGACCGTAAAGTGATCAAGATCGACGAAGCGGCCGTACGGAAAGCAAACCAGGCAGTTATTAACGAGTTGAAATAAAAGTATGAAACGGATCAGTCTTGCTTTTTTATCACTCTTTCTATGCGTGGCCTCTGTCTGGGCCATGCCCCGTCCCGAATATCCGCGCCCGCAGTTCGAGCGGGCGGATTGGGTAAATCTGAATGGCGAATGGACTTATTCATTTGACTTCGGCGGTTCCGGGATGGAACGTGAGTTCTATAAATCAAACGGATTTAATGATAAGATAACTGTCCCTTTCTGTCCGGAGAGTAAATTGTCCGGTGTAGGATATACGGATTTTATCAATCATTTCTGGTATCAGCGCCCGATCACGATTCCGCAGGAATGGAACGGGAAGAATATCCTGCTCAATTTCGGAGCGGTGTATTATAAATCGGAAGTGTATGTCGACGGAGTTTTGGCTAACCGGCATTTTGGCGGAACCTCTTCATTTGCCGTCGATATAACCTCTTTGGTTAAACCGGGCCAGACGCATAGCTTGGTTGTTTACGTCGAAAGCGACCTGCGCGGAGCTAAACAGGCTGGCGGTAAACAAAATTTGCAATATGCCTCTTATGGTTGTAACTATACCCGTACGACCGGTATCTGGCAGACCGTTTGGATGGAAGCCGTTCATCCGGAAGGTTTGCAGTCTGTACAGGTTCTGACGGATATCGGCCAGCAGCAGTTGGTGGTTCGCCCCCGTTTCTATAAAGAACAGGGAGGGAAGTTGCAGGTGACATTGAAAGACAACGGCAAGGTGGTGGCCAATCAGACGGTTTCGGCAAGCTCTTTGTCCTCTGTTGTCCTTCCGGTCAAGAAGATGAAAACCTGGAGTCCGGAAAGTCCTTTCCTGTACGATTTGGAATACAAAGTACTGGATAAGAACGGTAATATTGTTGATGAAGTAAAAGGATATGCCGGTATGCGCAAAGTCCATATCGAAGGCAATAAGATTTATTTGAACAACAAGCCTTATTACCAGCGTCTGGTGCTCGACCAGGGATTTTATCCCGACGGTATCTGGACGGCTCCGAGTGACGAGGCATTGAAACGGGATATCGAACTGTCGATGGAGGCCGGATTCAATGGCGCACGCCTGCATCAGAAGGTTTTTGAAGAACGTTTCTACTATTGGGCGGATAAGATGGGGTATCTGACTTGGGGGGAAGCTTCCAGTTGGGGAATGGATTGTAACGATACGGAAACGGCTCGTAATTTCATTACCGAATGGAGTGAGATTGTGCAGCGTGACCGTAATCATCCTTCGCTCCTGATCTGGACACCGACGAACGAGGAGTTTTGGCCGGACCGTGTACAATATCCGCGCCTGATGCATGATCTCTACAACTTGACGAAACTGATCGATCCGACTCGTCCTTTCCACGGTGCAAGTGGTGGTACGCATATAGCAACGGATATCTGGACTGTCCACAACTACGAACAGGACCCGGCCAAGTTGAAGGATAAGCTGTACAACGGCGGCAAATTGATGGAAGCTCCGAAATGGGAAATCCATCTGATGCCGATGAATATCGGTTATAACGGCCTGAAATATACGGATCAGTATGCTTTCCCGGAATACAGGAAGGATATGCCTTATCTGGTGGATGAGTTCGGCGGTATCAAATGGAATCCCGCACAACAGACGGAAAGCGCCCAGAATACATCCTGGGGATATGGCGAACCTCCCCGTTCGCTGGAAGAGTTCTACACACGCCTGGAAGGCCAGGTCGATGCTGTCCTTTCTCTTTCAAATGACATTTGGGGATATTGCTATACGCAGCTGACAGACGTAGAACAGGAGCAAAACGGTATCTATTATTACGACCGTACTCCCAAATTCGACATGAAGCGCATCCACGCTATTTTCAGCAAAACACCAGAATCAAAATAATTACGGACTAAATTATTTATGGATCCGAATGGAAAGGGACTGTCAAAAGTCCCATTTCCTTCGGATCTTCTATTTCCTTTCTGCCTGCAGGCGTGTTTCTTTATAAAAGGTTACGTTCCGAATAATACTTCTATATCTTTCCCCTTGCCATGTGGATGAAAATATGTAACTTTGCAGTTTTGAAATGCGAGTGTGCAATTAAAAGATAATTAAAATATTACTATCGTGGCAGATACAAAGTACATCTTCGTTACGGGCGGCGTGGTCTCTTCTTTAGGTAAGGGAATTATTGCTGCATCTTTGGGTAAACTACTTCAGGCAAGAGGTTACAAGGTTACCATCCAGAAATTTGACCCCTATATTAATATCGATCCGGGAACGCTGAACCCGTACGAACATGGGGAATGCTATGTTACCGTAGACGGACATGAAGCGGATTTGGACCTCGGACACTACGAACGTTTTCTGAATGTCCAGACGACCCGCGCAAACAACATCACTACAGGACGCATCTATCAGAGCGTTATCAGCAAGGAACGGAAAGGGGATTACCTGGGTAAGACTGTTCAGGTGGTGCCTCATATCACGGATGAGATCAAACGCAACGTGAAATTGTTAGGTTCCAAATATAAGTTCGATTTCGTGATTACGGAGATCGGAGGTACCGTCGGTGATATCGAATCTCTTCCTTTTATTGAAAGCGTACGCCAGTTGAAGTGGGAGTTAGGTAAGAATTGTATTTGCGTACATCTTACTTATGTGCCTTACATCGCTGCGGCTAAAGAGTACAAGACGAAGCCGACACAGCATTCCGTAAAGCAATTGCAGGAATTAGGTATCCAGCCGGATGTGCTGGTACTGCGTACCGAGCATGAATTGAACAGTAATATATTGAGTAAGGTCGCCCTGTTCTGCAACGTAGCACAGGATGCGGTTATACAGTCTATCGACGTTCCGACAATCTACGAGGTACCGTTGGTATTGCAGCGCCAGAAGATGGACGAAGTGATCCTGCGCAAAGTAGGGTTGGAAGTCGGACCGACACCGGAAATGAAGGCCTGGCATCAGTTCCTGCAACGGAAAGTCGATGCAACCGAAACGGTGAAGATCGGGCTGGTCGGTAAATATGTGGAGTTGCAGGATGCGTATAAGTCTATTGACGAATCTTTGTTGCAGGCCGCTATTTATAATGACCGCAAGTTGGATCTGCACCTGTTCCATTCTGAAAAACTGAACGAGGGCAATGCTGCCGAATTGTTGAAAGACATGGATGGCATCTTGATTGCACCGGGCTTTGGCCAGCGTGGTATCGAAGGTAAGTTTGCCGCTTTGAAATATGCCCGCGAAAACGATGTGCCTTGCTTAGGTATTTGTCTGGGTATGCAATGCATGGTGATCGAGTTTGCCCGTGATGTCATGGGACTGGATGATGCGAACTCCACTGAAATGGAGCCGAACACACCATATAAGGTGATTGACCTGATGGAAGAGCAGAAGAATGTGACCAACATGGGTGGTTCCATGCGTTTGGGTGCTTATGACTGTATTTTGAAGAAAGGTTCCAAAGCTTATGAAGCATATGGAAAAGAACATATCCAGGAGCGCCACCGCCATCGTTTTGAATTTAACAGCGAATACCGTGATCAGTTTGAAGCTGCCGGTATGATGTGTGTCGGTGAAAATCCGGAATCGAATCTGGTGGAAGTGGTCGAAATCCCGTCTCTGAAATGGTTTGTGGGCGTTCAGTTCCATCCCGAATATAACAGTACAGTTGTCAATCCTAACCCTCTTTTCGTTAGCTTTGTAAAGGCTGCAGTTGAGAATAAAAAATAAATTTGTAGATGGATAAAAACACGATAATAGGTTTTCTGCTTATTGGAGTTGTCTTAATTGTATTTACCTGGTTGAACAAACCTACACCGGAGCAGATGGAAGCACAGCGCCGGATGCAGGATTCGATAGCACAGGTAGAGTATGCAAAGCAGTTGGAGCAGCAGAAAGAATTGAATAAGGAAACAAAGGCGGACGACGAACTGGCGGATGTGCCCGATTCTGTACGGGTGGCACGTCTGCAGGGTAGTTTCGGAGTTTTTGCCGATGCGATGGTAGGAGAGGACGGTTCCACTGTTTTGGAAAACGAGCTGATTGAAGTCCGTTTGGAGAATAAGGGAGGACGTGTCGGTTACGTTCGCCTGAAAGAGTATGATAATTATAAGGATGAACCTTTGGTGTTATTCGATGCGAAAGACTCGAAGTTCGATTTCACCTTGGTGACAGCCACTAACCGTGTCGTAAATACTGGTGACCTCTATTTTACTCCGGTGAAGGGATCTGATCCCAACAGTGTGACCATGCGCCTGAACACAGGCGAAGGAAGCCATCTGGACTTCATCTATACATTGAAGCCGGACGACTATATGTTGCAGTTCTCTATCAAGGGAACCGGCCTGAACGGTGTTTTGGCACCAAGTACGACTGCTTTGGACCTGCTGTGGCAGCAGAAGATAACCCAGCAGGAGAAAGGGCGTAAGTTTGAAGATCGTTATGCAACGGTGTATTATAAATTTGTGGCGGATGATGTCGAGTACCTGAGTGAAACGAAGAATGACAGCAAACAACTGTCCAACCGCTTGAAATGGGTCGCTTATAAGGATATGTATTTTTCTTCTATCCTGATTGCCGGGAATGAAGGTTTCGAGTCGACGACGATCGATTCGAAGATGCTTCCTGCCGATGGCCCCTTCCTGAAAGAGTATAAGACGACGACCTCCGTACCTTTCGACTTGAAAGGGAATGAAGCGACAGAACTGCGTTTCTACTTCGGTCCTAACCAGTTCTCATTGCTGAAATCGTTTGACAAAGGTGTCGAAAAGGCAGACCAGTTGGATTTGGAAAAGATCGTCCCGTTAGGATGGGGTATTTTCCGTTGGGTGAACCAGTATTTTGTTATTCCGTTGTTTAACTTCCTCGGACAGTTTATCCATAGTTACGGTTTGCTGATCTTCCTGTTGACGGTTATCGTGAAATTGATTTTGTTCCCGTTGACGTATAAGTCTTATATGTCGTCTGCCAAGATGCGTGTGTTGCGTCCGCAGGTGGAAGAGCTCAATGCGAAGTATCCGGGGCAGGATAAGGCTGTGGAACGGCAGCGGGCAACGATGGAACTGTATAGCCGTGCCGGTGCAAGCCCGATGGCGGGATGTATTCCGATGCTGTTACAGATGCCGATTCTGGTCGCCTTGTTCATGTTCTTCCCGTCGGCAATCGAATTGCGCCACCAGAGTTTCCTTTGGGCGCACGACTTGTCAACCTATGATGCGATTGTGAGCTGGAACACCTATATTCCTATTATTACGCCGTATTTCGGTAATCATATCAGTTTGTTCTGTATGCTGATGACCATTACGAACATCATTTATACGAAGTTCAATATGGATCAGACCAATACGGGCCAGCAGCAGATGCCGGGCATGAAGGCCATGATGTATATGATGCCGGTGATGATGTTGGTGTTCTTCAACCAGTATGCATCCGGTCTGACTTACTACTACTTCATTTCGACTTTGATCACGATCCTGCAAACGGTTATCTTCCGTTATACGATCAATGAAGATAAATTGCTGGCTAAGCTGGAGGCGAACAAGAAGAAGCCGATGAAGAAGTCCGGTTTCATGAAGCGTCTGGAAGAAGCACAGAAGGCACAACAGGCCCAGTTGGATAGGCAGAAACAACAGAGAAAGAGATAATAAAACAGCATTTTAATTTGTTGCTGTAGACATTAAAAGGATGTTTCAAAAGTCTGTATTTTAGAATACTGCTTTTGAAATATCCTTTTTTTCTTGTGTGCGGAAAGGATGAATTTTTCTGTTATGCTTTGAAAATAAATAGGAGTCGGGATTTGCACCGTTATGAAATGTTTGTATATTTGTGATGTCTATCAATAAGTCAGTGAGTTGAGCTGTCTATGGATGATTAGGGCTTATATAGATCTTAGTTTTGTGGTGTATTGGGTTGTTTATAGGGTATAAATTTATCACTGATGGCTAAAAGAGAAGTCCTTTTGCAAAGTATTGCAGTTGTTATATTTGCTGTGATATGTTTCGTCTTTTTCCGGTTTGCATGTTCTGCTGATCTTTTCCGGAAAGAACAAGTCGATGATTTGTTTACAATGAGTACCTTCCTTTCTTATCTGAACAAGCCGGCATGGTTCGTTTGTTATGCCGGAAACGCCTTGATTTCGATTGTGGGATTGTCCGGTGCTCCTGTCTTGGTCACATTTGTTTTGCTTCTTGAATGGTGGATATTGATTTCTGTCCTGAAACGTTTTCGTGTAGGAGAGATGGCGCCTTTATATGCTTTCCTGCCGATTGTGCTGGAATGGGGAACCTATTGCCATCCCGGCTATTTGTTGCATTCCATTTTGTCTACGATAGTGGCACTTTTCATTTTTTGGAGATATACTTATATAAAGAATAAGTGGTTGAGTATGTTGGCCGGTTTATTGGCATTGCCTGTCATCTATTTTCTGGCCGGTAACAGACTTAATATTTTTGTGTTGTTGGTCCTTTTTTATGAGACATGCAAAGAACCCAAGCGTTGGCTATACTGGTGCCTGCTCTTGGTGGCTGGAAGCATCGTGCCCGTTTGGATGGGGCATTTTTATTCGTTGACACAAGAACAGGCTTATTTGTATCCGCATAACGGGTTACCGGCTTTCTTCCCTCCCATATTGTTTTGCTTCAGCTTACTGCTTTTGCAGATGAAACGGTTCCGGGAGATGCCGTGTCGTGTTGTGCCGGTAACGGTTATGACTTGTGTTTTGCTGGCTCTGCTGGGCTCCGTTATTTATACGTATGCTGATTTTTGAGGAATACTAACGCCTTTTCCATATCTTCCGGCGTGTCGATACCGATTGTTTCCTGCTGGGTGATGCCGACTTTTATCTTATACCCGTTTTCCAGCCAGCGTAGTTGTTCGAGGCTTTCGGCCAGTTCCAGCGGGGATTGGGGCAGATGGGTGATCTCGTTTAATGTCGTCGCCCGGTAAGCATACAATCCGATATGTTTGTAATAGGTATGATTCGGCAGCCATTCGGTATATTGTTTTCCTCTCATATAAGGAATGATCGAGCGGCTGAAGTACATGGCTTCGCTATTCTTATTCAGAACTACTTTCGGCGAGTTGGCGTTGAATAATGTAGTCTCGAAGTCATCGTCCGGGCGAAAAGGCTTTACCAAAGTGGCGATCTGAATGCTGTCGTCCGTGAAACAAGCCTTTAAAGTCTCGATTTGTTCCGGTTGGATGAAAGGTTCGTCGCCCTGTATGTTGACAACCACGTCATAACCGTTGCCTATTTTGCAATAGGCTTCATAACAGCGGTCTGTGCCGCTTTTGTGGTGCTCTGATGTCATAACGACGTTTCCTCCGAACGATTGGACGGCTGCTTCTATACGGCTGTCGTCTGTTGCGACGCAAACGGTGTCAAGAACTCCCTGGACCTGTTCATATACCCGCTGGATCATCGGCTTTCCTGCCATGTCAGCGAGCGGCTTTCCCGGAAAGCGGGTGGAAGCGTAGCGTGCCGGTATTATTCCTATAAATTTCATGTTTACGAATTATGAATTATGTATCTATTAATTTTCAATTTTCAACTTTCCACTTTCAACTATTCCCAACCGTTTTCCCTTCACTCAGCCTAAGCACCTTGTCATGTTCCCCGACAATCCATACAATGTCCCCCTCTTCGAATACTGTTGTAGGAGACGGGTTTTTGATGGATGTTTCTCCCCGTTCGATACCGATGACGAGGCAGGCTGCTTTATCCCGTATGCCGGATTCCAGGATGGTACGGCCGATCAGGCGTGATCCTTCGGCAATGGTGAATTGTTCCATATTGACTTCCTTCGTCTCTTTCTTGCTGGTTTGGGCTGTTTTATACCGTTCCACCAGATATTGGCGGAAGTGCTCCAGGTCATCGTCCGCACCGACTACAACCAGTTTGTCGAAAGGATAGAGGCGTTCTTCCCCGCCGGGGATATTGATTCTTTTTTCTCCCCGTATGATTGTAACGATGTTGACATTACATTTCTGGCGGAAATTGAGCTCTTTCAGTGTTTTTCCCATACTGGGTGAGTTCTGTCTGACTTCGAAATCGGCCAGGTGAAGATCGCGTTCCAACAGGTGGTTGGCGAATCGTTGGTTGATCGGCGCTTTCCGTTCGTATTCCAGTTCCCGGGCTGTCAGGTTACTGAAGAAATGCCGCTCCATCAGGATCGATTGCCTTTTCAGCCGTTTGGACAAAATGACAATAACAATGACCGTCGCAGCGATTGCAAGTAAAATGCCGACTGCTGCATTCAACAACCGGGTAACGGGTAACATAACCAGGCCAATACATAATATGATACGCAGTATGATCAGTGAAACCAGCGGCCCCCGGTTATATTTGCTATCCAGCCATAGCTGTTGGAACTCGGCCGAATGGTTCTTTTTCATCATGATGGCGCGTAGCATCGGTGCGATTAACAGTAAGATCAGGACAAGAGAAATAATAGCTCCCCGCAGGCCGGATATTTCTTTCATGATGAAAGGTGCAACGAATTGCAGCCAGATAAAGATCAGGACAAGGGTGACGGCCGTATAGGTGCCGACTATCCGGGTCAACGCTTTCAACAACTTATTCCAGGCACTTTTCTGGTGTATGGTGTTGGAACCGGATGAATACCGTTCGAGGAATTTCATCCATGATTTAGGGATGATCCGGTCGGCAACCCGGCAAGCCGGTTCCGCCATGCGGATCATATAAGGAGTAAAGAAAGTAGTTATGACCGAAACTGCTACAACAATGGGATAGAGAAAGTTATCGGTCACACCTAACGTTAACCCCAATGAGGCGATGATAAAGGCAAATTCGCCTATTTGCGCGAGCGAGAAACCGGAATGTATCGCTATTTTGACCGGTTGCCCGGACAGCAATACGCCAAAACTGGCAAACAATATCTGTCCGACCATGACAACTAAAGTCAGGATCAGGATCGGTATTTTGTACTCCCACAGTAATGCCGGGTCTATCAGCATTCCGACAGATACGAAAAAGATGGCGCCGAAAAGGTCCTTTACAGGTTTGATAAGATGTTCGATATGTTCCGCTTCAATCGTTTCAGCCAGTATGGATCCCATGACGAATGCGCCCAATGCGGAAGAGAATCCCGCTTTTGTCGCAATGATAACCATTCCGAGACATAATCCTAAGCTGACGATTAGCAAAGTCTCGTCATTCAGGAATGTCCGGGCTTTCTTCAGGAAAGACGGGATCAGGTAAATGCCGATAACGAAACAGAATAGCAGGAAAACGCCTAACTTGATGACACTGTTCAGTAGTTCCATACCTTCTACATGCTTGCTGACTGCTAACGTGGAAAGTAAAACCATCAGCAATACGGCAAACAGGTCTTCAACAACCAGGATGCCGAAAACGACTCCGGCAAACCGTTGGTTACGCAGCCCCATATCGTCGAATGCCTTGAAAATAATTGTAGTGGACGACATCGAGAGCATCCCGCCGAGGAAAAGACTGTTCATATGCCCCCAGCCTAAGGATAATCCTGTAGTATAGCCGAGTGTCATCATGCCGATTACGATGGTAATAGCCCCGATCACAGCTGTCCCGCCGACTTTCATCAGTTTTTTGAAACTGAAGTCGAGTCCTAAAGCGAACAGAAGGAATATAACGCCTATATCCGCCCAGATACGGATGCTTTCGACGTTTGTGACGGTTGGTATTTGTGTAATGGCCGGACCGGCAAGAATGCCGGCTACAATATATCCGAGTACGACCGGTTGCTTCAATCTTTTGAAAAGCAAGGTCACTAATCCTGCTGAAATTAGTATGACGGCAAGATCTGATATGAGAGATGGTATTTGCGACATGCTTTCATTCTTTTTCCGTTGGCAAAGTTATGTATTTATTTTAATTTTGCCGGTCAAATGAATTGCCAAAATGAAGAAGATACATCCGATAGAAGCGTTGATTGAACAGGGGGAGCATCAGCAACTCGATTTCAAGTTCGAGGTAAGCGACAGTAAGAAGATTGCGCGTACGTTAAGTGCTTTTGCCAATACTGACGGCGGACGGCTGCTGATCGGTGTGAAGGATAACGGGAATATATCGGGTGTCAGGAGCGAAGAAGAATATTATATGATAGAAGCCGCCTCCAAGATGTACACCCGTCCGGAAGTCCCTTTCGAGGCAACCCGCTGGGAGGTGAACGGCAAGACTGTCCTGGAAGTCTATATTGCGCCCAGTCCCGATAAACCGCATACAGCCCCGGATAAAGACGATAAATTCAAGGCATATATACGGGTGGCGGACGAAAATATATTGGCAAACGAAGTCCTGGTGCTTGCCTGGCAGAAAAAGCATAAGCCTGACGGCACTTTACTGAAGATAAGCAAACCGGTGGAACGCCTGTTTGCCTATCTGGATGAGCATTCCCATATCAATATCAGCCAATTTTGCCGGATCGGGCGGATAAACTATTACACGGCAAAGAATATAATAAGCGACCTTTTGGCCATCAATGCCCTGCAATATATCGTAATAGACAAGCACATCCTGTATCAGCGTGTTCCCGCATAAGATGCGTCCTTTGAGATAGCCGGTTTACGGGATGATATTTTCCACATAAACCTGCGCATTCTCAAAGCGGACCACTTTTACCCTGCGTCCTTTCTCGATAAAGCCGGAATCGGACACGCCATCGTAGAACTCTCCATCGATCAACACTTTTCCGGAAGGGCGCAATACGGTTGCCGCTATTCCTTCCTTTCCGATCAACGGAGATAGATCGGGTGAGGAAATTGCATCTTTCAAATCCGCATTCAATGCCACTTTCCGAAACATGCCCCGATGGCCGATCTTATTGGATAGCCAGATCATCAGGATAAATCCGGCTACAAGTCCGACCAGAACAGTCAATGTCGCTTCACCGAACTCTTTTCCGCTGACTTCTTCAAAATTAAAGTTCGTATTGTTCAGTAGTGCCATGATGAGTCCTCCGACTACCAAAACAATCCCGCTTATTCCGGCCACTCCGAATCCGGGAATGATAAATATCTCCGCCGCAATCAGTAGTACACCTATAATAAAGATCAGAATCTCCCAGTTGGCCGCTAATCCGTCAAGATATAAAGGAGCGAAATACAAGATCGCAGCCAAAAGGGCTGCCGCGGAAGGGAAGCCCAGGCCGGGTGTCTGCATCTCGAAATAGATGCCGCCTATTATAATAATGATAAGAATAGACTGGAAGATAGGATTCATAAGGAAGCCTTTCAGGTCGTCATACCAGCTTGGCGTATAGCTTTTTATTTGATAGTCTTTATAACCTAAGTATTGCGTGATCACTTCGTCCGGTGTTTCGGCTATGCCGTCGCAGTATCCCCATTTCTGGGCTTCCTGTGCGGTAAAGGTCAGGACTTTCCCCGTATCGATCAGATTGGGGATGGCAACCCGCTCGTCTACCATTGCTTCAGCAATCAACGGGTCCCGTTTCCATTTGTAGATGGTATCATTTTTTTGGATGATCGTGTCCTGTCCATGCGCTTCGGCTGTGGACCGTATCATAGACCGCATGTAAGACTGATATTTGTCCGGCATGGCGGCTCCGGTCTGATTTACCACAGTGGCGGCTCCGATATTGGCCCCTTTCCGCATGTATATTTTTTTACAGGCAATGGAGATCAGCGCTCCGGCAGAGGCTGCATTGTTGTCGATAAAGACGTAAACGGGAATCGGGCTGTATAAGATTGCCGTACGCATGGAGTCGGCAGCATCCACTTGCCCTCCGTAGGTGTTCATATGGATCAGGACGGCATCCGCCCCCAATGCGTTGGCTTCAGCCAAACCGTTGCTAAGATACAGGCGGGTGGTATTGCTGATTTCCTTTTTTATATCGATTTTGTACACCAACGGATGCGAGACATCGTCAGCCGATATAAATTGTGCAATCATTGCAAAAACGAATCCACAAAAAAGTCCTAATTTTTTCTTCATTTTATATTATTCTCCATCTCTTTTACATGTAGTTTGAAATTGTAACATACATGTTGTGAATTTTACATTTTAATCGTTAGAAAACTTGTAAATACTGCTCATATTCAAGGCCGTTTGCTATAAATATATTAAGTTACGGTTTTTAATATTAATAATTCTCAAACCGCATTGTTTTTAAAATATTATTCATACATTTGTGATGTCCTTCAATGCTGAAGGATAATACTAAACCGGTATTAAACCTTATAAAAAAGTAATAATATGAATGCGTTGCAATTTCAGAAAAAATTATTGAGCATGCAAGAAAACATGATGAATTTTGCATTAATGCTCACTGCAAATAGGGATGACGCCCAAGATTTGATGCAAGACACAACGCTGAAGGTTTTAGACAATCAGGAAAAGTTTGTAGACAATATTAATTTCAAAGGATGGGTCTTGACCGTAATGCGTAATATCTTCATAAATAACTACCATAAAATCGTACGTACACAGACCGTTGTTGACCAGGGGGTTGACTTGTATAATTTAGATGTAGTGAACGACTCGGGTTTTGATTCTCCTGATGGCGCTTATCAAATAAAAGAAATAACAAAAGCAATCAATGGCTTGAATGACGAGCTGAAAGTTCCGTTCTCCATGTTTTTGAGTGGCTATAAATATAATGAGATCGCTGAAAAGCTTTGTGTTCCTCTGGGAACGGTTAAGAGCCGCATTTTCTTTGCCCGCCAGGAATTACAGAAAATCCTGAAGGATTTCCATCAAAGTTGAGGTGAAGTTTAAAATAAATATGTGAAAAAATAAACGGGAGTATCCGATGGGTGCTCCCGTTTATTTTTATTACTTTTGGCGCAAAATGTAAAAGAAATGAGAAGTTTTGCAAGTGACAACAATTCGGGAGTGCATCCTTTGGTTATGGATGCAATTATAAAAGCGAACGATAATCATGCGGTAGGATATGGCGACGATCCCTGGACGGCTGCGGCTACTGCTAAGATAAAGGAAGTGTTTGGTGAGGCTGCATCGCCTTTTTTTGTTTTTAACGGAACCGGTGCAAATTCGGTGGCTTTGCAAGCTGTCACTCGTCCGTTCAATAGTATTTTGTGTGCAGAGACAGCCCATATCAATGTGGATGAATGTGGCGCTCCTGCCCGTATGACCGGTTGTGCAGTCGTTACGATTCCGACTCCGGACGGTAAACTTACACCGGAACTGATCAAGCCCCGCTTGCATAATTTCGGCGTTTGCCATCATTCGCAGCCGAAAGCGGTTTATATTTCGCAAGTCTCCGAATTAGGTACGATCTATACGGTTGAAGAGGTGAAAGCGATTGCCGATTTGCTGCATTCTTATAATATGTATCTGCATATGGACGGGGCGCGTTTAGCAAATGCCTGTGCTTACCTGAACTGCTCGATGAAAGAGGTGACTGTCGATGCCGGAGTGGATATTCTGAGTTTCGGCGGGACTAAAAACGGTATGATGATGGGCGAGGCTGTTGTCTCTTTCCGTCCGGAAATAACTGAGAACTTGCAGTATTTCAGAAAACAGTCCGCCCAGTTGGCCTCTAAGTTGCGTTATCTTTCCTGCCAGTTTATCCCTTATCTGGAAAACAACCTGTGGCTGGAAAATGCACGGAAAGCGAATAATAGCGCGTATCGTCTGGCGGAAGCCTTGAAAAAATACCCGCAGATCCGGTTTACCCAGAAGATAGAATCCAACCAGCTTTTCTTTACGATTCCGGCGGAACCGCTGAAGAAGTTGCAAGAAAAATATTTCTTCTATATGTGGAATGAAGAAACGAATGAAGCCCGCCTGGTCACTTCCTGGGATACGACAGAGGCAGATATTGATGACATAATACAGACGTTGGATATTGTATTCGCATAATCTGTCAGTCGCAGTTCCCTGCCCATGAAATAGAAATTCCCTGCCCATGGAACGAAAATTTCATGGGCAGGGAATTTTTTTTAGCCCGGAGCTGTTGGAAAGCTTGCCTGCTTTTTAGTAACTGCCATTGTGAACCGACCGAAAGTTTGTACATTTGTCCGCAACTAATCACAAAATGCAGATAAAATGAGACAGGCCGTTTGGTTGGCAATGGCAATTATGTTGCTGTTGCCTGCGGGAAAAGTTTACTCGGGAAATAAAAGCGAGCGCGAGAACAATACCTTGCGCATCATGAGTTATAACATTCGTAATGGCCGGGGAATGGATGATGCCGCCAATTTCCAGCGTACGGCGGATGCAATCAATAAGGCCTGTCCGGATCTGGTTGCCGTACAGGAAATCGATAGCGTGACAGGACGAAGCGGAGGAAAAGACGTCTTGCGCGAATTGGCCGGGCTGACGTTAATGCATTATGTCTATGCGCCGGCTATTGATTATGACGGCGGAAAATATGGCATCGGTATGTTGAGCAAAGAGAAACCGCTGGGTTACCGTTACCTGCCGCTTCCCGGAAGAGAGGAAGCCCGCGCACTGCTTGTCGTGGAATTTGAAAGATATATTTATTGCTGTACGCATTTGTCGCTGACGGAGGAAGACCGGATGCTTTCACTTCCGATTATAAAGCAGGTGGCCGCTTCCACAAACAAACCTTTCTTCATAGCCGGTGACATGAATGCACATCCCGATTCGGAATTTATCCGGCAACTGCAAAAGGATTTTGTGATCCTGACCGACCCGAAGAAGCTGACTTTCCCTGCTGATAAACCGGATGAAACGCTTGATTATATCGCAACTTATGCAAAAGATACAACCGCTTTTACCCGTATTTCAACCCGCGTACTGGATGAACCGGCAGCCTCTGATCATCGTCCTGTCGTAACCGATATCATTTTTGTGCAGCCCGCTGCCAAGATATTCCGTACGGAACCTTATTTGCAGAATCCGGTTGGAAACGGCATTACTGTGATGTGGCAAACAACCGTCCCGACTTATAGCTGGGTGGAATATGGAACAGACAAGGAACATTTGCAGAAGGCCCGTACTATTGTCGATGGACAGGCCATTTGTAATGACCTGCAAAACAAGATCCGGTTGGATAACCTCGAGCCGGGCAAGACCTATTATTACCGTATTTGCTCCCGGGAAATCATGGTGTATCAGGCTTATAAAAAAGTATTCGGCGAGACGGCCGTATCCGATTTCTACAGCTTTACATTGCCTGCCTCCACCGATACTGATTTTACAGCTATTATCTTCAACGACCTGCATAAACATTCGGAAACTTTGCAGGCCCTTTATAAGCAGGTGAAAGGCTTGGACTACGATTTCGTTATTTTCAACGGCGACTGCATCGACGACCCTGCCGATCACGACGAAGCGACCCGTTTCCTGAGTGAATTGAACGAAACCGTCGGCGCCAGTAAAGTGCCTGTCTTCTATATCCGTGGAAACCATGAGATCAGAAATGCCTATTCAATCGGATTGCGCAGCCTTTTCGATTATGTAGGCGATAAAACATACGGCGCGTTCAATTGGGGAGATACCCGTATCGTGATGCTGGACTGTGGCGAAGATAAGCCGGATACGCATTGGGTTTATTACGGTTTGAACGATTTCTCGGAGCTGCGCAAAGCACAGGCCGGGTTCTTGAAGGAAGAACTGGCTTCCGGCGCATTTAAGAAAGCGTCCAAACGTGTATTGATCCATCATATTCCTGTTTATGGGAAGGGAGAAGCGTATGACAGTTATAATCCTTGCCGGGACGAATGGGGAGCTATTTTGGAAAAGGCTCCGTTTGCTGTGAGCATCAATGCGCATACACACCGTTTTGCCTATCATCCCAAGGGAACTGTCGGCAATAATTATCCGGTTGTAGTCGGTGGCGGCTACCGAATGGACGGGGCGACGGTTATGGTTTTACAGAAAAAAGGGAAAGAGATGACGCTCAGTGTGCTGAATGCGAAAGGTGAAACACTCCAGAAACTGAATTTATAAAAGACAAACAAATACAAGTATGAATCTTAACTCCGATCTTATCTACGGCATAGACGACCGTCCCCCTTTTAAAGAAGCTCTGTTTGCGGCGTTGCAGCATCTGCTGGCTATTTTTGTGGCGATTATCACTCCGCCGCTTATTATTGCCGGAGCTTTAAAGTTAGATTTGGAAACGACCGGTTTCCTGGTCTCGATGGCCCTGTTTGCTTCCGGAATTTCCACCTTTGTCCAATGCCGCCGGATCGGACCGGTCGGAGCGAAGTTGCTTTGTATCCAGGGGACGAGTTTTTCTTTTATCGGACCGATTATCTCTGCCGGATTAGCAGGCGGGTTGCCTCTTATATTCGGCGCTTGCATTGCTGCCGCTCCGATCGAGATGGTGATCAGCCGTACATTTAAGTATATGCGTTCTATTATTACGCCGCTGGTGTCCGGCATTGTGGTATTGTTGATCGGTCTGAGTCTGATTAAGGTCGGTGTCGTTTCGTGCGGCGGCGGATATAGTGCGATGGATGACGGCACGTTCGGTAGTTTCCGGAATATAGGAGTGGCGGCGACTGTCCTGTTGAGCGTACTGTTCTTTAACCGTTGCAAGAACAAATATCTCCGGATGAGTTCTATCGTGCTTGGATTATGTATCGGGTATGCGTTAGCTTATTTCCTGGGTATGGTCGACATGGCGGCGGCTTCTTCGCAAAGCCTGATGGGATTCAATATCCCGATGCCGTTCAAGTATGGGCTGGACCTGAATATCTCGGCTTTCGTGGCAATCGGCCTGGTCTATCTGATTACAGCGATTGAGGCTACGGGTGATGTTACGGCAAACTCTATGATTTCGGGGAAATCGATAGAAGGAGACAGCTATTTGAAAAGAGTGTCGGGCGGCGTATTGGCAGATGGGGTGAATTCCTTTATCGCCGGTATCTTTAATTCCTTCCCGAATTCGATATTTGCACAAAATAACGGCATTATCCAGTTGACGGGTGTTGCCAGCCGGTATGTCGGATATTATATTGCCGGTATGTTGGTGTTACTGGGGCTGTTCCCGATCGTAGGCGTTGTCTTTTCGCTGATGCCCGATCCTGTGTTGGGCGGGGCTACCTTGTTGATGTTCGGTACGGTTGCGGCTGCCGGTATCCGCATTATCGCTTCCCAGGAGATCAACCGGAAAGCGACTTTGGTATTGGCTGTCAGCCTTTCCCTGGGGTTAGGCGTGGAGATGATGCCGGATATCCTGAATACGGCGCCTCAAGCCATTAAGGGCATTTTCTCTTCCGGCATTACGACCGGAGGACTTGCAGCTATTGTTGCAAATGTATTGATACGAGTAAAAGAAGATAAAACAGAATAAAATGGAATTACTTAAACAACGTATTTTGCAGGACGGCAGATGCTATCCGGGAGGCATCCTGAAGGTTGACAGTTTTATTAACCACCAGATGGACCCTATGCTGCTTTATAAGGTGGCTGAAGAATTTATTTATCGTTTCCGGGATGCTGATATCAATAAGATCGTAACAATAGAAGCAAGCGGTATTGCCCCGGCTATCATGGTCGGATACATCATGCATCTGCCTGTTGTCTTCATCAAGAAAAAGAAGCCGAAGACAATGGAAAATATGTTATCTACCGTTGTTCACTCGTTTACGAAGGACCGTGATTATACAGTCTGTATCAGTAATAACTTCCTGACTCCCGACGACCGTATCCTCTTTATCGACGACTTCCTGGCGTATGGTAACGCTGCAATGGGAGTGCTCGACCTGGTGAAACAGTCCGGCGCCAAGTTGGAAGGAATGGGCTTTATTATAGAAAAGGCGTTTCAGCATGGACGCGATGTGCTGAACGAGGCGCAAGCGCGTGTCGAAAGCCTTGCTATCATCGACAGCCTGGAAGATTGTACGATTACGATCCGTTAATAAAATATCCGTCGGAAGATTACGGCAGTGTGAAACGCATACATGCCGTATTCTTCATGATCGGCAATTCAAGCATCTGTTCGGGGGCGCATTTTTCCAGTCGTACTACGATGGCACGGTTGAAGCCGCCGTGCCCGATTGCCAGAACCCGTTTTCCCGGGAACTCTTTTTTCAGGAAATCGATAAACTCTCCGGCCCTCTTATACATCGCTTCGATTGTCTCCACACTTTCAGGCAGCGTGGTGAAATCCATTTCGTCCGCCACTTTTCCGGTATAGACGCCCCAGTCCATTTCCCGGAGCAGGGGAGTGGCTACCGGTTGTAATCCTTTCTTGCGCGCGACAGCCATCGCCGTGTCGTAGCTGCGTGCCAGATCGCTGCATACGATCACATCTAACTTTTCTTTATCCAGCTTTTCGGCCAATGCCTCGGCTTGCTGTTTGCCCAGTTCCGACAGGTGGCCGGGTAGCTGGCCCTGCATGATGTGCTGTTTGTTTTCTTCCGTTTCGCCGTGACGGCTCAGGATTAATTCTATCTGTTTCATGATTGTTCCTTATTTGGCGGCAAAGGTAAATAAAAAAAGAGAACCAATTGCTTGATTCTCTTTTACTGGTTGCGGAGGCAAGACTCGAACTTACGACCTTTGGGTTATGAGCCCAACGAGCTACCACTGCTCCACTCCGCGATATAGTTGCGATCATCCCTGATTGCGAGTGCAAAGGTACAAAAATATTCTTACAAACCAAATTTATTTACAAATAGTTTGTAATATATTCTTGTACCCAGTCTACTGGAGCCTATGAAACAGCAATTTGACAGTTTATAAATCTGCTATCGATTCATGATTACCCGTTTCGTATAACCTCAGTTTGCTCTTCAGATGATTAATTTCCTGCTGCATGGACTTGATCCGGTCCAACAGATGATGGATGGCGTCTATTCCTTCCACATTGATGGACAGGTCGTAGTACATACGGGTGTATCGTTCAACGTCGTACAGTTGGGATGCAGGCAGGTAGCTTTCTCCTTCTACGGTGTCAATCTCTATCAGTCCGCCCTTTTCCAGCATGTAAAGGAATGACGGTTCGATATGGCATATCTGGCAGTATTCACTGACTATGATTAAATCTGTTTGCATAACAATCTTGTTTTTTTAATTAAGACTCTGTATCTCGCGGAATAGCTCTTTCTGCTTGTCCGTCAGGTTGGTCGGGATCTCGATAGAGTAGGTGACTATCAGGTCGCCAAATTTTCCGTCCTCTTTGTAAACAGGGAATCCTTTTCCTTTCAACCGCACCTTGCTGTTGTTTTGGGTTCCCGGGTTTACTTTGAGTTTTACTTTTCCGTCCATTGTCTCTACGATCTGTTCCCCGCCGAGGATCGCCGTGTAGAGGTTTAACGGAGCGGTGATGTAAAGGTCGTCGCCCACCCGCTTGAACCGGCTGTCTTCGGGAATGTGGAACGTGATGTAGAGGTCGCCTGCCGGTCCGCCGTTCACGCCCGGACCGCCCTGGCCTTTCAGTTTGATGGTCTGTCCGTTTGTAATACCGGCCGGGATTGTGATACGCAGGTTCTTGCCGTTTACCGTAATAATCTGCTTGTGTGTCTTGGCTGCCTCTGTCAGGGAAACCTGCAATTCTGTCGTATAGTCCTGTCCGCGGAAGCCATGGCTGCCTCTGCTGCTGTAGCTGCTTCTGCCACCCATGCCTCCGAACATTTGCTCGAAGAAGTCGGAGAACTCGCTACCGTCGCCTGATGTGCTCCAGTAAGTGCCGCCGCCCTGTCCGTTCTGGCTCTGATATTGGCGGTATTGTTGTTGCTGGGCTTCAAACTCGTCGGCATGTTTCCAGTTCTCTCCGTACTGGTCGTATTTCTTACGTTTCTCCGGGTCGCTCAACACCTCGTTGGCTTCATTTATTTCCTGAAACTTGCGGTGTGCATCCGGATCATTCGGGTTCAGATCGGGATGGTATTTCCGCGCCAGCTTCTTGTATGCCTTTTTGACATCTTCCGGCGAAGCGCTCTTGTCCACTCCTAAAATCTTGTAATAATCTATATAGGCCATATTTATATATGTTGTTAAGTCTGCTTTTTCTTTGTTTCAATACATATATAAAATAACAACAAACGTGCCAGAGAGTTCAAACCGGACTTCATGTGTATGTTTGTGCCGTAGAGGAAGGAACAACCCGGCAGATAGAATGAATGATGCGGAATGTGTGGCCCCTCCATACCTGCCTGCTATTCATGTTACAGCTGTGAAACAAAAGAAATCCAGCTGTAACATAGAAGGAAGACAGTTGTGACATGGAAAGAATACAGTTGTGACATGCAATAGAGGAGCATAGTTAGGTGGTAATAAGAAAGCCTCCGGTTCAAAAGAACCGAAGGCTTTTATTGTTGCGGAGGCAAGACTCGAACTTACGACCTTTGGGTTATGAGCCCAACGAGCTACCACTGCTCCACTCCGCGATATAGTTGCGATCATTTCCTGATTGCGAGTGCAAAGGTACGGATTATTTTTAATAAAACAAACTTTCCGGGTATTTTCTTTCGTTTTGGTCTGGAAGTAATCTCCGGGAAGGCTTTGTCTGCATAAGTTCTGTCTTATTATAAAAGGATTGGTCCATATCTCTATTATAAAGGTTTGTTTGGATAAAATGTAAACATGTTTTTGGTAGTTAATAATTTTTCCGGTACTTTTGCGCACAGTTTTAATCAAAATGTGCAATACAAATGCCGATGACAGTTTCTAAAACACGTGAGATGTTGGTGGATGTGGCCAGACAATTGTTTGCCCGCATGGGGGTGGATAATACGACAATGAACGATATTGCACAGGCATCCAAAAAAGGAAGACGTACGCTTTACACGTACTTTAAGAGTAAGAACGAGATTTATCTGGCAGTGGTCGAATCCGAGTTGGACCAGTTGTACAAGATGCTGCAGGATGTGGCTGAGAAAGACCTTCCGGCAGATGAGAAGTTAATGACGTTTCTTTATGCCAGGCTGGATGCTGTTAAAGCGCTGGTGTTCCGTAACGGGACGCTGAGAGCAACCTTTTTCCGTGATATATGGCGTGTAGAGAAAATCAGGAAGAACTTCGACATCCGTGAAACAGAGATGATACACGGTATTCTGGACGCCGGGGTGAAAGAAGGTATCTTTGATATGCCCGATACTGAAATTACGGCAATTGTTCTTCATCATGCCCTGAAAGGGTTGGAAGTACCGTATATACGTGGAATCATGGGAGACAACATCAGCCAGCGGATTAAACGGAGAGATAATGTAATGAATTTAATATTCAATGGTATAAAGATAAAGTAACACAATACTGAGGAATGTTTATTAATGCAACAGGGTTTTATGTGCCTGAAGAACGGGTAGATAACCAACATTTTTTAGAGTTAAACGGGCTGACAAGCGAGTGGATTGAACAACGTACAGGAATTCGTTCCCGCTCCAAAGCAAAAGCGGAGGAAAATATTAATACGATGAGTATGGATGCTGTCCGCAATGCCCTTCCCAAATTACCGTATGACATCACGGAAGTAGACTTGATTATATCAGCCTCTTATTCCCCTTATGATACGGTAGCGACTGCTGCCCATCTTGTCCAGCACGAATTTAATATCGAGAACGCAAAAGCACTCTATCTTTCTTCCGCCTGTTCTTCTTTCTTGAATGCGCTGGAAGTAGTGGAGGGATATTTCGCTATGGGAAAAGCAACAAAAGCATTGATTCTTTCTGCGGACAAGAACTCTGCTTATTATAATGAAACGGACCCGAAAGCCGGTCACCTCTGGGGCGATGCGGCAGCAGCTTTCTTTATTTCAAAGGAACGTGTGTCGGATACAGACCCGGAAGTGGTGGAAGTCTTTACGCAAGGACTCGGCCATCTGGGCAAAGCTCCGGATGCCGTGCATCTCCGTCCGTGCGACGGCGGTATCATGATGCCGGAAGGACGTGATGTCTTTATCCAGGCTTGTACCTATATGCCGAAGAATGTGCTCTTCCTGTTAGAGAAGAATGGTTACACACTGGACAACCTGACTTACTTCATCGGTCATCAGGCTAATATGCGTATCATGTCCAATATAGCCAAGCAACTCGAACTGCCGGAAGAAAAGTTCCTGCATAATATTGAAGAATTAGGCAATACCGGTTCTGTAAGTTCCGCATTGGTGTATGCTCAGAACGATCATAGTTTCAAGAAAGGCGACCTGGTGGCTATCACCGTGTTCGGCGGTGGTTATTCGGCAGGAGCCTGTCTGATTAAATGTTGAATCTAAAAACGAAATGAATATGAAATTATTAGAAGGAAAAGTGGCAATCATTACCGGTGCCGCACGCGGTATCGGCAAAGCTATCGCATTGAAGTTCGCAGCCGAAGGCGCAAACATTGCATTCACGGACCTGGTGATCGACGAAAACGGTCTGGCTACCCAGAAAGAGATTGAAGCATTGGGCGTAAAAGCAAAAGGTTATGCTTCCAACGCTGCCAATTTCGAAGAAACACATAACGTGGTCGCTGAAGTGGTAAAAGACTTCGGTCGTGTTGATATTCTGGTGAATAACGCCGGTATCACGAAAGACGGCCTGATGATGCGTATGAGCGAAGGCCAGTGGGATGCTGTTATCGGTGTCAATCTGAAGTCTGCTTTCAACTTTATCCACGCTTGTACTCCGGTGATGATGAAACAGCGTTCAGGCAGTATTATCAATATGGCATCCGTTGTCGGTGTACACGGTAATGCCGGCCAGAGCAACTATTCCGCCTCCAAAGCAGGTATGATCGGTCTGGCTAAGTCTGTTGCACAGGAATTAGGTTCACGCGGCATCCGTGCCAACGCAATCGCTCCGGGCTTTATCATGACAGATATGACGGCTGCCTTGTCGGAAGAGATTAAGGCCGAGTGGGCAAAGAAGATCCCTCTGCGTCGCGGCGGTACGCCTGAAGATGTGGCTAACATCGCTACATTCCTGGCTTCCGATATGTCTTCTTACGTATCCGGCCAGGTGATCCAGGTTGACGGTGGCATGAACATGTAATATATGGAAGTTATCTACGAAGACAATCATATTATTGCGGTAAACAAGACTTGCCGCGAGATTGTACAAGGAGATAAAACCGGTGATACTCCTCTTTCAGACATGCTTAAGGCGTGGCTGAAAGAGAAGTATTGTAAACCCGGTAATGTCTTTGTAGGCGTTACGCACCGGCTGGACCGCCCGGTTAGCGGCGTCGTTTTGTTTGCCAAGACAAGCAAGGCGCTTTCCCGTCTGAATGAAATGTTTCGTGTGGGTGAGGTGAAGAAGACCTATTGGGCGATCGTCAAGAACTGTCCGCCGGCGGAAGAAGGCGAACTGGTGAACTGGCTTGTCCGCAATGAGAAGCAAAACAAGAGTTATGCTTACAACACGAAACGGGCGGATGCCAAGAAAGCAATCCTGCACTATAAAGTAATTGCCCGCTCGGACAATTATTATCTATTGGCCATAGACCTGAAAACCGGCCGTCATCATCAGATCCGTTGCCAGCTTGCCAAAATGGGCTGTCCCATCAAAGGCGACTTGAAATATGGTTTCCCCCGTTCCAACCCTGACGGCGGTATCAGCCTGCATTCCCGCAGTGCCGAATTTATCCATCCTGTCTCAAAAGAACCGGTCAGCATTGTTGCTCCTGTTCCGGAGGATGCGCTTTGGAAAGCGCTTACAGTTGAAAGTTGAAAACTGTAAAAACTATAAAAACTTCTCCTGCCGTATTTCCTGTTACGGGACCGTCTTGCTTAAGTCAATTATAATCTGTAACTTTGTCGGATAAACTGAATTTGTAATGAAATATAATACAGAAGAAAAGAAATTAGTGATGCCTGAGTACGGACGTAATATACAGAATATGGTAGATTATTGTGTCGCTATTCAGGATAGGGAAGAACGTAAACGCTGTGCCGATTCTATAATTAACATCATGGGAAACATGTTTCCCCATTTGCGCGATGTAAATGACTTCAAGCATATTTTGTGGGACCATCTGGCTATCATGGCTGATTTTAAACTGGATATCGATTATCCGTATGAGATCATACGCAAGGAAGACCTTTACTCGCGTCCGCCGCGTTTGCCGTATAACAACCAGCGCATCCGGTACCGTCATTATGGAAAGACGCTTGAAAAGATGATTCAGAAAGCAACGGAATTTGAGCCGGGAGCCGAGAAGGACCAACTTGTCAAATTGTTGGCTACCCAGATGAAGAAGTCGTTCCTGACCTGGAATAAGGAGTCAGTTGACGACCGGAAGATATTTAAAGATTTGGACGAACTGTCGGAAGGACAGATTGTGTTGGACGAAGAGGTGCACAAGCTGGCGGAAAGCCGTGACATCCTCGCACGCAACAATACAAACAGCGGCGGCAGCAAAAAGAACTATTCACGTAAAGGCCGATGAGTTCATTTGTCATAGAAGGCGGTTACCGGCTGTCCGGTGAGATTGTACCCCAGGGCGCGAAGAACGAGGCCCTGCAGGTGATCTGCGCGACACTGCTTACGCCGGAGAAAGTGACGATTCATAATGTCCCCGATATCCTGGATGTGAACAACCTGATCCAGCTCTTGCGTGAGATGCAGGTGAAGGTGGAGCGTCCGGCAGCCGATACTTATACTTTTCAGGCGGATGCCGTCGACTTGAATTATCTCGAAACGGACGAGTTTCTGCGTAAGAGCAGTTCCCTTCGCGGTTCGGTGATGATTGTCGGGCCTTTGGTCGCCCGTTTCGGAAAGGCATTGCTCCCGAAACCGGGAGGAGATAAGATCGGACGTCGCCGTCTGGATACTCATTTTGTCGGCATACAGAAATTAGGTGCCAGCTTTGGTTATGATCCGGACCGTCAGTTATACGAAATTGAAGCCAAGAAGCTGAAAGGTGCGTATATGCTGCTCGACGAAGCTTCTGTGACCGGTACGGCTAATATCCTGATGGCTTCTGTGCTGGCGGAAGGAAAAACAACGATATATAATGCTGCCTGCGAACCATACCTGCAACAACTTTCCTCCATGCTGAACCGCATGGGAGCCCGTATTTCGGGTGTCGGCTCTAATCTGCTGACGATTGAAGGGGTTGAGGCGTTGGGCGGTACGACACATACGATCCTGCCGGATATGATCGAGGTCGGCAGTTTCATCGGAATGGCCGCTATGACCGGTTCCGACATTACGATTAAGAATACAGGCTATGAAATGTTGGGAATTATTCCCGATTCATTCCGCCGCCTCGGGATCACCGTCGAACAGATGGGAGACGATATCCATATCCCGGCACACGATTCTTACGAGATCGAGACATTTATCGACGGTTCTATCATGACAATTGCCGATGCGACCTGGCCGGGACTGACGCCGGACTTGCTGAGTGTCTTCCTTGTTGTAGCGACACAGGCGGTCGGCAGCGTGCTGATCCATCAGAAGATGTTCGAGAGCCGTCTCTTTTTTGTCGACAAACTGATTGATATGGGAGCGCAGATTATCCTTTGTGATCCGCACCGGGCAACTGTGATCGGTCTGGGAAACCGCTTCAAACTGCGTGCTTCCAATATGGTGTCTCCGGATATCCGTGCCGGTATCGCCCTGCTGATTGCCGCCATGAGCGCCGAAGGGACCAGCCGTATCCATAACATCGACCAGATAGACCGCGGATATCAGAATATTGACAAACGGTTGAATAGCATCGGGGCACGTATTACCCGACTTTAAACATTCTTGTCATGATAAAGAAAGAAGACGTTTTCAAGATAGGACAGTTTGCCAAACCTCATGGCATAAAAGGGGAGATCGCATTAGTGACGAACAGTGACGTATTCGATGATTCGGACGATCCGTATATCGTCTGCGAGATGGACGGAATCCTGGTTCCTTTTTTTATCGAAGAGTACCGTTATAAGACGGACACAGTCATTTTGCTGAAGTTGAAGAATGTGGACGATGAAAAGGCAGCCCGCGAATTTTCCAACCGCGAAGTGTTCTACCCGCTCGATGAGGTGGACGAAGATGACCTGGTCGGAGATATGACATGGGACAGCTTTATAGGCTATACCGTCATAGACGAGGTACATGGCGAGATAGGAGAGGTGACCGATGTCGATGAATCGACGCTCAACGTACTTCTGCAGATCGACCATAATGGCGAGGAACTCCTGTTGCCGGCTGTCGAAGAGCTGATCCTGTCGGCTGATCACGAGAATAAAAAGCTGGTCGTGTCCATTCCGGACGGCTTGCTGGATTTATGAAATTGATGAATACACATGGCACGTAAGCAAAAACGAACAAACACAAAATCATTCTGGCACCGGATCCGGTTTAAATATAAGCTGTCTTTCTTCAACGAAAGTACATTGGAGGAAGTATGGTCGTTCCGTTTGTCGCAGCTTTCCGCGTTTGCCATGTTGGGCTTGTTCGCTTTTCTGCTGATTGTTTTCACATCGTTGATCATTATTAAGACGCCGATACGAAACTACCTGCCGGGTTATCTGGATGTGGAAGTCCGGAAAGAGATCATGCAAAACGCCCTGCGTGCTGATTCGTTAGAAAGGATGATACAGATTCAATCCCTTTATCTGAATAATGTTGCCGGTATCCTGTCGGGGACGATGCCGATCGATTCGATTCGCGAGATCGATTCGCTGGCGCGTGTCAATCCGGATTATGAGATTCCGCGCAGCAAGGAAGAAACGAAATTTGTAAAAGAGTTTGAGGAGGCGGAGAAATATAACCTGGCTGTGCTGGACCCGAACCCGGTTCCGACCGACGGGGTCTTCTTCTACAAGCCGGTGAACGGTGTTGTCTCTGCCCATTATGATGCCAATATCCGCCATTACGGGGTCGATCTGGTGGCCGCTCCGAAAGAGAGTGTGCTGGCAACGTTGGACGGCACGGTGATCTTTGCCGGTTTCGATCCGAATAGTGGAAATGTGATACAGGTACAGCATAAGAACGGTTTTTTATCGATCTATAAACATAATGAACTATTGCTGAAAGAGGTGGGCGACCGTGTTGTGGCGGGTGAAGCCGTCGCTTTGGTAGGCAATACGGGGAAACTGTCGACAGGCCCTCATCTCCATTTTGAGTTGTGGTATAAAGGCAGTCCGGTCAACCCCGAAGAATATATAGCATTTTAATACGCATGAAAAGAAGCTTGGCCATATTAGGCTCTACAGGTTCTATCGGGACGCAGGCACTGGAAGTTGTCAGTGAACATCCCGACCTTTTTGAAGTATATGCTCTCACTGCCAATAATCAGGTCGATCTCCTGATCAACCAGGCACGTAAATATATGCCCGAAGTGGTGGTGATCGCCAACGAACAGAAATATCCCGAATTGAAAGAGGCGCTGGAAGACCTTCCTATCAAAGTGTGGGCGGGTTCGGATGCAATAGCCCAGGTGGTCCAGTCGGAACCGATCGATATGGTCCTGACGGCTATGGTGGGCTATGCCGGTCTGAAACCGACGATTGCCGCTATCAAAGCAGGCAAGGCGATCGCGTTGGCAAACAAGGAAACCCTGGTCGTGGCAGGCGAATTGATCACAGCGTTGGCTGTCGAACATAAGGTGCCGATCCTTCCTGTCGATTCTGAACATTCTGCCATTTTCCAGTGTTTAGCGGGGGAATGGGAGAATCAGGTCGAGAAGATATTACTAACGGCTTCCGGCGGTCCTTTCCGGACGAAGACTATGGAAGAACTGGCTGTTGTTACCAAGGCGCAAGCGTTGAAACATCCGAACTGGAGTATGGGCGCCAAGATCACGATCGATTCGGCCTCCATGATGAATAAGGGTTTCGAGATGATCGAGGCGAAATGGCTGTTCGGAGTGACTCCGGAACAGATACAGGTCGTTGTACATCCGCAATCCGTGATCCATTCGATGGTTCAGTTCGAGGACGGCGCGGTGATGGCACAGTTGGGTATTCCCGATATGAAGCTGCCGATCAGCTATGCCTTCTCTTATCCTAAACGGTTGCACAGTAAAGCGCCCCGTCTGGATTTCAGCCAATATGCAACGCTTACTTTTGAAGAGCCCGACATGGAGCGTTTTCGCAACCTTGCGTTTGCTTTCGATGCCATCCGGAAAGGCGGGAATATGCCTTGTATCCTGAATGCGGCTAACGAAGTGGTGGTGGCTGCTTTCCTGCGCGACGAGATCGGTTTCTTGCAGATGAGTGAAGTGATCGAAAAAACAATGGCAAAAGCCACCTTTGTCCCTGTCCCCACCTATGACGACTATGTGGCGACAGATGCGGAGGCGCGGCGCATAGCGGCGAGTTTGTTTTAAAGAATATATAAATTAAAGAATAATAGATGGAAACATTTTTGGTTAAGGCACTACAGCTCATTCTGAGCTTATCGATATTGGTCCTGGTCCACGAGTTCGGGCATTTTATCTTTGCCCGTATCTTTAAGGTCAGGGTAGAGAAGTTCTACCTCTTTTTCGACCCCTGGTTTTCGATATTCAAGTTCAAGCCTAAAAACAGTGAAACGGAATACGGCGTCGGCTGGCTTCCCTTGGGAGGTTATTGCAAGATATCCGGTATGATAGACGAGAGCATGGACAAAGAGGCAATGGCACAACCGCCCAAGCCTTACGAGTTCCGCTCCAAACCAGCCGGGCAACGGTTGATGATTATGATTGCCGGCGTATTGTTCAATTTCCTGCTGGCTCTCTTTATCTATTCGATGGTATTGTTTACCTGGGGTGATACCTACCTGCCTTTGAAGAACGTGAAAGCCGGTATGGATTACAGCGAAACTTTCCATAACGTAGGCTTTCGTGACGGCGATGTCCTTTTGCGGGCTGACGATACGGAACTGGAACGTTTCGGTGAAGATTGCTTGCGCCATGTGCTCAATGCACAGACTGTAACAGTTCTGCGCGACGGTGTGGAAACCATCATTCCCATCCCCGAAGATATGGCACAGCGTTTTATGCGTGACAAGCAAGGCTTTGCCGCTTACCGTTTCCCGATGGTCGTGCGCGAGCTTGCCGGAAATGATTCGCCCGCCGCTATTGCCGGGCTGCAACCGAAGGACAGTATCGTGTCGATCAATGGTGTTATGACGCCTACTTTTTATGAAGTCGGAGAAATATTGGCGCAGAATAAGGATAAAGATATCACGGTCGGATTTTACCGCGCCGGCGCCCCGCAGTCCTTGACATTGCGTACTGATACGGCAGGCAAGTTAGGCGTTTATTCTCTCTCTTATTTTGATATATATCAGACCGTGACTCGCAAATATAGCTTCCTTGAATCATTCCCCGCCGGCGTTATGTTGGGCGTGAATACGTTGAAAGGCTATGTGAGCGACATGAAATATGTCTTTACGAAAGAAGGCGCTTCCAGCTTAGGCGGTTTCGGAACGATCGGAAACCTGTTCCCTGCCGAATGGGATTGGCAGACATTCTGGATGAGGACGGCATTCCTTTCCATCATCCTTGCCTTTATGAACATATTGCCTATCCCGGCATTGGACGGCGGACATGTGATGTTCCTGATCTATGAAGTGATTGCCCGCCGCAAGCCGAGCGACAAGTTCCTCGAATATGCGCAGGTCACCGGCATGTTCCTCCTGTTCGCCTTGTTGATTTATGCGAACGGCAACGACATCTTCCGGTACTTCTTCAAGTAGCGGGAAGCACAAGCATTTATACAAAAAAAGGCGGGTCATTGCGATCCGCCTTTTTTTGTTCTATTGTTTTCTGAATTATTTTGTCATTTGATAGCATCCAGAATCTTTTTGGAATTGGCATCTGCCGGATTCAAGGCGATTGCCTGCTCCAGGTAACCTTTTGCTTTTGCCATCTGGGCGTCTGCTTTCTTCTTTTCGGCAGCGTATTTATCCGGATCGGATGTTGCGATAGGAGTGGCATCTGTCAAGATTTTAGCACCTGCATTGTAAAACATTACGCCGAGGCTGTAGAGGGCGTTGCCTTTGTATGTCTTGTTTCCGACAACCAGAACGTCTTTGAACAGTTCTTCCGCTTCGTCTGTCTTGCCGGCTTTCTGGGCTGCCTGTCCTTTTTTCATGCAGTAACCGTAGAGTAATTTCTCCAAATTGGTATTTTGCGGGTTGACTTTTAAACCTGCTTCGACTGTTGTTGTGAAATCGGCTGCTTTGTCCTGGCTACGCAAAGACATTGCTTTCCCTACGTAAGCGTCGTCGACTTTATAGCCTTTCTGGATGGCCATGTCGTAGAATTTGATAGCGTTGTCAAACTGTTTTGCATTAAAGGCTGCAAAGGCACAGTTAAAGATACGGCTTTCATCTTCATAGTTTGTTAGTTTCAGAAATTCGCTGTACTTGGTGACAACTTCAGGATAGTTTTTAGCAGTCATGGCTGCATCTCCTTCTTCACGCAATTTGTCTGCGTTCGCGTCTTGAGCGAATAAATTGCCTACGCTCAGGCAAAAAGCCAGTAATAAGATAATTTTCTTCATGGTGATTAAATGTATATTTTAAAATTAATTCGACTAAGGTAGTAAGTGTGATGTAAGGGACAAAAGGTTTTTGTGTTTTTTTAGATTTATAAAGAATATGAAGGGGCAACGTTTTCGCTGCCCCTATGTTTTTTATATTGTTTGTATCATTTTATAGAGCGGTGGAGCAAGGCAATTCGAACGCTTCCGCTACTGCCGGATAGACGATGTTGCCTTCCACGATATTAAGACCGAGTGCCAGCCCTTTGTCTTCTTCGCAAGCCTTCCGCCATCCTTTGTCCGCCAACTTCAGGACGTAGGGAAGCGTGGCGTTGGTGAGGGCGAGGGTGGAAGTCTGAGGAACGGCCCCCGGAATATTGGCTACGCAATAGTGTACGATCCCTTCCACTTCGAAGATCGGATCGGCATGGGTCGTCGGGTGTGAGGTCTCGAAGCAGCCGCCCTGATCGATGGCGACGTCTACCAGCACACTGCCTTTCTTCATCAACTTGAGCATCTCCTGGGTTATGAGATGGGGCGCTTTGGCTCCCGGAATCAGGACGGCACCGATCACGAGGTCGGTTGTCGGAAGTTCTTGTTCGATGTTATGGGTGGAAGAATATAATGTCTTGACATTGGCCGGCATGATCTCGTCTAAATAACGTAGGCGTGGCAGGGAGATATCGGCAATCGTGACATCCGCACCCATGCCGGCAGCCATCAAGGCTCCGTTATGTCCGACCACACCGCCGCCCAACACCAGCACTTTGGCGGGCTTGACACCCGGAACGCCACCCAGCAGGATGCCTTTTCCGCCTTGCGGCTTTTCAAGGAAACGGGCGCCTTCCTGTACGGACATGCGGCCGGCGACTTCACTCATGGGGATCAGCAGCGGAAGCGTACCGTCCGGATTCTCGACCGTTTCGTATGCTAAGCAGATAGAGCCGCTTTCCATCATGGCTAATGTCAGTTTCTCGTCGGAAGCGAAATGGAAATAGGTGAATACTAATTGCCCTTTTCGTACGAGGGGATACTCGGCTGCGATAGGTTCTTTTACTTTGACGATCATCTCGGCAATCTTATATACATCTCCGATAGAGGGGAGGATCTGGGCGCCTGCCGCCTCATAGGCTGCATCCGGAAATCCGCTGTTTTCACCGGCTGTGTGCTGTACATACACGGTGTGTCCTCGTGTTACCAACTCCTTTGCACCGGCGGGCGTAAGTGCCACGCGGTTCTCATTGTTCTTAATCTCTTTAGGAATTCCGATGATCATATTGTTAGTATTTAATGGTTTATTGGCCTCCAATATACGAATAATCTGACAAAATGATATTTCGGTAATGTTATTTTTTCGAAACAACAAAGACGACCTTTTGGGCCGCCTTTGTTTATAGCAGGGAGGGGATTATAAACCCTGTCCGTGACAGTTCTTGTATTTCTTACCGCTTCCGCAAGGGCAAGGATCGTTGCGGCCTACGCGTTTTTCGGCGCGAACCGGTTCCTGGCGCGGCTGTTGCGGTGCACGGGCTTCCGGATCGTTGTTGCCGGTGATATCGGTTTTTACTGCACGATATTTGCTCATGTCCTGGTGACGTTCGGCCTCGGCTTTCTGGATGGCGATACGCTGGCGGGCTGCTTCTTCGGCTGCTGCCTGGCGGGCTGCCATAGCCTGCTTTTCTTCTTCGGTCGGTTCTTCGCGGACAGGGATCTGACCACGCATCAGGACGGCTGCTGTCTTGCGGTTCATTACGTCCACCATGTTCTTGAACAGGTTGTATGATTCCAGCTTGTAGATCAACAGAGGATCTTTGTTTTCGTAGCTGGCGTTCTGTACCGAGTGGCGCAGTTCGTCCATTTCACGCAGGTGTTCTTTCCAGGCTTCGTCGATCGTATGCAGGACGATTGATTTCTGGAATGCCTTTGTGATGGCCTTACTCTCTGTTTCATATGCTTCTTTCAGGTTGCAGGAAACATTATACATGCGTTTGCCGTCTGTGATCGGGATCATGATGTTTTCATACATTGCTCCCTGGTGTTCGTAAACCTGTTTGATAACCGGGTTGGCAACCTGTGTCATGCGTTCCATACGGCGTTTGAACAGTTGCAGCGCTTCGTCGAACAGTCTGTCGGCCAGTTTATCCGCCTTTTCGCTCTTGAATTCCTCTTCTGTGAACGGACATTCCATAGCGAACGTCTTGAACAGTTCCAGCTTGAAGCCTTCGTAATCGCCATCCGAATGCTGGTCGACGATTGCAACGGAAGTATCATAAATCGTATTCAACACGTCCAGTCCGATACGTTCTCCCATCAGGGCGTGACGGCGGCGGGTGTAGATCACGTTACGCTGTGAGTTCATCACGTCGTCGTATTCCAACAGGCGTTTACGGATACCGAAGTTGTTTTCTTCCACCTTCTTCTGTGCACGTTCCACAGACTTGCTCAGCATGCTGTGCTCCAACACTTCGCCTTCCTTGAATCCTAACTTGTCCATCAGTCCGGCAATCTTTTCGGAAGCGAACAGACGCATCAAGTCATCTTCTAAAGAAACGAAGAATACAGAAGAACCCGGGTCACCCTGACGTCCGGCACGACCACGCAACTGGCGGTCGACACGGCGGCTTTCGTGACGTTCCGTACCGATGATAGCCAAACCGCCGGCAGCTTTCACTTCCTGCGATAGCTTGATGTCGGTACCACGACCGGCCATGTTGGTAGCGATTGTCACCGTACTGGTTTGTCCGGCTGTTGCTACGATCTCGGCTTCCTTCTGGTGCAACTTCGCATTCAATACGTTATGTTTGATCTTGCGCATCGTAAGCATACGGCTCAGCAATTCGGAGATTTCGACGGATGTCGTACCGACCAGTACCGGACGTCCGGCTTCGGTCAACTGCACGATCTCTTCGATTACGGCGTTATACTTTTCGCGTTTGGTCTTGTAGATGCGGTCGTTCATATCGTTACGGGCGATCGGGCGGTTTGTCGGGATTACGACAACATCCAATTTATAGATGTCCCAGAATTCGCCTGCTTCCGTCTCAGCCGTACCGGTCATACCTGACAGCTTGTGATACATACGGAAGTAGTTCTGCAGGGTGATCGTTGCGAATGTCTGTGTGGCAGCTTCCACTTTCACACGTTCCTTGGCTTCGATAGCCTGGTGCAGACCGTCCGAATAACGGCGTCCGTCCATGATACGGCCCGTCTGTTCGTCGACGATCATGACCTTGTTGTCCATCACCACGTATTCGTCGTCCTTTTCAAACAAGGTGTAAGCCTTCAACAGCTGGTTGATCGTATGCACACGTTCGCTCTTGACAGAATAGTTGGCCAGCAGTTCGTCTTTCTTGGCCTGTCTTTCTTCCTCGTTCTGGATGTGCTCCAGTTCGGAAAGCTGTGAGGTGATATCAGGCAATACGAAGAATGTCGCGTCGTCCGAGTTACCGGTCAGCAGGTCGATACCTTTATCTGTCAGTTCGATGCTGTTGTTCTTTTCGTCGATCACGAAGTACAGTTCGTCTGTCGCTTCGTGCATATGGCGCATGTTTTCAGACATGAAGTATTCTTCCGTCTTCAACATCTGGGCCTTAACGCCCTGTTCGCTCAGGAATTTGATAAGCGCCTTGTTGCGTGGGTATCCCTTGAAAGAGCGGTAGAGCTGGATGGAACCTTCTTCCACCTCTTTCTGGTCGCTGCTTGCCATTTTCTTCTTGGCTTCGATCAGGAATTTGGAGCAAAGGTCTTTCTGTGCATTAACAACCACTTCCACGTTCGGACGGAACTGTTCGAACAACTGTTCCTCACCGCGGGGGATCGGACCGGAGATGATCAACGGCGTACGGGCATCATCGATCAATACGGAGTCGACCTCATCGACAATCGCATAGTTGTGTTTGCGCTGTACCAGGTCGTTCGGGCTGATCGCCATATTGTCGCGCAGGTAGTCGAAGCCGAATTCGTTGTTCGTACCGAATGTGATATCTGCATTGTAAGCCGCACGGCGGGCATCGGAGTTCGGCTGGTGTTTGTCGATACAGTCAACGGAAAGTCCGTGGAACATATAAAGCGGGCCCATCCATTCCGAGTCACGTTTGGACAGATAGTCGTTCACTGTTACGACATGCACACCGTTGCGTGTCAGCGCGTTCAGGAATACCGGCAGAGTTGCTACCAATGTTTTACCTTCACCGGTTGCCATTTCTGCAATCTTACCTTTATGCAGAACGACACCACCGAACAGCTGGACATCGTAGTGGACCATGTCCCAAGTGATTTCGTTACCGCCGGCAACCCAATGGTTGTGGTAGAGGGCTTTGTCGCCGTCTATTTCCACAAAGTCGAATTTGGTAGCCAGATTGCGGTCGAAGTCGTTTGCCGTCACTTCGATCGTTTCGTTCTCTGTGAAACGGCGAGCCGTATCTTTCATGATGGAGAATACTTCCGGAAGAGATTCTTCCAGTACGACTTCCATCTTTTCTGTGATTTCTTTTTCGATCTTGTCTACTTCAGCCCAGATCGCTTCACGTTCTTCCAGTTCTTTGTCGTCGATGCCTTTGCGCAGTTCTTCCACTTTGGCGCGTTCATCGGCTACATAGTCCTGGATACGTTGTTTGATCTCGTCTGTTTTTACACGAAGCTCGTCGTTCGAGAGCTTTTGGATTGACGGACATACGGCCTTGATCTTATCCACATACGGGGTAATCTCTTTCAGGTCACGCTGCGACTTGTTGCCGAACAGCTTCGTCATAAATTCATTAAATCCCATGATATAATTATTGAATTGAAGATTAAGAGTTCTCCTAATCTTCGGACGTTATTATTCTTTTATTTAGTTTTAAAATAGTATTGTTTGAAACCGGGGGAACTGATGATTCAATCTTATTTTTTGATTGTCAATTCCCGGAGCGGCAAGCTGAGGGATGCGTTTGGCGGTCTGATCCTCAGCACGTGGGTTACCGTAGGGGCTACCTCTGTGGCTTTTACTTCGCGGTAGATATGTTCCGGTTTGAGACCGTTGCCCATAAATACCAGCGGGGTTATCACTGCATTATTTCGTATTACTTTTATTTTCGCTTTCGGATCGTCGTTGTTGATGGTCCATCCCGGTTGCAACTCGATGATCAGGTCGCCACGGTTTGACAGATGCGTACCATGTAGGTATTGGGAAGTTTTTTCGTTCCAGTTGCCCGTACGGAGCACATTTTCCGTTGCAACGAACTGTACGCCGCTGAACTCGCGCAGGAATTCGGCGGCCTTTTCCTGTATGGTGATCAGTTCCAGCTTGGCATCTTCTATCGCTTTGCGGTTCAGATAAATCTGGTTGTTATAGAAACCTTTTACCCAGTTTGTGTGCTGGCCGTAGAGAGCCATCAAGTACATATTGAGCAGGGCGACGCACCGTTTCGGGTGGAATTCGCCGTTAATCAGCTGCATCCCTTCCGGGTATTCTTCTTCGCTCTTGTAATAGCCGGAACCGGTGAATACGATCAGCGTATTGTTGAGCCCGACCTTCTTGTCGATCTTGTCCAGCAACTCCTCCAGGTCCTTATCCAGTTGATAGTAAGTGTCCTGTATCTCGCGGGTGTATTCCTTGTTCATGTTTCCTCGATAGTTGCCGGCATAATAAGTGATGGCAAGCATATCCGGACAGGAACGTGTACCGAAAGCTCCGTATTCGAGGAATTGAAGCGCCAAGCGGTTGACTTCCTTATTGATAAAGGGCGAGGTCTTTAAGTTGAAGAAACACTCGTTTGTGTTTTCCTTAAATGTATATTTGAAAGGAATTTCATCCAGCACATACGGGAAAGCATTGAATTTGTCCAACGGCAATGACGGCGTCCAAGCCATCTGTTCCAGGCGTGCCGACAAGGATTCCGGCCCGTTATTGTAGCGGTCGACATACCAGGGAAGCCCTTTATAGTAAGTCGTTGTCGCCCATTTTCCGTTGTAATCGTCCATCCAGAATGCACCGTTGGCCGCATGTCCGGCCGAGATGATGGCGCTCTCCGGATTGGGAGCGATGGAGTAAACGTCGCTTCTTCCTTTGGAGGCGATTTTCAGTTCGTCTCCGATGGTGGAGCTGATTAGTTTGCGGGGAGAATAATGCTCTTTCGTATAGTTGCCGAGATAATCCGGATCGTTCAGGATCGAAACTTCCCTGTCTTTATCGAAATCGTATGTGTTAGTCCCGGATATCCCGTTGAAGTTCGGGTTGCTTCCGGTGAACAGGGTTGCAAAGGCGCTGGCCTCGTCGATATCGGAAAATTCGAACCGGATATTGCTATACACCAGTCCTTCATTCATCAACCGCTTGAATCCGCGCTCGCCGAATGTATTGTAGAAGTATTCGATGTAATCGCCACGCAACTGGTCAACCGTGATGCATACAACCAATTTGGGCGTGCTCTGTTGAGCCTCCATATTGGTCGCTGCCAGAATTGCGATGAGCGATGTTAGTATTTTCCGTACCCGATGTTCCATATTTTTCTGTAAACGCCATATCCCGAACGCAGCCAAAGGCTCATTACCAAAGGGATGAATGCTGTATTTAAGTGCTGTGGAATGAAATACCAGCCAGCCAGCATTAGCGTAAGCGCCGCAAAGTTAATAAAATGATAGTAATATGCAGCCTTTCTTAACTTTTTTACTGCAAACAAAATAACAGCTATCAGATCAAATGGTTGTAACCAGACGATCGACCAGTTCGGCCAGATGCTCGGATGCGTTGAAATGAAGCAGAGGAAGAACATCACGACACCTGCCATTCCCGCTATGAAAAACAGGACGCAGTCGACAATGCGGAAATATGTTTTCCGGCGCCATTCGATAAAAGTGACCGCTAACACAAGCAGGAAAAACGTCCAGCAGCAGACAAGCGGGGTGAAGAGATCGCTCTCCACGTCGGTATCGTCCGTGATCCCTTCCGTCAGGATTTGTTCCGAGCCGACCAGATTCCGGACCGAACCGTCTGTTCCGTTGATGGTAGCCTTCCCGAAAGCCTCTTTCAGATAGATCGGCAGGAACATCTCTTCGCGGGGCGTCGCGACGCGGTCGGTCGGGCTTCCCAACGCCAGGTCGCATCCGAATGTCAACCAGGGATGATTGCGGGTGCAATCGTTTATCATATTGCGGAACGTCTGTTTCCTACCCGGGTCGGGAAAATGAATCTTGCCTTCTACGTTCGCCTCCACGATAGCTGCCGGACGGGTCGCGCAGTTATCGAAAAAGAAATTATACCGGTAGACTCTGTTTTCCGGCCGGTTATTGATGAGCAAGGCCTCCCATATCCGGTTCTTCGTGATGGAGTCGAGGTCCAGCACTTGTTCCGTCACTTCGCTTCCCCGCATCTCATATTCGATCATGAAGTCTCGGAAGTGTTCCACACCTAATCGGTAATCCGTTTCCCCTTTGGCAAAGCGGTAAATGAAATTAGGTTTGGCAAAAGAGAAGATCCCGTAGTTGAACACCGCATCGATCTTTTGCGCCGCGTCCTGCACCCGGAGCGCCGAATGCCCGTAAACCGTATAAACCGCATCATCCGACGGCGAAACCGTCAGCAGGCTGATCTTCGCATCGTTACTAAGCTGTGGAGTCTGCGCCTGAAGCGGCAGCAGGAAAAAAAGTAATAAAGAAAGGATCAGGTGCTTATTTATTTTATTCCCCATAATTTGTAGCCTTTGTTTGCTCGTTCGATAGATTTTGCTTATTCCTATTTCCAGACTATCCGTCAGTAAATTTTTGTGTACTGCACGTGATTGTCTGCGCAACAAAGATACGACAGAACAGGAGAAAAAAGTGCCGGAGATGCGGATTATTTTCTCCGGCCTTCCAGTCTTCTTCCGAATACTCCTGCGATCAAGATGAAGATAGCAGCAAAGCCGGACAATGTAATCAGTGAGTCAAAGTTCGACTCCTGCTTGTAAGTCTGCTGCAGCACTTCGTCGTAGCTACGGACATCGAAAGATGATTCGTTGTCGAACCCGGCTAACGATTCGCGTACATGTTTCATCCCCGCGTGCAGGTCACTACCCGCCTTGAACTTCACGTAGGCGACGTCGTAGAAATGGCCTTCCTGTCCCCACTGGTACTTGCCCCACACGTAAAAAGCCATTGGCGCAACTTCCTGGCGGAAAGAGGCGAACTTGATGTCGGGGATGAAGCCGATAATTTCTGCCCCTTCTATCTTTTCATTCAACTTCAGGCCATATTCCGCCCTCGCCTTTTCGTTAAACAGATAGCAACCTGTCTCTTTCTGATCGTCTTCCGGGCGGAAATCCCGGCCTTCTGTCACTTCTATTCCCATAACTTTCAGGAAGGAAGATGATACGGGAATGCACTGGAAAGTAATCGGTTTACCGTTGTAATCGCGTCCGTAGCCCATGTATTGCTTTTGACTGGATAACAAGAATTGGGAATAGGTGACGTCTTTTACATCGGCGAATGCTTTCAACCGATTCGTGAATGCCTCCCGGTTTCTGTTGATCTTAACATTTAAATGAGCGACAACAGTTTCGTTTTTGTCATAACCTAACGGCGCATGCCGCATATAATAATTTTGCAGGTGCACGATCAAAGCTCCGGCGATTAGCACGAGAGAGACCGCGAGTTGGAAACCAATCAGCATGTTCCGCATCCGGTGTCCTATCCTGCTGAAGTTCGTGAAATTAATCCCGGCAATGATAAGGATGATAAAGGCGATGGAGAATAGAACGAATATCGTCTGGCGGCTCGCCTTCGGCATCGTGTCGAAATCCACGTTAGTCAGGAAATGGAGAGCCGGCAAAGAGGTCAGATGGTAGACGATCGCGTCCTTGTCTTCTCCGAACAAGCCGCTTTCGAGGATTTCTTTCGCATTGAAGTTCTTCCTGAAATTGTCCAGGACACTTTCTTTATTGGCCGGATCGTCGAGGCGGAGGAAAAACAGATAGCCCCAGTTTTCCCAATCGTCGTAGCTTTCCTTCGGATTCATGGATGCGTACATCGAGTTCTTCAGGGAAGAGTTGCGGGGGAAATCCTTATAGACGCCTTTGACGGTCATCGGAGCCATTTGCGGAATGTAAACGTGCAGTTGTTTGTTTATCGCCGATTTGTTGCCGAAGAGTCTCCGGGCTGTACTTTCAGGGATGATAACGCTGTTGGGCTCGTCTAACGACTGTGCGTCGCCTTCCAGCATGTCGAAATGGAAGACCTGCATGATTTCGGGCGAAACGCTCCAGACATCTTCATCGTAGTTCACCTGTTTTCCGTTTTGTTCCACATAGAGCAGGAAGTTGTTCGACCATGCTGCCATGACACATCCTTCTTTTATATGTGGAGACGATTCGGTAAACGCCCGTGCGAAAGGGCGGCAGACGATTGCTTTCGCGCTTCCGCCCTGTTCGATATCCAAACGGAATATCGAACAGGCATTCTTCTGGCAAGAATCGAAGCCCAGGTCATAATTCACTTGTATCATGATAAGCATAAAGGCCACAAAGGCAATGCTCAATCCCAACACATTCAATATGGTTGCCATTTTGAAACGGCGTAGCACACTCAGGAAGTTTCGCGCGATTGTTTTCATATCCGATGTGATTTAAAGTGAATTAATAGTTGTTGTTATCCGGTTGTTCTCAGACCGGTGTTTCGCCGCTCTTCGCTAACGAAACCAAGCCTCCCATAGCGCCCAGATTCATAGAATCGAGTGCCGAACTGGGAACGATGACCATAGAGCCTTTTTCTTTCAGGCCCTCAAACAGCATATTCATGCCTCTCAGATGCAAGGCGACAGGATTATTGGTGTACTTCCGGCTTGCCTGCTCGAACTTTTCGGCAATCTCCGTTTCGGCCGTTCCTAAGATGACACGCGCCCTTCTTTCACGCTCGGCCTGCGCTTCTTTACTCATGGCATCGGCCAGAGCCTGCGGGATGGCGATGTCGTTGATGCCGACGGTTTGACAGGTGATGCCCCAAGGGCTTGTGTTATGGTCTAAAACTTGTTGCAGGTCTTCGGCGATTTTATCGCGCTCCTGCAAGAGAGTCGACAGCTCATGTTTGCCGATCGTATCTCTTAAACCGGTTTGGGCGATGTGTTCGATGGCTTTCTGGTATTCCTGCACTTCCAGGGCTGCTTTTTCCGCATCCCAAACCGTCCAGTACACGACTGCATCCACATTGACCGGCACCGTATCTTTGGTCAGTGTCTGCTCCGCCTTGAAAGAACTAACCCGCACCCGCTGGTCGATATAACCCGAGACTGTGTCGATGATCGGGATGATCATAAAAGGACCGGGGCCTTTTAACCCTTTGTATTTTCCCATACGCAACACCACAGCACGTTCCCATTGGTCGGCAATGCAGATGGCGGAAGCCAGTAATCCGGAAAAGATAACCAGAAGCACCAGCATCGGAATGTTTATGATGTGCAAAACATACAACACAACCGATACGCAAAGCAATATCAGCAACACGGAAAGGGAAATGGGATTAAACCGCCCCTTGTTAATTACACTTGTTGTCATAATCTTTATTTTTTAGAAGTTCCTATATTCTTTAGTTCTCGTATGACTTCATTTAGGCTGAAGCCGTAACTGTGTGCAACGGAAGAAAACTGTATGCAAATTTCTTTCAGTTTATCATTCCTTTCCTTTTCCGGCATCACGTTTTCCGTCTTGTTGATAAAAGTTCCGGTTCCTTGTTGAGTCTCTAAAATGTCTTTAATCTCCAGTTCTTTATATGCTTTGGATACCGTGTTGAGGTTTACTTTTAACTCTACGGCAAGCGCTCTGACCGTAGGAAGCTGTTCGCCCAATTTAAGTTGTCCGGATGCTATACCGAATATAATCTGGTCGATAATCTGGCGGTAGACCGGCACTCCGCTGGAATAATCTAATACAAACTTAATCATAAATTCCTATATTATATTATACAAATATTGCACTATTGTTATATGACAAAGGTACGGAAAGATTTTAATCTTCCAAATCTTTTGTGAGATTTTTTCGGATAATTTCTGTACTCGTACATTTGTCCTTGTTTTCGGATATTTCCTACAGTGGGCATTAGGTTACATTCAAAACAATATATCTTCGTCGTTTGAGTTTTTATATATATGATAATTAAGGATATATTTGTCAACTAAATATTACAAGATGAAGACAAACAATCAGAAACGAATTACAAACAGTCGGATCCAGGAACTGAATCCAGGAGAAATATTTGTGTTTGGCAGTAACCTGGAAGGCGCTCACGGTGGAGGCGCAGCACTTTTAGCCTTCCGTAAATGGGGGGCAATCTGGGGACAAGGCGCCGGATTACAGGGACAAACGTATGGCATTCCTACGATGCATGGCGGAGTAGAAGAAATCCGCCCTTATGTGGATGAGTTCATCCGTTTTGCCAAGGAACATCCTGAACTGACTTTTCTGGTAACGGAAATCGGTTGCGGTATCGCTGGTTTCCGCCCGGAAGAGATAGCGCCTTTATTCAGAGATGCTGTTCCGGTTGAGAATATTCATCTTCCGGAAAGGTTTTGGAATATATTATTGGAATAACCGTTCTATATATTAATGTATTAGTGACGAAACTTGGAAATAATTAAATTTAAGATGGGAATAAGACAATTGTATTTACTGTTGGTTGTTGCAGCCTTGAATCTCGTCAAAGGTGAAGCACAGAGCTTTTTAAATGATACGATTGGGGTTCGTATGGACAGTACTGCCATAATAGGAGAATGTATTGATTTTCCTTGCTGGATACAATCTGTAAGTGCGGATTCTACAGGAACACTGTTCTTGGTACAAGGTCGCGATCTGAATAAAAAGGAGACATCTGTCAAGAACACCGGAGATATATGGATGATTTCTCTGCCTGATAAAAAAGTCTTGTGGCAACGTCCTATTAATTATTTTATGCAAGAGGCCAAACTTACGAATAAAGGAGTGTCATTTGTTTCAAAGGATAAGTACTTTTTACTTGATTTGCGGACCGGAGCAGAGATATGGAAAGGGAAGAAAATGGTCCCTTATTCATTGAATACACAGGGTAATTGTTTGTTGGCTTACAAGGGAAGTACAATGAATGGAGTTTCCAGACAATTGCAAGGCTATGATATGAATACCGGTGATATGTTATGGAAGCGGGAAATCAGCCATCGGTATGGTTGGAATGAAAGTTTAATGCTGGATGATTCGACAAGGCTGATTGTCTCCGACGGACTTCATACTGTAAACTTGTCTGATGGAACAGGTAATAGTTTTCTGATGAAAACCGGAGTTGATGACTATAGAGCGACTGCTGCATTGGGGGCATTAGGCGTTTTAAGCGGTGTTTTAACAGGAATGGCTGTTGTTCCTTATGGAAATAACGTAGTGGTTGATCTCGTTTCAGATGTGTTGCTTGATGATTCTTTGCTTTATGTAGCAAACCGGGAACAACTTCTTTGCCTGGATCGGCAACTAAATATGAAATGGGGATATCCGATTCCTGAAAGTTCAGCATCCCGCTCAGTACTCTTTTTTTATGGGGATTATTTGTATATGGTTAATTATGGATATGGATATCGTGATAATATAAGGAATCATTCGGATTCTTATGCCAAGAGTCATCTGAAGGCTAAGATCGGTAAACCATTTATTGCCTGTTTTGATAGGAAATCAGGTAAGAATATCAGTTTTCACTTTTTATCGGAAAAGAAGGAAATGGTTGAGGACTTGTGGGTTGACAGAGACAACGAACGTGCTGTTTTACTGTTTGAAGACCGGATGGTGGTAGCTCCGTTTGGGTCGGATTCCATGATGGAGTATCGATGGGATACCGAAACGGATGGCAAAATAATAGGCATGGTGAAACGTCCTTTTTATTTGGAAGATAAAAACAGTTCCGGTTTTAAGAAATGCAATGAAACGTTGGGGACTCCGACTTATTTTATTTACACGGATAAAGGGCAGGTCTTTGATGTCGATCAATCTTTGAATCGTTTGCAAACATTCTCTTTTGAGGAAATCGGATTTTACAGGTCGCTGCAGGATGACTTTTCAATGGTCGATTATAAAAAGGATGTTTATTTGTTGAACCCTGAAGGAAATAGAAAAGCGACTTTACGTGTTTCCTCTGATTTATTTACTATTGGAGATAAAATCTATGCTTTCAGTCCTGATCGAAAACGGCTTGTTGAAATATCGGGAATAGAAGAATGAAATACTGGTTGAATATATTATTAAGTTTGGTATCTGTTCAACAGGAAGACTTCTTAATTACTGCAGTTTCTGAGCCTCCTTGTTTCGATGGGGATATAAAAGCCTTTATTCAATCAAATATATCTTATCCTGTTGAAGCGCTTCATGATTCCGTAGAGGGACGGGTTTCTGTTGAATTTTGGGTTGACACTGCCGGTAATACGGTTAAACATGAGATTCTTCGTGGCGTGCGTGATGATTTGGATCGGGAGGCGTTGCGAGTTGCCCGCTTGATTAAATTTGTTACTCCGGCGAAGCAAAAAGATCGGCCAGTTGCTGTTAGATATGTTATTCCGGTTGATTTTTTTCTCGATGAACAAATGAATCGCAGGGTATTCTTTGACAAGGATACATCTGATTGCTTTGAAGAATTTAATGAGAGGTATGGGAAATGGATGGAGAACTCTCTTGTTACATTTTGGGCTGTACCTCCAAGTTTGAAGAGGTCGTCTAAAAAATATGCAGACTTGATTTGTGAAAGGCTGTCTGAAATAAACTATGGAAATCAGTACTTGCAGACAATGATATTGATAGATGAAAATGGAAAGCCTTATTGTTGTTCGCTTTCATCCCAAGAGAGTTTGGAAGGAGAGGATAGGCGTGCTATACTGGGACTTTTGAAGTCGTTAAGGTTTAATCCGGCGAAAGATATTAAGCGGAATGTCAAAAGTTTTTACAGTTTTTCCCCCAGGAAAAATAAAAAAGACGGTCGCTGGTTCTATCCCGAATCAACAAATTGGGAAAAGGAACGTAGGCATGATAAGTCCTGACCAGAAGGAAATCAACATTCAATTACTTAGGGGGGCTTATTGTATAAAACGCATTTTTCAGACCCAAAAGACATCCGAAACAAAACAAATGTTAATCCGCTTTTCGGGCCTCAAAAAGGGACTTTTTCGCTTTTTTTGAGCGTTTTCCGCAATTATGACCGTCCTCTTTGCCATTGCGACCGTTCTAATAGGCAGTGCACTCGGCACCTCGCGAAGATTAGGACGGTCGTAATGGCGATTATGACCGTCCTAATTGAAAAGAGGACCGTTTTCATGGCAAAAAAGCGTCTGAATTTCCTTGCGATATTTGGAACGCCGTCCGTTTTATTTTCAAATATTCGATTCTCCGGGAGTTAAGGTTTATCACATTGTCGGCGTTTTCGCTTTTTGGTAATCAAATTGTACGCTTTCCGAGACGGACTGCGCACCTCATTTTTTCTATTGTCATTCGATCTGATTAAAACCGTGAAAAGAGTCAATCCAAAATGGATCAAGATTTCGGATGAAATAGAAAAACGGCCGGAATGGGGGTTATTGTAATTTATTAGGTTTGCAGGAGGTTCAAAACTTGGCAGAACTGAACTATCCCGTTCCCGCGCTCCGACGCGGGATCGCAAGGAAACAGGCGTTATCCTGAACCTATAAATGAAGATTAAGGATGTGGCAGGCTATTTTGCGATCCCGCGTCGGAGCGCGGGAACAGGATAGCTCATTATTTCTTAAAACTGTTTCTGTGCCATTCAATAAAATAAAAAGCGGGTTGTCAAGGTAGTCTGTAAAGCGTTTGGCTAATTTATGAAATAGAGGACTGGGGGTATCTGTTTTTGAATATAGATAAAGATACTGATAATTCTTTCGTATCCTGTCTTATTTGCGTATATTTGTGAACATTTTGGCACGTCTAAGAATGAATACACAAATAAAATCTATTAATATCTAACATGGACAACTTGAAAAAAATCTCGTTAACCTTAGCGCTTTGCTGTGCCTCTTTTCATGGTATGGCGGATCAACAGCCGCTTGGGGGATTTAGTTATGGTTCGGTGGAAGCGCCGACCGGTAAAGAATGGGAGTCGCCTGAGAATCTGGCTCTGAACAAAGAACAGCCGCATGCTTATATTTTCCCTTTCCAGGATGTGGAGAATGCCCGTAAGGTGTTGCCTGAAAACAGTAAATTCTGGCAGTCGCTGAATGGTGACTGGAAATTCAATTGGGCGCCCGATCCCGATTCCCGTCCGAAAGATTTTTATAAAACAGAATTCGATGCCTCCGGATGGGATAACATCCCGGTTCCTTCCAGCTGGAATATCTATGGTATTCAGAAAGACGGAAGCCAGAAATATGGTGTGCCTATCTATGTGAACCAGCCCGTTATCTTCCAGCATAAAGTGGCGGTGGACGACTGGCGCGGCGGTGTGATGCGGACTCCTCCGACAAACTGGACGACTTATAAACACCGGAATGAAGTCGGCTCTTACCGTCGTAACTTCGACATCCCGCAGGATTGGGATGGCCGTGAAGTCTTTATCAGCTTCGATGGCGTCGATTCTTTCTTTTATCTGTGGATTAACGGTCAGTATGTCGGTTTTTCCAAGAATTCCCGCAACGCGGCTAATTTTAATATAACTCCTTATCTTCGTAAAGGGGCAAATGTAGTGGCGGCAGAAGTCTATCGCAGTTCCGACGGCTCTTTCCTGGAAGCGCAGGATATGTTCCGTCTGCCGGGTATTTTCCGGACGGTGGCTCTTTATTCGGTTCCGAAAGTGCATGTGCGCGACCTGGTTGTAACACCTGATTTGGATGCTGCCTATACGGATGGTTCGTTAGCAATCTCAGCCGACGTGCGCAATCTGGATAAGAAGGCGGCAAAAGGATATAAGCTGGAATATACGTTGTATGCAAACAAACTGTATTCGGATGAGAATACAAAAGTCGACAATGTGATCGCTACGGCTATGCTCGATGCCGTAAACCCAGGCCAGACACAATCAGCACAGGCTGTGTTGAACGTGAAGGCTCCCAATAAATGGTCGGCCGAATTTCCGTATCGTTATACGTTGGTGGCGGAATTGAAGAATGCCAAAGGAAAGACGGTGGAAACGGTTTCGACAATTGTCGGATTCCGCAAAGTAGAGATAAAAGATACGCCGGCAGAAAAAGATGAATTCGGGTTGGCAGGCCGTTACTATTATATAAATGGTAAGACTGTTAAGTTGAAAGGCGTCAACCGTCACGAATCGAATCCGGCGGTCGGACATGCCATTACCCGTGAGATGATGGAAAAAGAGGTGATGCTGATGAAGCGTGCCAATATCAACCATGTGCGTAACTCGCACTATCCGGATGATCCGTATTGGTATTTCCTGTGTAATAAATATGGTATTTACCTGGAAGATGAGGCGAATATCGAGTCGCACGAATATTATTATGGTGCTGCTTCCCTGTCGCATCCGGTTGAATGGAAGAAGGCTCATGTAGCACGTGTGATGGAAATGGTCCATGCCAATATCAACAATCCGGCTATCGTGATCTGGTCGTTAGGAAACGAGGCGGGCCCGGGCGATAACTTCGTTGCCGCTTATAATGCTTTGAAGCAGGTAGATAAATCACGTCCTGTTCAATATGAACGTAATAATGACATTGTGGATATGGGTTCGAACCAATATCCGTCTATCGGGTGGACGCGTGGCGCAGTAAAAGGCGATTATGATATCAAATATCCGTTCCATATTTCCGAGTATGCCCATTCGATGGGAAATGCTTGCGGTAACCTGGTGGATTATTGGGAAGCGATCGAATCGACGAACTTCTTCTGTGGCGGTGCCATCTGGGATTGGGTGGACCAGTCTATGTACAATTACGATAAGAAGACCGGCAAACGTTATCTGGCTTATGGAGGTGATTTCGGTGATACGCCGAATGACGGGCAGTTTGTGATGAACGGTATCGTGTTTGGTGATCTGGAGCCGAAACCGCAGTATTACGAAGTGAAGAAAGTGTACCAGAATATAGAGGTGAAAGCCCTCGATGTACAGAAAGGCTCCTTTGAAGTCTTCAATAAATACTATTTTAAAGACCTTTCGGATTATGACGTAAAATGGTCGCTTTATGAAAACGGCAAGGAGGTTCAAACCGGTCTGGTTAATGCCGGAACAATTGCCGCCCGTACCAGAGCGAAAATATCGATTCCTGTGCCTTTCGATAAACTCAAAAACAGTTCGGAGTATTTTGTAAAGGTACAGTTCCTGCTGAAAGAGAATATGCCTTGGGCTGAAAAAGGATTTGTGCAGGCAGAAGAACAGATGTTGTTGCAGGAGGCGACAGCACGTCCTTCTATAGCCGAAGTGACAGCTTCTGCCGGAAAAGTAAGTTTGAATGATTCGGACGCTTCGATTAAAACGATAGCAGGCGATGGCTTTGTCGCTAAGTTCGATATGGGAACGGGTACAATTTACAGTTTGGTGTATGGCGGTAAAACGATTATAGCCGACGGAAATGGACCGAAGCTCGACGCTTTGCGTGCTTTTACCAATAATGATAACTGGTTCTATTCGCAATGGTTTGAACAAGGTCTTCACAACCTGAAACATAAAGCAACGAACAGTACGATCCTGGAGAAAAAGGACGGTACGGTTGTCCTTGCTTTCACTGTTGAATCGCAGGCCCCGAACGGCGCAAAGATTAAAGGCGGGACAAGTTCCGGAAAGAACAGCATTGAAGAATTGACAGATTCTAAATTCGGAGAAAACGATTTCAAATTTGTAACCAATCAGATTTGGACTGTTTATCCGGATGGCTCTATCGAGTTGCAGTCCAGTATCACATCCAACCGTCCGAGTCTGGTTTTGCCGCGCTTGGGTTATGTAATGAAAATGCCGAAACAGTATTCCGACTTTACTTATTACGGACGTGGACCGGTCGATAACTATGCCGATCGTAAGAGCGGGCAGTTTATCGAACAGCATAAAAATACGGTGGCAGGTGAGTTTGTAAACTTCCCGAAACCGCAGGATATGGGAAATCATGAAGATGTGCGCTGGTGTGCATTGACCAATCCTGCCGGAGAAGGTGCCGTGTTTGTGGCCACCGACCGTTTGTCTGCATCCGCTCTCCAGTATTCGGCTTTAGACCTGATTCTGGCACCGCATCCGTATCAGTTGCCGGCAGCCGGAGATACGTATCTGCATCTGGATGCAGCTGTGACCGGATTGGGAGGAAACAGTTGCGGACAAGGCGGGCCGTTGGAACAGGACCGTGTTTTTGCCGGCCATCATAATATGGGCTTTATCATCCGTCCTGCCGGAAAAGATCTGACGGCAACGGCTAATGTCGCACCTGCCGGTGAAGTACCGTTGACAATCATGCGTAACCGTGCCGGAGCGGTAGAACTTTCTTCTGCGCGTAAAGGAGCCGTGATCTGCTATACGATCGATGGAAAAGGGAAAGCAAAAGAATATACGGAGCCGATTCCATTCCGTGATGGCGGCATGGTAAAAGCTTGGTTTAAGGATAATCCTGAAATCAATGCGACGGCTTCATTCAGCAAAATAGAAAGTATCCAGACTGAAGTAATCTATACGAGCAGCGAAGAGTCCGGTTATGGAGATGCCAAGAATTTGACGGATGGTGATCCGAATACGATCTGGCACACGATGTTTTCAGTAACGGTTGCCAAGTATCCGCATTGGGTGGATCTGGATGCCGGCGAAGAAAAGCTGATCAAAGGATTTGCATTCCTGCCCCGCCAGGATGGCGTTAACGGAAATATCAAGGATTACTCCATCAGTGTCAGCCAGGATGGTAAGAACTGGGGCGAACCGATACAAAAAGGCACTTTTGAAAATAACCTGAAAGAAAAGAAAGTGCTGTTTGATAAACCGGTAAAAGCCCGTTATATCCGTTTTACAGCATTGAGCGAGCAGCGCGGACAGGATTTTGCTTCCGGTGCCGAGCTTGTGATTCTTGCTGATTGATTGATCTTTATATCATATATTGAAACAGGAAAGAGATTGTCCTCTTTCCTGTTTTTTTACTTTGTGCCTTCAAGATGTCTGTTATCTCATCATTTTTATGTTTCTTTGCGGAAAAATTCAGACACGTGAATCTTATTATAGAACAAGGAAACACATCATCGAAGGTGGCTGTATACAACGGGAAGCGTATGGAAGCTTCTTTTGTGTTTAAGAAGTTCGACGTGGAAGTTATCTCTGGCATATTTAAGAAATATCCGTTGACAAAAGGAATATTCTCTACAGTGATAGACAAAGATGACGAGCTGGTCGCATACTTGGAAACGAATCTTCGGAATTTTGTGTTTTTGGATGAAACGGTGCCTCTTCCGATTACGGTGCAGTATAAAACTCCCAAAACATTGGGCCGGGACAGGCTGGCTGCCGCCGTCGGAGCCAATTACCTGCAACCTGGAAAGGATTTGCTGGTGATCGATGCCGGAACGGCTATTACATATGAACTGGTCGATGCTTCCGGTGCTTATCTGGGCGGGAATATTTCGCCCGGGATGACAACCCGGTTCAAGGCTCTGAACCAGTTTACAAAAAAATTGCCTTTGGTGGTCGAGCAGGAGGAGATACCCCTGGTCGGAACGGATACGGAAACAGCGATTCAAGCTGGAGTAGTAAATGGTATAGTGTGCGAGATGGATGGGTATATCGAAAAGCTTCGGCTAAAATATCCTAACCTTTTGGTTTTTTTAACAGGCGGTCATTCGTTTTATTTTGAAAGACGGCTAAAAAACTCCATCTTTGCAGACATTAATTTAGTGTTGACAGGATTAAACAGAATCTTAGAGTATAATGTTGAAGATTAATAAGGTACTAATAACAAGCGTTCTTATATTCACACTGTTGCCTTTGATGGCGCAAAACAATACTAACTCGCCCTATACCCGTTTCGGATATGGTGATTTAGGAGAACGTTCGTTCGGCGCAGGTCGAGCCATGGGCGGTGTAGGTTACGGATTACGTTCGCCAAAACAGATCAATCCGATGAACCCGGCGTCATACAGTTGCATGGACTCCCTGACATTTCTCTTTGATTTTGGTATAGCCGGCCAATTGTCATGGTTTGATGACGGGAATGCCCGCCAGCATGACATAAACGGAAATGTAGAATACATCGCGATGCAATTCCCGATCCATCGGCGTGTAGCCTTGAGTGTCGGCTTATTGCCCTATTCCTATGTCGGATATAAATTCGGGGCTTTGCGTAACGATCAGGATGTAACGTTTACGGAAACTTATAACGGATCAGGCGGTTTGAGCGATTTGTATGGAGGTATTTCCGTGGATATCTGGAAAAAACGTTTGGCTGTCGGTGCCAATTTCGGCTTTTTGTTCGGGAATATTAAGCATTCGCAGTTAATCAATATGGCTGCGGAAGGTTCAGGCGCTTATAATACTTCCCGTAGCCAAGAGTTGAGAGTGCGTGATCTCCTGATGGATTTCGGAGTGCAATATACACATCCTTTCAGTAAAACGGAAAGTGTTACATTAGGGCTTGTCTTTTCTCCGAAAAGGAATCTGAATGCTGATTCTTATAATTATACGGAAACGCTGACCTCCGGAGGATATACGGATGAGGTTATTTCTTCCGATACGATTTCTAACAAAGAATTCGGGCTTCCGAACAAGTATGGAGTTGGCCTTTCATATGTGAAACAAAATAAATTAACGTTAGCGGCTGATTTTTCCTATGAAGATTGGGGAAAAATGCTTTACTTTGGTGAGAAAGGTAATTTTAAGGACCGTTACCGTATAGCTGTTGGTGGTGAGTTCATTCCGGATTATATGCGTAAATCATATTTCAGCCGGGTTCGCTATCGTGCAGGTTTTCATTATGGCAATTCATATTTGCGTATGAACCGGACTGAGGCTAATCCTTCCGGAGATGGTTATAATGAAATCGGAGCAAGTCTCGGTTTAGGATTACCGTTGATCGATAACCGTTCATTGATAAACATATCGTTTGAATATGTAAAAAAGAAACCGGAAGTGCGGATGAATATGATTGATGAACAATACTTCCGTTTTACTGTGAACTATACGTTCAACGAAGCTTGGTTTATGAAGTTTAAGGTCGATTAATTAAATAGTTAACTTTAATAGAAATAAATATGAAGATCAAAGTATTATTATTAGCTCTCGGATGCTCGATGATGTCGTTCGGAGCTTATGCACAAAAAGGTGTGGATACTGGTACTCCGTTCGGGTCTGGTGAAGACAGCGTACGTTGTATTACCAATATCAGCTTGTTTACCCCTTACGCCAAAGCAGGGAATTTCAAGGATGCTTATGAATTCTGGCACCAGGCTTATACCGAATGTCCGGGAGCTCATAAGGATATTTACCTGTATGGTGTGAAAATCATGGACTGGAAAATCAATACAGAAACGGATCCGGCTAAGAAAGCTGCTCTTATCGATGAATTGATGAAAGTTTATGATACGCGTGTGAAATATTTCGGCAATGACCGGAAGTATGGTAAAGACTGGATTGTTGCTCGTAAAGCAGCCGATTATATCCGCTTGAAGGGTGATGATGCTGATCCTAAAGTGTATTATGCTTGGTTAGGTGATGTTATCAATGAGTTTGGTGAAAATACCGAAGCAATGGGTGTCTCCCTGTATATGATGGCTTCCCACCGTCAGTTGCTGGCTGATCCGAACTTCAAGGAAACTTACCTGGAAGATTATCTGAAGTGTTCTAAGATCATTGCTACTCAGTTAGCTGCTGCTCAGGCTGCAAATAATGAGAAGGAAGTGAAGAACCTGACTACTTACAAATCTGCTATCGACGGCGGTTTTGCCGGTAGTGGCGCTGCTGACTGTGAGACTTTGCAGGGTATGTATGCTCCTAAGGTAGAAGCTGCCAAGGGTAATCTGGAAGCCCTGAAAGAAATTGTTTCAATGTTGAGACGTGTCCGTTGCCAGGAAATCGAAGCATTCTATACGGCTGCTGCCTATGCTTATGAATTGGAACCGAGTGCAGATGCTGCTCTGGGTATTGCAAAACAAGCTGTAAAAGCAAAAGATTACGATAAGGCAATCAAGTATTTTGAAGAAGCAGCCAACATGGAAACAGATGCTGTTTCAAAAGCTGAAGATTACTACCTGATCGGTGTACTTTTGTTCGAACAGAACAACTTGGCAAAAGCAAGACAGTATTGCCAGAAAGCTATCGAAACAAACCCGGATTACGGAGCACCGTATATCATGATCGGTAACATGTATGCTAAATCTGCCAAGTCTATTTATCCGAATGACCCGGTATTGGCAAAAGTTGTATATTATGCAGCTATTGACAAATTTGAAAAGGCAAGACAGGTGGATCAGAACGTAGCAGAAGACGCTGCAAAATTGGCTAATACGTATCGTGCTCATCTCCCTTCTACGGAAGAAGTATTCATGCACCCGGATCTGGAAAAAGGTAAAACATTCAGAATTGGCGGCTGGATCGGTGAGACTGTAACAATCCGATAAGTATGAATTGGAACCGTTTTCTTTGTAAAACGAATAATCAAGGCATAACAACTATCTTTACGGTAGTTGTTATGCTTCTTTTATTTACTGCCTCTTGCGGGAGTGATAATAAAGAGGTCGTGGTGGTAGCCTTCGACCCGGAGACAACCTATACCTTGAAGACTACGGACTACTCGACCTTAATTTCCGATTCGGGGATTACGCGTTATCGTGTGAATGCTAAAGAAATGTTGAGCTTCGATAAGGCGAAAGAACCGTTTTTGTATTTCCCGGAAGGTTTTTATGTGGAAAAATTCGATACCTTGTTCAATACGGTAGCAAGTGTCAAAGCTGATACGGTCTATAATTATAAGAAAAAAGAACTATGGAAACTGATCGGAAACGTGAAAATAGAAAGTGTGGAAGGAAAGAAGTTTGAGACTTCCCTGCTCTTTTTTGATCAGAAAGAAGAAAAAGTCTATTCCGATAAGTATATACGGATAGAAGAAGAGGATAAGATAATAACAGGTATCGGGTTCGAATCTAATCAGGATATGACTCGTTATAAGATATTTAATTCACAGGGTGTTTTCCCGGTCAATGAGTCGGCTGTTGCCGATTCAACGAATACTGAGGCTTCGGTAGATTCCGTTGCTGTTAATGCTGTCCCAACGGTACAGCCTGTGACCTCTGATACAAACTAAATGGGAGCATTGACATACATATTAATATCACTGGCTTTTTCGGCTTTTTTCTCAGGAATGGAGATTGCTTTTATCTCTTCGAATAAGCTGCGCTTTGAACTCGACAAGAAGGAAAAAAGCCTGACGAGCAAAATTCTGGAAATCTTTTACCGGAATCCGCATCAGTTTATTTCGACGATGTTGGTCGGAAACAACATCGCATTGGTTGTTTACGGCCTGCAGATGGCTATTGTCTTGGAGCCGTTTATCGCCCGTGTGGTCAATAACGAGGCGCTGATCGTGCTGATCCAGTCTATCATTTCCACCCTTCTGATTCTGTTTACGGGTGAATTTATTCCGAAAACGATATTTAAGCTGAATCCGAATTTTTCACTTACCTTGTTTTCGGTACCTTTATTGATCATTTATATCGTATTATATCCGATTTCCAAGTTCTCGTCTTTACTTTCCTTTTTGATTCTGAAGATTGTCGGGGTAAAGAACGTGACCGATTCGACACAGCGGGCTTTGGGAAAGGTGGACCTCGATTACTTCATTCAACAGAGTATAGAGGATGCGCCGCAGAATTCGGATATGGATACGGAAGTCAAGATATTTCAGAATGCACTTGATTTCTCAAACGTACGTCTGCGCGATTGTATTGTTCCCCGGACAGAGATTGTAGCGTGCGACAAGACGGTAACAATAGAAGAGCTACGTTCCCGTTTTATTGAAACCGGACTATCCAAGATACTCGTATATAATGAGAATATAGACGATATTATCGGATATATCCATTCGTCGGAGATGTTTAAGAATCCGGAGGATTGGACGCAGAGTATCCGGAGTGTCTCGATCGTGCCGGAAACGATGGCTGCCAATAAGCTGATGAAAGTCCTGATGCAGGATAAGAAGAGCCTGGCTGTCGTGGTGGATGAATTCGGAGGAACCTCCGGTATTGTGACCTTGGAAGACTTGGTGGAGGAAATTTTCGGGGAAATTGAAGACGAACATGATATAAAGTCCTATGTGGCAAGGAAGGTCGGAGATGACGAATACCTGCTGTCCGGCCGTATGGAGATCGATACTTTGAACGAGAAGTTCGATCTGGAGTTGCCGGAATCGGATGATTATGTCACGATCGCCGGTTTCATTCTGCACTTCTATCAGAAATTCCCGAAGCTGAATGAAACGGTAGTAATTGATAAGTATTCTTTTAAAATCATAAAAGTTACAGCAACGAAAATCGAGTTAGTTCGTATGAAAGTAACGAGTTAATTAAAAAAAGAGCATAAAAAGATGCAGCAATCTCTTTTTTTCGTATCTTCGTGCCCTTAAAATGTGGAATAATAAACTTTAAAAATAGATAAAGATAAATGGCTACGCTGGAAAAAATCAGAAGCAAAGCAGGACTGTTAGTACTCGTTGTGGGTTTAGCATTGTTCGCTTTTATCATCGGTGACTTTTTGAACTCCGGTTCTACTTATTTCAGACAATCTCAGGAGAAGGTTGCGGAAGTAGACGGAGAAGTTATTAAAATTCAGGATTATCAGAATCGTGTAGACGAGATGACTGAAATGTACAAGATGCAGTCAGGTTCGGCCAGTCTGCCCGAAGAATATCAGACTCAGATCCGTCAGTCTGTATTCGATGGTATGGTACAGGAGATCGTATTGGATAATGCGACTTCCAAATTAGGCTTGACTGTCAGCCCGGAAGAACTGTTCGATATGGTTCAGGGTGAAAACATTTCTCCGATGATCCAACAGATGCAGATGTTTGTGAATCCTCAGACAGGCGCATTCGATAAAACTGCATTACTGAACTTTTTGAAGACTATCGACGATGATAACATCGCCAACTATCCTGCCGACCAGCAGGCACAGTTGATGCAGGCCCGCCAGTTCTGGATGTTCTGGGAAAAGAATATCAAACGTCAGCGTCTGGAACAGAAATATACGACGCTGTTAAGCAAGGCTGTTTCTGCTAATAAGCTGGATGCAAAAGACGCTTTCGACGGTTCTGCCGTAAGTTCGGATATCGTTTATGCAATGCAGTCTTACGCTACGATTCCTGATTCTACAGTTCAGGTAAGCAAGAGCGAAATTGAAAAGCTGTACAACCAACGCAAAGAGTTGTTCAAACAAAAAGAAGGTAAAGTAATCAAATATATTGCTGTCGATATCCGTCCGAGCAAGGAAGACTATGATAAGGCAAGTGCAGAGATCGAATCATTGAAGAGTGAATTGGCCTCTACGGATCGGGTAGCTGACCTGGTTACTGAAAATTCTGAAATACCTTATCTGGATGCTTTCTTCGCAGAAAACGCATTGGATGCTGAAATGAAACAGTTTGTAAAGACTGCAAATGTCGGTGATGTATATGGCCCGGTATTTGAAAACGATAAATACAGAATGTTCAAGCTGGTTGACAAGACAGTTGCTCCCGACTCTGTAAAAGTAAGCCATATCATGTTGGCCAATACTGGTGATGAAGCTGCAATTAAGGCTAAAGCCGACAGCTTGCTGAACGTATTGAAGAAAGGCGGCGATTTTGCTGAACTGGCAAGAGAGTTCTCTGCTGACCAGGCTGCTGAAAAGGGTGGCGAATTAGGTTGGTTCACGGAAGCAACAGCTTTAAGAGGCGTAAACGAAGATTTCAAGAAAGCAGTCTTCTCTACTCCGGTTAATGATTATTCAATCGTAAAATCACTGTATGGAACACATATTGTCAAGGTTACTGAAAAGACAGCCAATGTCGATAAATATAAAGTAGCCGATATCGATATGACTGTATCTCCGAGCACAAAGACTTATGGTAATATCTATAACGAGCTGAACCAGTTCATCTCTAAAAATCACGATATGAATAAGTTGGATGACGCTGCAAAAGAAGCCGGTTATAACCTGCTCTCAAATGTAACGGTTACAGCTAACGACCAGCTTTTGGGTTCTATCAAGAACTCCCGTCCGGTTGTCCGTTGGGCTTTCCAGAACAAGAAAGGCGATATCTCTGAAATCTTCGAATGTGATGATAAGTTTGTGATTGCAGCTATTCAGGGAACATTGCCGGAAGGTTATCGTTCTGTTGAATCGGTTACTCCGATGTTGAAGTCTGAATTGGTAGCCCAGAAGAAAGGCGAAAAGATTTCTCAGGATCTGGCTGCAAAGAATCTGACTTCTGTCGATGCTTATGCACAGGCGATGAATTCTTCTGTGGATTCTGTTAAGTTTGTTAGCTTTGCAACACGCCGTATCGCCGGTATCGGTGTCGAACCGAAACTGAATGCTATGGTTTCACTGGCTCAGGAAGGTCAGTTGAGCGCTCCGGTTGCAGGCAACAACGGTGTATATGTATTCAAAGTGTACGGACAAAACAAAGATGCTAAGGATTATGACGAAGCAGCCGAAGTCAAAACATTGGATGCTTCCAATGCTTACCGTTTCGGTTTCCAGGCTATCCAGTCATTGGTTAACAAGGCAGATGTCGAAGACAACCGTATCCGTTTCTATTAATCGTAAACAATAGCGGCAGCTTGCTGCCGGACTATCATAGGAAACCGCCAGTCGTATCCCGATTGGCGGTTTTTTTATATCTTTGCGCCAAAGAAACAGATGAAGGATCATGAGTGAGAAAAGACGTTTATTGGGAATGACCCTGGAAGAGTTGAAAGAGGTGGCTGCCGAAGTCGGACTTCCGGGTTATGCTGCAAAGCAAATGGCAGATTGGCTGTATAAAAAGAAAGTGGCCTCCATCGCTGCCATGACAAACATTGCGGCAGCCAAACGCGCTTTGCTGGAAGAAAATTTTGAAGTAGGGGCTGTGCCTCCGTCCGACCTGATGAAATCGGTGGACGGGACAATCAAATATCTCTATCCGGCCGGTCCGGGCAATTTTGTAGAGTCGGTCTATATTCCGACAGACGACAGGGCTACTCTGTGTGTCTCCTCACAGGTGGGCTGCAAAATGAACTGCCTTTTCTGTATGACGGGCAAGCAAGGTTTTACCAAGAATCTGACGGCTAACGAAATCCTGAACCAGATACAATCCCTTCCGGAAACGGATGAATTGACCAATATCGTTTTTATGGGGATGGGAGAGCCGCTGGACAATGTGGACGAACTGTTCAAAGTGCTGGAGATTCTGACTGCATCGTATGGGTATGCCTGGAGTCCGAAACGGATCACCGTCTCCACGATCGGAGTGGCCAAAGGACTTAAACGCTTTCTCGAAGAGAGCGAATGCCACTTGGCAGTCAGCCTTCATTCTCCATATCCGGCAGAACGCCTTTCCCTGATGCCGGTCGAAAAGGCTTTCCCGGCACGCGATATAATCGAGACGATCAAACAATACGATTTTACCCACCAGCGCCGCGTGTCATTCGAATACATTGTTTTTAAAAATTTGAACGATGATCTTCAACATGCAAAGGCTCTGATTTGTTTATTAAACAAAGTCCCCTGTAGAGTCAACCTGATTCGTTTCCATGCAATCCCCGATGTTCCGTTGGAGAGCTCGGATCTGGGTAGGATGGAAGCATTCCGGGATACCTTGAATGCCGCCGGCGTAGTCTGTACGATCCGGTCGTCGCGTGGGGAAGATATATTTGCAGCATGCGGAATGCTTTCTACGGCTAAGAAACAACAAAAAGGGTAGAAAAGGCCTCTGTTGAGGGAAAAAGGAACTATATTTGTATAACAAAAAAATAAACGGGTATGAAAACACATTCTTTATTAATCAGTTTTTTAATGCTTCTTGTACTGATGGGGGCATGTAGTTCGGGCCCGATAGTAAGAAACGCTACCGGTTTCGCCTATGAAGTGGTGGTAACAATGAATAAAGCCGACTGGGACGCTCCTGCCGGGAAGGCTATCAAGGCCGAACTGACTTCAGATATACCGGGACTGCCTCAGGCAGAGCCTGCTTTTAAGATTACATATGTAACTCCGGATCAGTTTAACGGTCTGTTGACATATGTGCGTAATATCTTGATAGTCAAGATAGACAAAACTCAGTACACGAAAGTCTCGCTAAGCTACGAAAACAACCGTTGGGCAAAGGGACAGGTCGTTATGGTGTTGACAGCCCCCGACGACGAAGCGATTCTTGAATATGTCAAGGCCCATCCGCGCAATATCGTAGATTTTTTCACCAAATGTGAAAGAAACCGTACGATCGGGCAATTGGAAAAAGAACATAGTGTCGTAGTGGCAAATCATGTCAAGGACCGCTTCAACGTGATATTGAATGCCCCGGGCAATATGACTTATTTCCGTGATACGACCGACTTTTTCTGGGCGTCCAACAATGCCAATACAGGGCGTACGGATATTGTCGTATATGATTTCCCATATGAGGATGCCGACACATTCACTGCCGATTACCTGATCGCCAAACGGGATTCAGTCATGAAGGCGAATATGCCGGGAACCTTCCCCGGTTCCTATATGGCTACGGATACGGCTTGGGTGACATACACTCCGACCATGATAAACGGTAAATATTGCGGTGTGCTGCGCGGATTGTGGCATATGAAAGGCGATATGATGGGCGGTCCGTTCGTCAGCCATGCCCGCCTGGATGAAAAGAATAACCGGGTAGTGGTCGTCGAAGGATTCGTATTCGCACCTGAAACGGATAAACGAAACTTTATCCGCCGTATAGAATCGGCTTTGTACACATTGCGCCTGCCGGGCGAGTTTGAAGAAACGGCGATAGAGAAACCAGATGTCCCAGAAGAGAAGTAACAAACATACATAATAAATGGAAGAACGATTGATTAAAGTGGGTATTACTCACGGAGATATAAACGGTATCGGATACGAAGTGATACTGAAAACTTTGTCCGATACCCGTATAGCCGAACTTTGTACGCCGGTCATTTACGGTTCGTCGAAGATCGCCGCTTATCACCGGAAGGCTTTGGAACTGCCCGCTGTGAATTTGAGTATCATTGCACAGGCTGAAGATGCCGGGGCAAACCGGGTGAACATTATCAACTGCGTGGATGACGAGACAAAGGTTGAATTGTGTCAGTCTACATCTGTTGCCGGAGAAGCCGCTTATATGGCTTTGGAGGCCGCTGTAACCGACTTGAAACGCGGTGTTGTGGATGTCCTGGTAACGGCTCCTATCAACAAGCACAACATACAGAATGAACAATTTCATTTCCCCGGCCATACGGAATATCTGGAACAGTGTTTCGGCGGTTTAGGGAAGAAAGCCTTGATGATTCTGATGAAAGACAGTCTCCGGGTTGCGTTGGTGACGGGGCATATTCCTCTGGCACAGGTCGCATCGAAGATATCTGTCGAAGACATCGTTTCGAAATTGCGTATCTTTAATCAGTCGCTGAAACAGGACTTTGGGATCGTACGTCCCCGCATAGCTGTTCTTGCCCTGAACCCGCATGCTGGCGATGCCGGACTGCTCGGAAAGGAAGAGGAAGAAATCATTATTCCCGCTATCCAGGAGGCCGAAAAGAGAGGCGTGATGTCTTTTGGACCCTATGCCGCCGACGGCTTTTTCGGTTCGCAGATGTATGAGAAGTTCGACGGTGTCCTGGCTATGTATCATGACCAGGGACTGGCTCCGTTTAAGACGTTGGCAATGGACGACGGCGTTAACTATACAGCCGGCTTGTCGATCGTACGTACATCCCCGGCTCACGGCACGGCCTACGATATTGCCGGCCGGAATATAGCTTCCGAAGAATCTTTCCGCCAGGCTTTATATGCAGCCCTGGATATTTATCGCAACCGTATGAACTACCGGGAAGCAACCGCCAACCCCTTACGCAAACAATATTTCGATAAGGGAGGCGACAACGAAAAACTCGACTTGACGAAAGAAGAAGAGGTCTAAGGTCTGAGACCAGATGTATGATGGAGGGCTGTGTCAAAAGTCCTATTTATAGCGTCTGTGTCCTGGCGGGCTTGATCCGCCATCTCATTCTAATTACTGTAAATCAGTATAGTATGAGGTTGCGGGTCAAGCCCGCAATGACACGCTAAAGCGTTAGAACTTACTTTTGACACAGCCCCCTTTTTATATGATCAATTATGAAAGAGAGCAGTATAAGGATGCCGGATGTTGGACAATAGAGGGATGTAAATGGGGTAGGCTTATTGTAAAAAACGCCTCGAAATGCTTCTGTAAAGCTTCCGTGAAGAACCTTTCGAACAGTTGCCCCCGGACAAAAAATCACGGCTATTCCCCGGTTATTACCGCGAGGTGCGCAGAAAATTCCCCTAAAGTACCGGTTCATAGCTCTGAAGTTTACCTTCGTCACCCATGAAGTCAGACTTCAGAGCAACGAAGTTCCGGGTCAGCGCGATGAAGTCCGGCTTCATGGAAATAAGGTGCCGGTTCCTTCCAAAATCATCTTCTGCTCCTTCCCATATTTCCATATCCTCCCCTTTGTCGTTTCAAATATTCGATTCTCCGGAAGTTAAGCTTTATCGGAATGTCAGCAAGAATATATTATGGCTTGACAATTGTCCTGCCATTAAAACGAGCCGCGCAGTCCGTTTGTTCGCATATCATAAAAAGCGTTGTTCCGGTAGCAAAATGTCAAACCGAAACAGTGCCTTTTTTACGGTGAAATAGAAAAATGGGGGTTATTGTAAAAAAACGTGGATTATTTAGTAGGGGATATAAGTATGAAAATATAAAAAAGAGGATGCGCCAAAATAAAGTACATCCTCTTTTTTATTATACAAAGTTTTAGAAAACGTTTTCCTGAGAAATCAAAGAACAGTCAAGTTCAATTATCTCAACGGACAATAACCTTTTCTACTTTCGAAGTATTGTCTCCACCATCGACATGGACAACATAGATACCTGCCGGTAAATGGAATACATATTGGACCGTATTCAAGTTCATATAATTTTTGACCATTCCGCCATTCAGGGAATACACCTTGACATTCCGGATTCCCTCGGTTCCCGAGATGATAACTTTTCCGTTTTCGACTGAATAGACAGCAATCGCGTTGTCGCCTATACCGTTGGCAGCGGAACTGCGCAGGTAGTAACGTCCGTGGCTTGCTCCGGAAACCGTCAACGTATAGCTGTCGCCTTCTAACAAGGTGCTTTTCCGTGTATGGGCGTCATACAGGTAAAGTGGTTCGGCCAACTGGCTGATACCTTCGATTGTCAACGTTACCTCTTCTTTGGTGTCGTTGTAAACACCTACCGGAATATTGTCGATGCGCTTCACGGCATTCACCTGGGCGGCACGGTTGCCGGCAACAGAATAGGCTACCGGAACATCCAGCTCGGAGTCGAGCAGGACAACGGCATCTTCGTCGGCCTTATAGCTGTTGTCTGCCTTATCACGCAAAGAAATTACCGAGCGGCCTTTCTTGCCGTCACGCTCTGCCGTCAAGGTCAGGATAGGAGCGGAGGCGGTGACAGATTTGGTTCTTGCGGTTTCTGCCGGTTTAGAGGCCATCATATCTGTTTTGAATACGATATTGATTGAACTTGCATCTTCTGCTTTAGTAGTCGGTTCTGTATAACCACCGGCACGTTCCACAAAGAATGCGGTCATAGGAGGGATAAAGCCGGATATTTTTTGGATATCATCCGTACCATCTTCCGTTTCGTTGCCTGTCCAAGGCACATCCGGAGTACCGACAACAGCCTTAGAGGTTCCGTCTTCTATCGTCCAATATTTAGGATTCAGATTATTCGCATTTGCGTCAAAGAATTTTTGCATATTCAGATAGGTCATATACGGATTGCCGACCAAGAAATGGTTACCATCCCCATCTACATCCGGTGTAAGCGTGACGGTTATATCCTCACTGCCTGCTATCCGGCCTGCCCCTTCTCTGGTGGTTGGTTTCGTAGAAAGACCCGCACGAGTTGTCGGCTTTGCTTCATACCCGTAGTCTAAATCGGCTTTTGGCAAACGGACCAAAGCATCCTGTCCTTCCACACGGGCATAGAAGCCTGTACCCAATGTATAGGGAACCCATACGTCGTTGTATTCGATGCTCCAGTTGTTCTTGACTGCATTGACAGATACAGATTCCAAACCATCCTCTTTCGTAGCATAAGCAATCGCCTTATCCCATGCCTTCTGGTAGAAAGCTGGTTCCCAACGGCTGTTTTCCCCTTCTTTATATGTGATATAATCAAATGCCGGAGTGTTTTGTTTTCCAGCAGTCGGAGCATACATATCCCCAGCATAAACCGTTTTCAACGGGGAGGACATCCAGTAAGGAATGCTCTGTTCCATCTCAAACTCCACACGTGCCGTGTCGTAAGTCAGGAGATACTGGTTCATCAAGGTGGCATTTGGCTTGAAGTAGATTTCGCTTACTTTATTCGTATAGTATTTATCTACTTTTAAAGTACCATCTTCATCTGTATTGACTGCCATGTCGTATTGGATATTTTCAGTCGCTTTACCAGCATCAACAGTCAATACATTATTTGAAAGTTGAACCTCATTCAGTACCAAATCCCCACTGTTACCTGTTTTGTCAGGGTCAATCGTGATCTTCGTAAAATACAAGGGAGAGAATGCGTTTGTGATGTCGTCATCGCCATTGGCATCTTTCTCGCTTTGACTGCCCATATACAATTCTTTCTCAGTCGACTGCTCCCAATTGTTGTCATTATACCAAGCGTCATCGGCATCTCCCTTCCAAGTCAGGTATTCAGGGACGATCTTGATCTTCAATGTGGCATAGCCTAAGCAAGAGTTTTCAATTGGAGTTTCAGTATCTTCGTCTGCATATTCGCCGAACGGGATATATAAGGTATAAACCTCGCCTTCTTTGAAGTACGTGTCAACCATCTCATCGTTCAAATTAAATGTTAAGAACAACTTATTATCCTTTCCCTCTTTCACAGCCAGAAGGCTATTCAATGTTGCTACCGTTTCATATTTACTACCGCTTATTTCCAAATAGATAGTCTTTTTGTCTTTTATATCTTTTAATGCTTTTCCATCATCTTCTAATGCTTTTCCATCATCTTCTCTTTCAGTCCCGAAGATGACTCCTTTTTGAATCGGAATCTCCAATGTAACGCCCTCCCTTATATTTGCAAGACCTAAACGTAATGGGATGGTATTCAATGGAACATCATCCGGGTAGTCTACATCGGGGAAACCGACATTCAGTTCCGGCACGTCTGGGCTTGCTTCTAAAGTCAGTTCCTGCGATTCTGTACAGAATAATTTGGAATTGTCAGTGTCCAGATCTCCTCCATACGCATAAGGCATGGCAACTACCTTCTGAACCCAACGGAATGAAACCGTCTTGCCCGAAGTCAATCGTGACTCATTCAGCAACCCGATCAAAACCTTCTTTGCCTCATCACTTAAACCTGATTGCTCGACATCTTCAACCGTAAAAGGTTTGCATTCTTTTTTTATTTCATCTTTCGCGGTAGAACGAAAAGCATATAAAAGAGCTTGCAAGCTGGGATATCCCTCCTTCTTTGCCAATTCCAGGGCCTCTTCAGCAGGACCAAGGAACCAATCGAAAGTATAGGCGTAACCTTCATCTTCAAATGTGGCATCGAAATCCTTCATATCCGTACTTAACACGTTGCCATATATATCTACATCCGCTACGAGCAGTTTGGCGTTTACCGTATGTATCTCACCTAAGCAAGTGACACCACTGGTTCCCATATCCGTATCTATCTTTATCGTTGTGGCAGGAACGACGAAGATCTCTCTTTTCAAAGTACATTGGCTATTTAAATCGACCGCATCTTCCTTATTCTCCGCATTTGCAATATCTCTTGCGCTGAATAATACCACATAATACTTTCCTGTTGCGGTGTGTTCCCCTTCGTTATCCGTATATTTCTCATTTGCAAACCGCAAATCGGTATTATCTACATCGATCGTGCTCAGGAACAAAGTCAAGTTGTCTTCACTCCGCCAAGGGCAACGGATACGGGGAATTTGCAGACACAGGTATAAGTCTTTTACCGCAGCCTCGTATTCTTTATACAAATCGGGGCTCTCCAATATTTGATCAACATAGACAGATTCTATCTTCAAAGGTTCTTTTGCTTTATTATTCGGATCTGTAGTTTCAACTCGATTACATAGTTTCTGTATTGTTTCTTGCAATTTAGTAATATGATCTTGATGACCAGAATCTTCTACCCATATACCACGATCGACATCCGCCAGAAAATCGTTCATGGCCCGTACGTTCATGGTAATCTCACTCTTTAAGGCAGCATCCGCTGTCACGGGGATCATATTGTTAGGATTTTTGTTCATATCCGACTGGACCGCCACACGTATCGTATATTGCAGGCCAAGTTCCGCCATTTCTTCATCCTCTTCCAGGTCCTTATTGACAACGACCCAGTCTCCGGCATCTTCATTCTCTTTGATTTCGGTAAAAGAGAAATAGACATTACCGATATTGGAATGTAATACTTCCTCTAACGGGGCATACGGGTTCTCACCCATCAATCCATAACGGTACTTTCTATATGTCGGATTGTTCAGCTCTACCTCATCAATTACGTTCGGATCCAAGTCCCAAGCCATATTCTGTTGTAGGGTGGTATAGTCCGAACTGACAACTAAGGTGGAGACGCTACAAGCATCCTTGCGTTGTGCAGTAATGGCTGGGCTGGATTTATAGACTTTGATATCGTCTATTGCGTAGTCCGCACCGTTGGAATGTGGCGTGTTGTTCGCAATTTCTAAAATATATTGATCTTCATAAGTCCCATCCGGGAAGGAGAACTGGAAGAAGATTTGTTGCCATAGGGCCTGATTATTTATAGAATCATTATGAGCAGGCTTGGTCACAATAGATCCGGAATAGTATTTGGAAAGAATGACTTCCGTATCCTCGCCATCGACTTTATCCACTCGTTTAAAGGTAAATCCGACATCCGCATGTGCAACATCGGAGGCATTGCTATGAGCTAAATCGCACACCCAGGCGCTGACAATCAAACTGGTATGCGGGCAGAGGCCGCTTATGTTCATCTTTGTAATCACACCCGGTTCGTCCGTCGCATCCACATACATGAAAAAACCGGATTTTTTTCCGTCTTCACGTTCCCATAACCGGTCTACGACTTTTTTGTTGTAGCCATAGTGACCAAAATAGTCTTTATAAGAACCTAAGGGCTCTATCTTATCTCTAGATATATCAGGATAATTTAAAGTCCGATATAACGCATACTCGCCGCGGCCTACATTCATACGGTTTAATCGGCGTAGCGCGTAATCTCCTGGATTTGCAAAAGCATAGTATGAGTCGACATTGGACATCGGCGCTTCGGAGTAGTTTTTAGTCGGGTTCTGTTCTAAATACTCTTCAATATTTTCCTCCGTTAATATATCATTCTCCTCCTCGAATACGATTGCCTCCAACTGTTCGTATTGATTCCCTTCCAAGAAATCGTCCAAACGATGCTGATAATTCGGATTTGTCCGTCTATTCTTTAAATCCTTATCGGTCAATGCTTCCAAATAGGGCTCCAAAAACACCTTTAACAAAGTAACCGGATACCAAGTATTATTATTACTTGAAACTTCAGACGTGATATAATATGTTTGTTGTTTGCTATACTCATTGCCGGTGTAAAGTTTTTTGTTAGGGAGAATATTATTCTCTGTGGTTGTTTGGTCTATATAGGTACCTTCGCTATTATATACGCGCCAACGAACAGACGAAGCTGCCGTTAAATTATCACCCTCAGGGATATAATAGTTAGATAGTTTTTCCGGTAACCGGAAGGTATTCATATTCCCCTCACTATTACCTGCTGCATTAAGCCTGCTAATTGGCGTATGAATTTCGTAACTCTGCAAAAAGTGATTTTCCAGGGTTGGCATATCAGTGATAGGCAAATTATTATTCCACAGATCGCCTATGCTTTCTTTCAATCTATTTGTCGCTTGTCGAATGATGTAAACTTGCCGATAGGAGACCATAGGGGCGATCCATTCATCCTCTCTTTGGCCGGCAGTCATATTTGCGTTCGCACTGGCTTCGCAAACCAAATATAATTCTTTTTTACCGTTGAATAGAACCGTATAATCGATTTCATTGATATCTTTATCTGAGGATTCACTCCCTTGTCTAAGCCATGCTACTCCATTTTTAAAAGTATGGATTTTGTCCCCCTCTTTAGAAAAACCTGTAGGAACAGTTTGTTTTCCGGCATCTTTCAAATCATTCAGATCTTCTACTTCATACCATCGTAGATATCCATCCAGGTTCTCTTCAGCATTTTTTGTTTTTTGTATCATAAAATACTTACTCTCTTTATCATTCGCATAAATAACCTCGTGGAATCCACCTATATCAGAGGGCTCTTCTTCTGTCTGATATACGATCGTAATATCCTGATAGCTTTTAGTTCCGAGTTCGGGCCACCCTGCTTTCGCATTCCCAATCCCCAAAGTCACTAAAATAAGGATGAAGCCTATTTTGTTTATAATTGTTCGTTTCATCATCGATTACCTCCTTTCGCTGTTTTTCCATTCGTTATTGTTAATGTATAAGGCAAAATAACGACTGTGTCATCAGTCTTATGTTTTGCGACTAATGTCAGCTTGATTTTAGCCGTACCCAAATAGGACAGTTCCTGCGCGGTGACTGTGAAAAAGCCTTCCAGGTCGTTTGTCTTCTTCAAAACATATCCGTATTTCGGTTTTGTTGCTGCATCTATCCACCATGATAAAATGTCTTTATCTTTCGGCTCTAACAAAAAGTTACTATCATTGGCTACCGGCACAGCATAACAATATTGATTTTTCGACTCGGTTGTTCCTCCTTCAGTATAGTATTGCAACTCCCAATTGATAGAACCGTTCAACTGATCCAACTTGTATGAGATCGTTATATCGCCGGCATGTGTAGTGGTCAACTGTTTATCTGAAATAGTAATCCCTTTCTCAAATGTGATTGCTGTGGGAAGTCCGCCGATCGGCATGTGCTTCTGCTCGAACTCTATGGTTGTTGTTGCCTTGGAAAGTAGGATCGGTATCTGTAGTAAGTCGTTGCGACGGATGAAGCAGAATTTCGTCTCCTTCGGGTCGCTGTCTTTTTCGATACCTTCCACTTCAAGGGCGATTTTTATGTCGCCACTGTTGGGATCTACACTCTTCTGGTCGGTTTCATTGATGTAGAACATGTATTTCCGTCTGTTCTGATCGTCTGTTGCATCGCTCCCGATTACTTGGTCGTCAGCACCTTCGGCCGGCTTGTATATCCAATCAGTACCTGTAACAGGTGTCTCGGAAGTCGGGAACACCGGATTCATTAAATCGTTTTCCGCGCTTTTACCAATCAGCAAGTTCGGCATGTACGGATCCGAGTTTATCGCATCGTAGGGGAACAGATAGATCGCTCCGCTTTGGCGGAACTTGCCCATCTTTAGTTCTTTTACGGTAACTTCCTTTCCTGTGGCGTTCGTCACTTCGATGCTGACTTTGCCTAAGAGGCGGATCAGTTCGAGGTTGACCACGTTTAAGCGCTCATCATTAGAAACCTTTATCGATTTGCCGTAGCTGCTCATCGGGATATAGGACGTACCCGTTTCCCCTGTATAAGCCGTTGCTATTGCTTTCAGCGTGGCTTCCGTCTTCCTGAATTCGGCAAAGCTCTTTCCTTTTAGTCCTTTTAAGGCTTCAATGACAGCATCTGCATTCTCCAATCCTTTGATATTGGCTAAGGCGTAAAAGGAATAGGTCTTCCCGACGACCAGTTCCATACTGATTGTGGCCTTGGAGTCCGGGTCGTTATTGTTTACCGTCGCGTTCGACTGCTCAAAAGTCTCTATGTCTGAGTTGTTTGAAATGATCCGGTCTACCTTGTCATCGCTGTCTACGACGATGATATACCAGTCCTCTATATGGTGTTCATATTGGGTATCGGCTGAATCCGGATTGATAATGTCGTTCTTATAATAATCGGTCGCCCTCGTATAAGCCGGCATCGTGTTACCCAAGCTGCCGAGGGCGATATTCAGCTTGGCATATTGCGTTTCGGGGATGTCGGGGGTGCTGCTGCCACTCTCGTCGGAACAGGAGGGGAGCAGAACGAGCAAGAGCAGTAGTACGGAGGTTACTGCCATCACCTGTCTATATATCTTTTTTCTCATATTTGTCTGTTTTTATAGTTCTCCTTCGTTGATGCGGATCACCCAATCCTTTACCTGTACTTTCAGGCAAGTGTATTTTACGATCGGGATGACGGGGTCGGGAATGTCGGGGTCGGGATCGTAGGGGCCGTCGTCGGGGTCGGGCTCTTGGGGATCGTCTGGGTCTTCGGGATCGGGTTCTTCGGGATCAGGGCAGTCCGGGCAATAGGTCGGGGTCAGGAAGAAGACGATGGAGTATTCGTCCTGGCGGTCGAGGTATTCCTGCGCGCTGATGTTGTGTCCCTCCATCTGGGTGAGGAGCAGGTAATTGTTGAGGTTGATGTTGAGCACGTCCTTTTCCCAGTTTTTGTGGCGCACGACGAGGCGGTAGTTCTCGCCCGCCATCAGGCGCATGGTATTCATTTCGGCCACGGCGACGGTCTGCATGACAGGCTTGCCCATCAGGCTGTCACCTTCGGCGATGTTGACGTTTTCAGTGTAATAAGGGAGGTATGAGATCACAGGGTCGTCGAGCAAGCTGTTGTCATGAGCCATATAGCCGTTGTCGGCCTTGATCTCGAAAGTGAAATCGCGGACGTCCATGCAATTGCCGTCGGTGTCTTGCAAGACGAGGCGCAGGCGGTTGGTGTTCTTGGCCAACGAGATGTATTTGTCTTCATGCGTGTTGCGTACTACCGTCAGCGTGTCTAAGCTGTGCCATAGCGGGACCAGGTCTTTGCCGTTCGTACCGTCGGCCTCGCGCAGGGTGCGTAGGCGTAGTTCCTGGAGGGTTGTCGTTCCGGGTGCCGGTGCCGGCATTTCGTAGAAGGCGTCGTCCAGGCCGGCCCAGGTCACGGCGTAGTAGGTGCCGGGTTCGAGGTCCATCTTGATGTTGTTGGCCTTGAGTTCCGCCCCTTCGATATCGCGGCGCATGATATAATTACCTTTGTCGTCGCAGATAAACAAAGCGGCCCGGTCGACTTCGTGCTGGAAAGCATCTGCAAATTTCATATTATAATCGTACACGAAATGCAGACGATATTCGCAGGGTTGGAGCGAATCGTCGGAAAAATAATCGCAAGAGGCCAGTCCTGCCAGCACCATCGCTCCGATTGTTTTTGTAAACAGTGTTGATAAATGTTTCATATTCAGTTGTACTATTTTTTGTTTTCTGCCAAAGATAACTTGGTTGAAAAAGTCGGATGACAGACGTCCGGGGCCTCTTCTCCCGATCGGGCCCCGGCCTCTGTAAAACCCCGGGAGGGCTGCCGGCTTCTACCGGAAGCACCTCACACGGGATAACCTATTTAGTTAGTGATTAGAGATTACAGGATGATGTCGGTGTTCTTACGGACTACCCAGTTCTTGACTTTGACTACTACGTTCATTTTCGCTTCACCGTCTTCGTCCGGTGCGTCAGGATCCGGAACATCTGCCCCCGACAAGCCCAATCCGGAAATACCGGAAACGGCCAAATCGTAGATGTTGTTGCGGACGATAGCAAATTCCATCGGGCCCATCACGTTATTCTTTTTGTTATCTTCATGACGGATCCAATACAGATAGTAGCATTCGCCGTTTTCGTAGGATTTGATTCCTGATTTCTTATAGTATTCTTTACCCATATCGCTTTTCAAATATTCTGAAAAGGTCTTCAAATTCTCTGCTGAATCGTCATCAGACAGTTCTTTTACATCAGCAAATACTACTTCTTTTGTTATTGATGTATTGTCTTCTGTTAAATGTTTTCTCAGATAAGCGAGATATCCGAACATATCATCTACAGTCTTGCTTAAGAATGTCTTGGAATTCATAAACGTTGCGATGTGGAGCGTATCGATGGCTTCTTTTGTTTGGCCGTTGTCTGTATAAGTATTACCTAATTTGTCAAAGAAATAGAAGCCTTCCATGAGTTTTATTGCCTCTTCTTCTGATGTTTCATTTTCGAATACCTTTTCCGGTACCTGCTTAGCCAACGCATAAGCAAAAATGGCATCTAAGCTGGCATACTTCAATTCAGGGATACCGTAGGTATAGAATGTAGGAGCATTATTTTCTACTGTGGGAGTAGTCTCTTTTCCCCACTTTGTATCCACTGGTTTAACGCTTCTGTAGTAGCCCGGTTTAGAATTATCATCTTTCAGAATATCCATTACTTGCTTTGCGTAATAAGAACCTTTGAACAATGCGCCAGTCGAGAAGCCGTTCTTGGAATTTGCCACATCGGTTGTGTTTTCCATTGTATAGGCCAGTAACAGATTCTCTTGCTGCTCATCAGCGTCCTCGCTGTATAACGTTTTCGCTTTCAGGTTATCATCGTTCGTACCCTTAATACTCTCAAACAGTGCTCCATAAGAATCTGCTTTGATATGATTCCCATACTTAAGATTAGTAGATGGAGTCGTACCAAAAGTCGGCCACACTGGTCCTCCCGTCTCAGGAAATACAGTTGTTGCTATTTTATCGGATGTCCATGGATCCAATACGAATCTTGCTTTGGTACCGTTGCTCTCATCATACTTTTCGTCGATCAATAACTGATATTCTGAGTCAGTAGCCAACTCATCCATTGCATCTTTAGTCGCACGTTTCAACAAGTAAGAACCGGATGTCAACTGGTTGATGATAGCTACGTTATCCAATCTGACTTTATCTCCAGCACTGCCGACTGTGTAAACAAAATTTTCAGCATCGCTATATTCCGAAATCCGGATTTTAGCAGCTAAGCGTTCTACAAATACATAAGCAGTCGGAACGTCTTGTGCATTTGTAACCTCCGGAAACGTAACATAAGATTCATGCGTGTCGGTATCTTTCATCATGTGAGAAGACATGACAAACTCATTCTTATTCGTTGAATTATAGAGGTTAGTCTGCAAATAGTTTGCCAAGTTAGAGATCTTCACTGGGTTCTGTTCATCTCCCAATGTAAACTCATCGGTTATATTACCTGTATTCACCACTGCGATGACACCATAGGTTTTTCCGGAGAAATCGGCGGCGCCATCCTTCTCCTCGAATTTAACTTCTATTGATGCTTGATAACCATGATCCGAAGGGTGATCGCTATCGGTCGTATTGCTGACGGTCGCGTATCCTTTTGCTACGATAACTGCTTCTTCGTTTAAAATATTTTTATTGGCAGCAGCAGTTGCATCATACTCGAATAGGAATACGTTAAGATTCTTCACTTCCGATTCTTCGAAAGTGCCTTTTTCATCTCCGTCGCCTTCTTCTCCGTGTGTCTTTGTGGTCATTTCTGTGTTGATGATGACTTTCATTTTGGCTGTTTCTCCATTGGCTTCATTACCTTGGTTACCATTTTTGTTCGGATTCTCGAAATCGTCCGAACAAGACACCGCGACGAATGCGAGCGCGAATGCCCATAGTGAATTTCTTAATTTCATTTTGTTTGTTTTTAGAATTAGTAATAATAATTATATGGGTTATTATCAGTCTGTTACACTAATTTAATTGATTATTCTTGCATCTGTTTTACTATTTTCAGATTCGCAGCTACAGCTTCCGCCACTTTTGGCTTGTCGGTCAGTCTGTTCAACGCAGCTTCGGCTTCCGGCCATTTTTCTTCGAGCATCAGGACGATGGCTTCGGCTAATTCCTTCTCCGGTGAAGGGGTTGCTTTTACCAGATAGCGACGTGCCTTGTCGGCTTGTTTGTTCTGCAGGGCGATGTTGGCGGCGTTTAAGTTCGAGACAGGGTCGTCCGGATACATGCGGACAGCGATCTCGAACACCTCTTTAAACTCGTCGCTTCCGGCCGGGTAGGTCAGCGCCACGCGGTGCATCTCTTCGAGGCTCAGTTGCGAGGGGTCGCGATAGATGATGTCGCGGGCTTCCTCGACGGTGAAGTTGCGGATGTTGTATTCTACCACATAGTCCGAATGGCGCAGGGCGGGATAGATCTCGTTTAGCAGCTGTTTGTAGACAGGCAGTTGTTTCAGTTTCCATTCGCGGGCATCCGGATCGGCCGGTTCATCGGCGCGGATGATGGCGAGAGCGTCTTCCTTTCCTTCGAGGTTCGAGGCGGAGAGGCGTGTTTCCAGTCCTTCCCAGTCTTCCGGCTCAGAGGTCACGTCGCAACGTATGCCGCTGAGATCATACAGCTCCTTCACATAGTCAAGTAGGGCTTCGGCACGTCCCTTCGCCAACCGTCCGTTATTGGCATAGGTCCCTTCGGGTGAAGCGAAGCCTTTGATAGAAATATGGGTGATAGTAGCATTCTTGTTTTCCTTGACGGCTTCAATTGTGCTGCGGATGGCGGCCAGCTCGCTGGGGTTTTTGCGATAGTCCGGACGGATCACCGTACTGTTGACAGGGAAGTCCAAATAAGCTTGTCCGTTAAGCGCACGTTTTTTTACTTCTTCGGCTGCAGGGGCCATAAAGACGGGTACCGGTTTCATTTCGGGGGCTTCCAGATTGATGGCAAAGAGATGGGACTTGTCATTCTGAAGCGTTTCCCAACCGCAACCGCAGAGGTCGGTCACCATTGAAACATCTGCCCGGTTCATCCATGTACGGTAGGGGACTTTCATCAGGTAATCCACCTTTTGCTCTGTCTTGTTTTTGCGGCGTACCACCACTTCGCCAGGTTGTACCAGCACGGCTCCATTACGGCGTTCGTAGGCAATTTGGCGTACACGCCCGTTCACTATCACCGGTGGTAGAGCCATGAGGCTGTCGCCTTTTTGCAGCAGGGGTGTGCAGACAACTGTCCGGTTACGGCCTAATTCCATATTACTGATATCGACGCGCATATTTATGACCAGGTCGGAACCGGAGCGTTGTACAGACTGTCGTTCGACCGTGACTGGCGACTGCGCATTGAGGGATGAGACTGCGACGAGCCCTATCAGTATATTGCTTATAGTTTTTTTATTCATACGTTTCATTGTTTGCAGTTAGAATAGATAAATGAGGTTCAAAGCGGCCTGCGTAGGGCCGAAATAGTTTTTGTGGCGATTCGTTTCGCGGTTTCCACAGTCGGTACAGGGATAGCGGTCGTACTCGAAGTAGATGTAGCCCACTCCGACGGTAGCTTCCATGCTCCAGTGTTTGGAGAGAAACCATTGGTAACCGTAGCTTAGGCCAACGCCTGCTCCCCAACCTTCGCGGCGCTCGTTTTCGAGTCCGATTAGTTTAACGTCCGCTACGTTATATAAATAATATGGGACGTGTAGGCCAAGGAAATGGCCGTTGTTTGCTTCGCAGAACCAATAACGCAGTTCTGGCTGGATGCGCAGGTGTTTGAGGGTTCTGTCGTAAGTGCCGTCATCATTTTTTCCGTCGAACGGGTTAAGTCCGGCTTCAATATCCAATGACCACTTTTTTGCCAGGCGAAACTCCAGTCCGGCATTAAACGTTGCAGTTCCCCAATAGGGAAGGTTTGTTTTAAGCCCGACGATAGGAGCTTTTCCTTGGCTGATTTCGGTTTGGGCATAGGTGCAGAACGACATGCACAACAATAATGCCACTAAAAAAAGCTTCTTTACATTCATTTGGTTCATATCTATTAGTTTGTTAATTCTGATAGACGGAAGACCTGCCGTTATTTGCGGTAGGACGATAAGTAAGGGTGTTAACAAATTCTTCATATAGCTAATTTTTTATGTGCGTATTACGCACATAAAAAGGCTCATGAGCCTTTTTAATTTTTACTACTTTATATTCGTTTTTCTGAAAACTTTATCAAAAATAAACATGAAACAGCTGAAAATATCTTGTAGAAGAATTCTGGTAGTATAAAAGAGAAATTCGGTCCCTTCATTTCTTTACAAAAAAAACGTGTATATCCTTCATCTGAAGAGAGTTTTGAATATGTTTTTGAGTATTGATGTTTTTTTGAGCCGAAACCTTTGAATTTAAAAGCGTGTATGATTGTGAACTTGAAATATGTCCGCTTGTCTTAAGTCTGAATATCGAATAGGCTGATATTTGATCTATACCCCCTCTTCATCTGTTGTACCTTTATCATTTTTAATCAGATAGATAAAGGCTTATGCGAAAAAGTGATTTTAGTGAAAGTATGCGGTCGTTAGAAAGGCGCAAGCGGGAGGCGGGCGCTGAGAGTACGGCGGACTTGTACAGGGCGGTGCGGAACCGGTTTGGACGGTATTGCATGAAGGAGAGGCTGCTGTTGCAGGAGGTGACGGCGGCAAGGGTTGCGGGGTTCAGGGCGGCGCTTCGGAAGGAGGGGCTGCGGGTGAATACCGTGAACAGTTATATGAGTAGCCTCAGGGCGATGTATAACGCTGCCTGCCGGGAGGCGGGTGGCCGCTGGAAAGAGAATCCTTTTGCGGGGCTGCGGCTGAAACGGGAGGAGACGAAAAAACGGGCTGTGCCGGTCGAGGTAGTCGAGAGGATTGCCGGGCTGAACCTGCGGGGAAAGCCGGAACTGGCCGGGGCGGTTGATCTGGCGCTGTTCAGCTTTATGGCCTGCGGGATGCCGTTTACGGACTTAGTACACCTCACACGCGAGAATATCCAGGACGGAGGGCGGCTGCTTGTCTACCGGCGACGGAAAACGGGCGTGCTGATCCAGATCGGTATTAATACGGGGATGCGTCAACTGATCGAACGGTATGCCCGTCCGGATTCGGTGTATCTTTTCCCGGTCTTGCCTGCGGATGCCCGCCATGAGACCTACAAAGCCGCTTTGGCCCTTCATAACCGCCATCTGAAAGAGATCGGCCGCCTGTTGGGACTTGCCGTGCCGCTAACCAGCTACGTGTTCCGGCATACCTGGGCCTCGGAAGCCTATAGATGCCACGTTGAGATCAGTGTGATCAGTCAGGCATTGGGACATACGACGGAGAAAATGACCCGTAATTACCTGGCGCGTCTTGCTCCGGAAGAGATCATTAAAGCGAATGAAAAAGTATCACACAGGATCGAAAAACTGATTGGAAAAAAGGCGAGACCTTATTTATGAAATAAGGATATGGCTTTGTTCTTATTTATGAAATAAGGTTAATCATGTTGTTTAATACTATATTACAGCGTTTTATACCTGTTGAAATTCATTTATC
>NZ_QREV01000040.1 GCF_003363715.1 Parabacteroides acidifaciens
GAAGTGCAAAGATCGCAAAAATAAATGACTAAAAAAAACGTACGTTTTCTCTCGTCATTTTACAACGATTAAGAAATGTCGTGGTTGAGCACGAAGTTAAGTAGGATATAGAAATTCAATATACTATACATTATTATTAATTAAACATTTTAGAATTATGAACAAAAGATTTTCTACTCTTTTGGCTGCCGCATTGGTAGCTGGTAGTATGTCTGCTAATGCCGCTGTTAATCCAGATGGAGAATTGGTTCCCGCTGGTATAAAGAATGGTGGTAATGTCTTGTTGAGACAAGTTAGTGGAAGTGCTTATGCCGGTCCATTATTTATTGCAGACAATAATGGTACTCTTTCAACTAATTTCACTCCAGGCACTATTGCTGCAGCTTCTTTTGAAGAAGTTTTAGCAGCTACTTGGAAAGTTACAATCATTCCTGCCCAATCATTGAATGGTCTTCCTACTTACAAATTTGTAAATAAGAAAACAGGCGAACCTTTGGCTATTGTATTGAATACGAATAACAATGGTATTTCTACTGCTGAACCGGCATTGGATGAAGCCGGTAATCAGGAATGGAGCTGGAATACTAAGTTAGGTTTGTATGCTACTACAAGCGACTCTACTTTCTTCTTTGTAAATGCTGGAAATCAGGCCCGTTTGAAAGCTGTTAAAGGTGAAGCCGCTGATGCTGTTGCTGCTTTAGCTTCAACTGGTGATGGTTCTGCTTTCCGCTTGGATCCGACTACAGATGATTTGACATCTAAAGACTTGACTCCTGCCGGTTTCAACTTTTTGGTAGGTTCATCAAAGAAAGTTTATTTCAAGAATGACAAGGATGTAAAGAACTCGACAGCTACTCCTGCAAATATTCTGACAGGCAATACTTGGAATGCTCGTAGTGCTTCTGCTTCTGCAGACTCTTTGACTTCAACAGACTTGTTTTTAACGAACACAAAGAAAGCAGCTTCCGGTAATCCTTATATGTTGATGACAGATACATTGTTCTACAATATCACAACTATTGATGCAGAAAAATTGAATATGTTGGTTTGTGATACATTAGGAGCAATGCCTACTTGGGCTACTGATGGTAAGTATACAGCTGGTGTTATGGCAGGCTCAAAGGTAACTCGTGGAACAGGTGCAAATGCTAAAGAAGTTGCATTGCGTCCGAGCAATCCTGCTATATTTACTGGTGAATATTTCTTTGCTGAAGACTCTATGGTATTATATGCAAAGTATAAAGCTCAAAAGCCTACAACAGATAAGGTGATTACATCTGATGAGTATGCCACGATTTGTGATGATGCAGATGGTATCGGTCAGATCGCTCTGAAAGTCCTCAACGACAACAAAATCGTTTTAGCGCCGGCTGTAACTGATATCAGTACTGAAGCAAAGGCAACAGATGCCGATTATATCCTTCCGTTGATTCAGGTTGCTGAAATCGATGCTGCTACTGACGGACGTACATCTGTAGATGATGGCTTGTATTATATCAAGAATAATAAAGGTCAATATCTGGCTTCTCCGATTCATAAAAATGGAACTGCTGCTGAATGGGTAACTGTAAATGCTGATGAACAGAATGTTGCTCATATGCCGGCATTCCAGTGGGTTGTATTGAAAGACAGAACTTATTCTACGAATGTGAAGAAAGTTTCTGCTGTAACTGTTGCAAACCGTGAATTTGAAGGTTTGTCAAGCAGCGTTCAGTTGATGGCTAAACCGGGTGCAAAATATATGTATGTATCAGGCGGAACAGATTCATTGAGCTACGTGAAGATTGAAGATGCAGCAATCTTAGGTGATACCTTGCTGGGTTATAAGAATCTGGAAGCAAACGATATGTTGGTAAACCGTTATACATTCAACTATCTGCATGCTTATACTCAGGACAAATATCTGGCTAAGTCAGCAGCTGACTCTACGGTAAATGTATTGTCTGAAGATAAAGAAGCCTTTACGCTGAAGAAAATAGGCGATATCCAGGATTACGGATATGAAGTAACAGATCCTGTTGCTACAAGAATCCCGGGCTTGAAACAATTAAGAAGACAGGCTTATCAGATCTATCTGGAATCTGCAAGCGGTGACAAATATTTGTGGGCAGAAACTGGTACTGAAAATAAATATGCAGTAAGTCCTTATTTGCATTATTCAAACGCAGGTTTCTATCTGAAAGAAAACAATGATCTGTCTGAAGATAAGTGCTACCATGCATTGGTTAAGGTAACTGCTGACTGGAATGCCGATGATGAAATATGGGAATTTAACGATCCGTTTATTTCTAAGGGTGGTGTAACAGATGATGATTTGTCTGCAACATTGAAAGATCAGGTAATCGGCGAAGTTCGTACTTCTGCATTCTTGGTGGCTCCGTATGATGCTCCTCTGTATCGTCGTTTCAACTCTCTGGCTCTGGAAGGTAACGAAGGTGACGCTGCTGATACATTGAGATTCAAAGAAAAATATCGTGGTGAGTATCTTCAGGTTGAAGCTAATCCTAACTTCAAAGTTAAAGGCATTGACTTCTTAGGTATCTATACTCCGGACTTCACGAAGGATGGTAAATCATTCATCGTTGATACTGCATTCGTAAATCGTTTCAACGGTAATATCAAACCTCAGTATCTGATTTCAATTGACCGTGTAGACCAGGCATTTGAAGCAGGTGAAATGTGTCCTGTTTGCCAGGAAATCGTAGCAAACGGTGGTACTCGTCCTGCAAACTGTCCTCACGATAAAGCAGGTAAGGCTCCGTTCCATATGGGTAAATACTTGGTTAACTTCGAAGATTCTACTGCAAATGCTATTAATAAAGCAGACTATAAGTGGAAAGGTTATACTCGTGCAGGTTTTGTAAAAGCTGCTCACATGGGTGATAGCTTGTATATTCTGACTGGCCAGTTTGCAGATGTAACTCTTGCTACATTTGATACTGCTGCAATTCATAAAGCAATCAAGGATAACAAATACGATAAAAAATATCTTATCGACTTGATTAAGAATGAAGATGCTCATCAGAAAGTAACTTGGTCTATGCGTTATGTAGATCCGACAATTGCTGCAAATGAAGTAGAAGCTGATCGTGCATTCTTGCTTGAATCTGACGGTTATGATAAGGATATTGCTCCTATCTATGGCGCTTGGTTAAAGATGCAGAATGGCTGTCTGGTATTGTCTGATTACTCAACATCAACATTTGATAAGATTACGAAGGGTGACGACGCTCTGATCTTCAATATTGAAAAGGGTTCAAAGGATGATATCGCTACAGACAACGAAACAATCGCTACATCAGAAGTAACAGTGATCGCTGGCGAAGGTCAGGTAACGATTGCAGGTGCTGCCGGCAAGAAAGTTGTTATCACTAACATCTTAGGTCAGACAGTTGCTAATACAGTAATCTCTTCTGACAACGCAACCATCGCTGCTCCTGCCGGTGTAGTTGTAGTTGCTGTTGAAGGCGAAGATGCTGTAAAGGCAATCGTAAAATAAGAATGAAATTATAATCAAATAATTCGACCGCGCGGGATTGTGCGGGATGCGCGTAGAGACGGACGGCCGTCCGTCTCTACATTACGGATGAATATCCGTTTATCCCATACCAATGCCAATTACCCTGCGACAGGTGAACAAGCGGTCAGATTTAATATTAATAATACTAAAGTAATGAAATTAAAAGTTCATCTGCTTTTCCCTCTGTGAAGACCGAATGCAGACACAAAACAAGCCCCGACAGTTTGAATGCTGCCGGGGCTTCGTTTTTATTTTCCATGAAAAGGTGCTTCCCGTCAAAAGAGAGCATCCATAACGTGATACTGCTATCACAAAAATAATCTAAAAAAGCTTCGTTAATAATCAAAAGGTTATTATCTTTGTGGTGTTATCATGATGACGCTTGAAGGGCTAAAGGCCCGGATGGAAGACCTGATTGGCCAATTAGACTTCCATTCCCGCTTCTACTCCATGATTCTGGCCGATGAAATGGCTACGGAAGCGGAACTACTTGAAGCTATTGATGAAATGCTGGACGAGTACATTGAACTTCGAGAGCAGATTCACAAACTTCAAGGTTGAACAGAAGGGGAGCCTGGCCAAGGCTTCCCTGTCTGCTCAATCTAAAAAACAGGAGGAATGAAAATGAATGCGAAACAGAAATTGAATGATTTAATAGCAGAGTATTGTCTTTTGAAAACGGAAGAAGAACGTACGGTATTTGATAACAAGATGAAGCAAATGTTGGCTGAGATGGATCCGGAAGAACGAAAATCTTTCCGCATGGCTTTTCTTGAGTCTGCAAAGACGGCTTTGTCTGATGCGCGAGCTATTAAGGAGGATGTGGATTTTCGTTTGCAACTGAACGGTATAGAGGAGTATTTATCCCTTTCCAAAATCGCCGAAGATTACTTTGGTAAAAGCCGTAGCTGGTTGTATCAGCGTATTAATGGTTTAAATGTAAATGGTAAACCTGCACAGTTTACGGAAGAAGAAAAAAAACGTTTTGGAGAAGCTCTTCAAGATATTAGTCGTCGTATAAAAGATACAGCTGTTCGATTTAATTGATAAAACTTATAAATATGCTTTTGGCAGGTTATATTCTTTGTTGTAGCTTTCGTTATCATTCCTAAAAAATACACCTCATTCCGCTCATTTGAAATAAGTTATTAAATATTCTGATTATATTTGCAAGTTATCAACAGGAAAGACGACTTTTCAACAAAACAGGCATTGTTTTCGTTGAACGGGTTTGTGTTAGGTTTTTAATGTTTAGTTTTGCTCCCGAATAAATAGACAAAGTATGGGAAAGATTATCGCTTTAGCAAATCAGAAAGGTGGGGTAGGTAAGACTACCACTACGATTAATCTGGCTGCGTCACTGGCTGCACTCGAGAAAAAAGTGCTGGTGGTGGATGCGGATCCGCAGGCTAATGCTTCGTCGGGGTTGGGGGTGGATATCCGGAATGTGGAACTATCTATCTACGAATGCCTGGTCAACGGTGACGATCCGAAAGGGGCTATTACCAATACAGAGGTGGAAGGATTGGATATTATCCCTTCCCATATCGACCTCGTGGGTGCGGAGATTGAAATGCTGAACATGGAGAACCGGGAACAGATATTGAAACAAGTGCTGGTCCCGCTGAAAGACCGGTATGATTATATCCTGATCGACTGTTCTCCCTCTTTGGGCCTGATCACGGTGAACGCCCTTACGGCTGCCGATTCGGTGATGATACCCGTTCAATGCGAATATTTTGCGCTGGAAGGTATCAGCAAACTGTTGAATACGATAAAGATTATCAAATCGAAGCTGAATCCCGCTTTGGAGATCGAAGGCTTCCTGCTGACGATGTACGATTCGCGCCTTCGTCTGGCCAACCAGATATACGAAGAGGTAAAACGTCCGTTCCGGGACCTGGTTTTCACAACCGTTATTCAGCGTAACGTCAAATTAAGCGAAGCTTCCAGCTACGGCAAACCTGTGTTGCTTTACGATGCCGAGTCGAAGGGAGCCCTTAATCATATGCAGCTTGCACAGGAGCTGATAGATAAGAACAAATAATTCATAAGAGATGGCAGTAATGAAAAGATCGGCACTTGGCCGCGGATTGGATGCTTTGATAACGATGGACGACCTGAAGACGGGCGGTTCATCGTCTATTAGTGAAATAGAGCTGAGTAAAATCCAGCCCAATCCGGATCAACCCCGTTCTGTTTTTGAGGAAGAGACACTCGAGGAGCTGGCTACTTCCATCCGTTCCTTGGGCGTCATCCAGCCGATTACGCTGAAAGAGACAGGGCCGGACAAATATATGATTATCTCCGGTGAACGCCGCTACCGGGCTTCTTTGAAAGCCGGGCTGGAGCGTATCCCCGCCTATATTAAAACCGCTGCCGACGAGAATGTCGTCGAAATGGCGCTGATCGAGAATATCCAGCGTGAAGACCTGAACTCGATCGAAATTGCCCTGGCTTACCAGAAGTTGATCGACAGCTACGGGCTGACGCAGGAGAAACTGAGCGAACGTGTCGGAAAGAAACGGGCGACGATCGCCAACTACCTCCGCCTCCTGAAACTTCCTGCCGAGATACAGATGGGGCTGAAGGATAAAAAGATCGACATGGGACATGCCCGTGCGTTGCTTCCCGTCGAAGATCCGGAAGTGCAGCTGGCCCTTTACGAGCAGATACTGGCGGAAGGATTGTCGGTGCGCAACGTCGAAGAGATCGTACGTGGCGGTGTAGACGCGGCGGCCCTTGAACAGGCAAAGAAGGAAAAGTCTGCCGAGCGGAAACCGAGATTGCCGGAGGAATTCAACTTGTTGAAGGATCATCTGTCCAGCTTCTTCAATACGAAAGTACAATTGGTGTGTAACGATAAAGGAAAAGGTAAAATCACGATCCCCTTTGCATCGGAAGATGAACTGGAACGGCTGATCGGCCTGTTGGATAAGTTGAAATGAGAAACGGAAGAGTGATTCGGATGAGCCAAAAGATAAACAAAGTAATACTTATATTAGCCCTACTGTGTAGCTGTGTGTGGACCGGCTATGCACAAACGGAGATTACGGCAAAGCCGGATACGGTGATACCCCGCGATTCGGTTGTTACGGCTGTGGTTCCGACTCCGGGGGAAACGGCGGCCTCCGATTCGACAGTAAAAGCCGTGCTTTCGGCTGCCGACTCGTTACCCCAGCCCAAAGTGAAATTGAATGAGTTCAAGCCGGACCCGAACAAAGCTTTGCTTTATGCGTTGGTGCCGGGTTTGGGACAGATTTATAATAAGAAGTACTGGAAACTCCCGTTGGTGTATGGCGCCTTTATGGGATGTATGTATGCCATCACGTGGAATAACAAGAACTATAAGGATTATTCCGGTGCGTATTTCGATATAATGGAGGACTACAGTAAGGTCCTGCAGGGACAGCAACCGGGGCATGAACCGTATGAGGGGCCCTGGAGTGATAGCTGGACGATCTTTGTGCCTGTCGGACAGGAGAGTTCGTATGTCTCGAACACCCAGTTCCAGGAGAACCTGAAGCGCCGGAAAGACTATTTCCGCCGTTACAGGGATTTGAGTATTATTATTACGGTAGGCGTGTACGCGATCAGTATAATCGATGCGTATGTGGACGCCCAGCTGTTTGACTTTGACATTTCTCCGGACCTGAGTATGCATTGGTCGCCGGAGGTTACGCCGAAGACCCGCTATACGCAGGCTTCGTACGGATTGAATTGCAGTTTTAAGTTCTAACATCATGAATAAAAACCTACTTATCCTATTCTGCCTGTTTTGCCTGATACAGCTATCCCGTGCACAGGATGCCATATTCGGCGAACCGCAGCATTCGACATTATCGACAGACTCGCTGTCTGACGTAGTGGGCCTGATACCTGAAAGCCTGGATGCCAATGTAGACAGTCTGTTGCATTCCTGGCACGTGCAATATTTTTCGAAAGTGGACGAATATTGCCATGATGACGAGGAGAATGTTTATTTCCCCGATTCCATTTATATCGAACGCCTGGAACGTCTGCCAAGCGTGATCCGTCTGCCCTACAACGAGGTGGTACGGGATTGTATCGATCTGTATGCCGCCCGCAAGCGCGACCTGGTGCGCTATATGTTGGGAATGGCTGACTTCTATTTTCCGATAATCGAGCAGGTGTTGGACAAGCACAATCTGCCTTTGGAACTGAAATACCTGGCTGTAGTCGAAAGTGCCCTGAATCCTGTAGCCCTTTCCCGTGTGGGAGCTTGCGGGTTGTGGCAGTTCATGCTTCCGACCGGAAAGATATACGGCTTAGAGATAAACAGCCTGCTTGACGAGCGCCGCGACCCGGAAAAGGCAACCGAGGCTGCCTGCAAATACTTTGAAGACATGTATGCCATCTATGGCGACTGGAACCTGGTGCTGGCTTCCTATAACTGTGGCCCGGGTAACGTGAACAAGGCGATCCGCCGTTCCGGCGGCAAGACCGACTTCTGGGAGATCTTCCGCTATCTGCCCCGTGAGACGCGTTCGTATGTGCCGCTGTTCATTGCGGCCAACTACATCATGAATTATTATTGCGATCATAATATCTGCCCGTTGCAGACCAGCCTGCCGTTAGCGACCGATACGGTGATGGTGAGCAGTATGCTTCATCTGCAACAGGTCTCCGATGTGCTGGGGGTAGACATCGAACAGCTTCGCGCCCTCAATCCGCAATATAAGCGGGATATTATCCCCGGAAACACGAAACCGTCTGTGTTGAAGCTTCCCGCTAACCAGACATATGCGTTTGTCGATAAGGAAGATACCGTCTACACGCACCGGATTGAAGAACTTCTGGCGAACTGTGTGCCGGTCAATGCCGACGACGGATCGAAGAACCTGAGGCTCGAGAAGATCACGCACGTGGTTGCTTCCGGAGAAAACATCTATACCATCGCAAACCGCTACGGTGTGACCCCGAAAGATATCCGTAAATGGAACGGACTGAAGTCGAACCGTGTCGGTAGAGGGGCTCGCCTGCGCCTGCATGTCGATAACGGAGGAGTGACTTTTGCTTCTGCCAAGACACAGAAGGCGGAGAAAACAGAACCTGCCAAGGCTGTGCAGAAAGCGACTCCTGTCGCCACAAAGAGCAACCTGACCGCCCGCGCTACCGGTGGCAAGAGCCATACGTACACCGTACAGTCCGGAGACTCCCTGTATTCCATAGCCAAGAAATATCCGGGCGTTTCTACGGACGACTTGCAAAAGGTTAACGGGCTGACCAGCACTGATATCCGTCCCGGACAAGTCCTGAAAATACCTGTCGTCTAACTTTTTCTGTCGCTTTCGGGAATATATAAGCAAATATTTATATATATTTGCCTAATACACGTTTTAAATACGGAAGGGCATTCAATATGAGCGACATAAATAATACAAAAGACACAACGGAAATGCTGCCTGCGCAGGAGGTTAAACCTGTCCTCTCGCCGGACGAGCAGATGATACAGGACGGCTTTGACGAGCTGTTGCAGGATTATCTAAAATCAAACCATCGACGCAAGGTGGAACGTATTACCAAGGCGTTCAACTTTGCGAACCAGGCGCATGCAGGTGTGAAACGCCGTTCGGGTGAGCCTTACATCATGCACCCGATAGCGGTGGCGCGTGTCGTTTGCCGCGAGATGGGATTGGGGTCGACATCTATCTGTTCGGCTTTGTTGCACGATGTTGTGGAAGATACCGAATATACGGTTGAGGATATTAAGGACATGTTCGGCGAGAAGATCGCCCAGATCGTGGACGGTCTGACGAAGATATCCGGCGGTATCTTTGGAGAACAGGCTTCGGCACAGGCGGAGAACTTCCGGAAGTTGCTGCTGACCATGAGCGACGATATCCGGGTGATCCTGATCAAGATAGCCGACCGCCTCCATAATATGCGTACATTGGGCTCCATGTTGCCCGCGAAGCAGTTTAAGATTGCCGGTGAAACGCTTTACCTCTACGCTCCCTTAGCGCACCGTCTGGGGCTTTTTACCATTAAAACGGAACTGGAAGACCTGAGCTTCAAATACGAACATCCGCAGGAATATGCCTTTATCAACTTGAAACTGAAATCGACCGAGGCTGCCCGTAACACCTTGTTCGAGCATTTTGCCGTGCCGGTGGACAAGAAGTTGAAGGAGATGGGGTTAGACTATGAGATGCGCGCCCGTGTTAAGTCCGCCTATTCCATCTGGAACAAGATGGACAGTAAAGGCGTCAGCTTTGAGGATATCTACGATATATACGCTGTCCGCATTATCTTCGACCCGCTGCCGGGAGTGGATGAGAAAAACCAGTGCTGGGACATCTACTCCGCTATCACCGATATTTACCGTATCCGTCCCGACCGTATCCGCGACTGGGTGAGCCGTCCGAAAGCAAACGGTTATCAGGCGTTGCACCTGACCGTGATGGGACCCGACGGACAGTGGGTGGAGATACAGATCCGCAGCCGCCGTATGGACGAGATTGCCGAGAAAGGTTTTGCCGCCCATTGGAAATATAAAGAGCATAATGTGGAAGAAGATACGGAGCTCGATAAATGGTTGCAGACCATTACCGAGATTCTGGAAAGCCCGGACCCGAATGCGCTCGACTTCTTAGACACGATCAAACTGAATCTTTTCACCTCTGAAATATTTGTCTTTACCCCGAAAGGCGATATCAAGACGTTGCCGCAGGGAGCGACGGCACTCGACTTTGCCTATGCCCTCCACTCGGATATCGGTAATAAATGTATCGGGGCGAAAGTGAACCACCGGCTGGTTCCGTTAAGCCATCAGTTGGCAAGCGGCGACCAGGTGGAGGTCCTGACTTCCCGTTCGCAGACCCCGCAGCCGGAATGGTTGAACTTCGTGACGACAGCCAGGGCGCGTGCCCGCATCGACGGTATCCTGAAGAAGGGCCGTAAGGAAGCGGCAAAAGAAGGGGAGCTCAAGGTGATCGAAGCCCTTAAACGCAGCGCGCTGGAGGTCAATACGTCCAATCTGGATAAGCTCTGTATGTATTACGGTTTCTCCAAGCGTGAAGAGTTCTTCTATTCCGTGGAGAAAGGGGAGGTTATCTTGCCGGAGAACCTCGGCAAGCTGTTGAAGGAGAAAACGGACAACGTCTTGTTCAAGTATGTGAAGCAGGCGCTCCGTGTCGCCACAAAAGCGACTACCGGCAAGAAGGAGGAAGACGAAAAAGAGCAACCGAAGGAAAAGCCGAAATATGATAAGAAGAAACCTTATATCCTGAAGGAGGAGGCTTTCGAACGCAATTATGTGATAGCCGACTGTTGCAAACCGATTCCGGGAGATGAGTCCTTAGGCTTTATCAACGACGACGGCAATGTGGTGGTCCACAAACGTTCCTGCCCGATCGCCATGCGCCTGAAAAGCAGCTTTGGCGAACGCATCCTGAACACGGAATGGAGCAGCCATCACTCCTCATTCGAGGCGACGCTCGAGATCAAGGGCATCGATTCGATGGGAGTGCTCAATACGATCACCCGTACGATCTCCGATGATTTCAATGTCAACATCATCCGTTTATTGATAGAGGCCAAAGACGGTGTGTTCGAAGGGAAGGTGAAGATGAAGGTGCACGATGTGGAGGATATCCAGCGGATGTGCGTCACCCTTTCAAAGATAAAGAACATCAAGTCCGTTGCCCGTGTAGCGGATTGAGCTATCAGGCAATGGAGATCAGATAAGCCGTATAGCCGATGTAGCAGGCAATCATCACAATCCCTTCGATCCGTGTAATCGTCCGTTTCTTGAAGAACCATCCGAAGATGTAAAGCAATACGCACGAACCGGTCAGCACGCCGAGGTCCAGATTTGTAATGCCCTGTATATTGAGCGGACTAATAGTCGCGCTGCATCCTAAGACGAAGAATATATTGAAAAGGTTGGAACCGATTACGTTTCCGATAGCCATTTCCGGATTCTTCTTTAGGGCGGCAACAACCGAGGTTGCCAATTCCGGCAGCGAAGTCCCTCCGGCAACCAGTGTCAGACCGATAATAGATTCGCTGATACCTAAGCTGCGGGCGATTTCCGAGGCTCCGCTGACAAAGAATTGTCCGCCGTAGACCAATCCGGCCAGACCGCCGGCAATGAACAGGACGGACTTCCAGACAGGCATATCCTTGATTTCCGATTCGCCTTCGCTACTGCCGTTGTGGGCGATGGCAAACGTATATCCTAAGAAGATAAGGAAAAAGCATAGCAGGAGCATACCGTCGCTGCTGCTGATCGTATTGGTCGCCGCTTTGTTGATCAGCACATCGTTTGCGCAGATGAACAAGACGACGGAGGCCAGTATGCAAAGCGGGATTTCCTTGCTTAACGTACCTTTGGTTACACTGATCGGGACGATAGCGGCCGTGCAGCCTACGATCATCAACGTATTGAAGATATTGCTTCCGACAACATTCCCGATCGCCATGTCCGCGCTACCTTTCAGCGCTGAAACGACACTGACAGTCAACTCCGGGGCGGATGTCCCGAAAGCTACGATTGTCAACCCGATCACCAAGCTGGAGATATGAAAGCGTTTGGCAATCGAGGCAGCCCCGTCGGTCAGTGCGTTTGCACCGACCAGGATAAGGAGCAATCCTCCGATCAAAAGGACGATATTCATCAGAATGGCAGGTCGTCGATCGGGTTTGCAGGGCCAAAGTCGGGAGCGGCTGATACGGCAGGAGCGGAGGCCGGTACAACGTTTTCCGGAGTCATGGCACCCGGTGCTGATTGAGGTGCGGCGGCCATCGGGCGTTCAACTTTCCAGGCACTGATGTTTGTAAACCAACGTCCCTGATATTCGCGGCTGTCTATGTCGAAAGAAACTGTAAGTTCTTCTCCGGGCTGTATGGCTGCCTGCTCGATGCGGTCTGCACCGAAGATCTGGAAGCATACTTTCTTGGGGTATTGGTCATGTGTTTCCAGGACATACTCCTGCTTTTTCCACTCGTTTCCACTTTTACTGATACCGCCTTGGACAGGCAGTACGGCGATGATTCTTCCCGTAATTTCCATGTTTATTGTTTTATTAAATTGCTGCGAAGGTACGATTTTCCGGCATAACAAGCTAATTCTTTGAGTCTGTTTTTACCTGCAGGAGGCTATTTGGGAGTGTCGAGAACCTCGAACGCATCCTTCATGGCGAGCAGCTCTTCCTTAATTTGTTTTAACCTGTTCACGATCTCTTCGTGGCGGATGGTTGTGTCCGGGTTTTCTTTCAGTTTTTGTCGCGCTCCCGCCAGTGTCATGCCGCGTTCTTTCACCAGGTGATAGACCAGGCGTATGGCGTCGATGTCTTCTTGGCGGTAGGAACGCGTTCCCTTGCCTGTCTTGCGCGGGCTGATCTGGTCGAATTCCTTTTCCCAGAAACGCAGTGTCGACTCGTTGACGTCGAACATCTGCGCCACCTCGCTGATGGAGAAATAGAGCTTTAGATTTTTATCTTTATTTAATACCATCCTATTAAACAATGTTTAATCCATAACCTGGCCGTGATTTTCGGCAATCTGTATCATGCGGTCGTATTCTTCCGGAGTGAGGTCCATGTAGTAGTACTTGGACGGGTTGTCGTGTTTGCCGCGAACGATCACCTCGTAATGGAGGTGCGGGCCGGTCGACTTTCCTGTGTTTCCTACTTCACCGATCACTTCCCCGCGTTTCACCTTCTGCCCGACACGTGCCCGGAACTTGCTCATGTGTCCGTAGAGTGTCTGGAAGCCGTGTCCGTGGTTGATCATCAGACAGTTCCCGTATCCCTGTTTCCAGGCGGCGAAGGTGACGACGCCGTCGCCGGTTGCATATATTTCCGTTCCCACTTTGGCGGAGAAGTCCATGCCGGAGTGGAAACGGGGTGTACGATAGATCGGGTCGATGCGGACACCGTAACCGGATGCCGTACGTTTCAGGTCTTTATTCGAGATCGGCTGGATAGCCGGAATACATTTGCTTCGTTCCTCCTGGTTCTTGCCGAGTGTGATCAGCTCTTCCAGCGAATTGGACTGGACATAAAGCTGTTTGCTCAGCATATCCATCTTTTTGGTGGTCGCAACGACCAAGTCCGGATTGGACAGGCTCATCAACTGCTCGTACCGGTTCGAACCTCCGAAGCCGGATTTGCGGACGGATTCGGGAATGGATTCCGCCTGGAAGATGGCACGGTACAGGTTTTCATCACGCTGTTGTATATCGTCCAGCACTTCCAATGCATTGGTCAGGCGTAGCGAAAGCACCTCATACTGTGTCTGTAACAGCTTGTTTTCCTTCTTTAGAAGCGATTCGACGGGCGAGTCGAACGTGCGTGACAGGATATAGAAAATGCCTACACCAATCGCAATACCGATACTCAAATGTCGGAGTACACCGAAAAAACGGTCTTTGGCGGAGGGGTAAACACGTTCGTAACTGAGCGTGTTGGGGTTATATAAGTAATATGTTTTTCTGCTTTTAAATAGTTTCATCAAATATTTTCTTGCTTGGATACGTGCAAAAATAATAATTTGCTGTACTTTTGCAAATTGTTTTTCAGAATATTAACGAGACTATATAGAATAGATTATGTTGACAGCAAAAGAAATCCGTGAATCATTTAAAGACTTCTTCGCTTCCAAGCAGCACCAGATTGTGCCTTCTGCTCCGATGGTAGTGAAGGGTGACCCTACATTGATGTTTACCAATGCAGGTATGAACCAGTTCAAAGATATAATCCTGGGGAACGTACCCCGTAAATATCCACGTGTCGCGGATTCACAAAAGTGTCTTCGCGTAAGCGGCAAGCATAACGACCTGGAAGAGGTGGGACACGATACGTATCACCACACCATGTTCGAGATGTTGGGTAACTGGTCGTTCGGTGATTACTTCAAGCAGGAAGCGATCAACTGGGCATGGGAATACCTGGTAGACGTGTTGAAGCTGAACCCCGACCGCCTGTATGCAACCGTATTCGAAGGAAGCCCTGCCGAAGGTCTTTCGCGCGATGACGAAGCAGCCGGATATTGGGAACAATACCTGCCGGCAGACCATATCATCAATGGTAACAAACACGATAACTTCTGGGAAATGGGCGATACGGGTCCTTGCGGTCCCTGCTCAGAAATCCATATCGACCTCCGTACGGACGAAGAACGTGCCGCTGTCCCCGGTCAGGAGATGGTGAACAAAGATCATCCGCAGGTAATCGAAATCTGGAACCTTGTGTTCATGCAATATAACCGCAAGGCCGACGGCTCCCTGGAACCGCTGCCTGCCCGTGTAATCGATACCGGTATGGGATTCGAACGTCTGTGTATGGCTTTGCAGGGAAAAACGTCCAACTACGATACGGATGTTTTCCAGCCGATCATCAAAGTGATTGCCGGTATGGCCGGTACGACTTATGGCAAGGATAAACAACAGGATGTGGCTATGCGTGTGATCGCCGACCATATCCGTACGATCGCTTTCGCGATTACCGACGGCCAGTTGCCATCCAATGCCAAGGCCGGTTATGTGATCCGCCGAATCTTGCGCCGTGCCGTTCGTTACGGCTATACGTTCCTGGATCGCAAAGAATCCTTTATGTATAAGCTGCTGCCGGTGCTGATCGAAACGATGGGCGATGCCTATCCCGAACTGATCGCACAGAAGTCACTGATCGAAAAGGTGATCAAGGAAGAAGAAGAATCGTTCCTCCGTACGCTGGAAACCGGTATCCGTTTGCTGGATAAGAAGATGGAAGAAACGAAGGCTGCCGGTAAGACCGTGATCAGCGGTGTGGACGCCTTTACTTTATATGACACATACGGATTCCCGTTGGATTTGACTGAACTGATCCTGCGCGAAAACGGTATGGAAGCCAATATCGATGAGTTTAACGTCGAAATGCAAAAGCAGAAAGATCGTGCCCGCAATGCTGCCGCGATCGAAACAGGCGACTGGGTGGTGCTGAAAGAAGGCGAATGCAAGTTTGTGGGTTACGACCTGTTCGAATGTGATGCCGAAATCATGCGTTACCGCCAGATCAAGCAGAAGAATAAGGTATTATATCAGATCGTTCTGGACCAGACTCCTTTCTATGCGGAAATGGGTGGACAGGTCGGCGATACCGGTTGGCTGATTGCCGACGGCGAAACGGTCGACGTGGTTGACACGAAGCGTGAGAATAACCTCCCGGTTCATCTGGTGGCTAAATTGCCGAAAGATGTAACCGCTACTTTCACAGCTAAGATCAACGAAAAGAAACGTATCCAGTGCGAGTGCAACCACTCCGCCACTCACCTGTTGCACGAGGCTTTGCGCGAAGTGCTGGGGACACATGTCGAACAGAAAGGTTCTTACGTTTCTCCCGACTCGCTGCGTTTCGACTTCTCTCACTTCCAGAAAGTGACGGACGAAGAAATTCGCCAGGTAGAAAAGTTAGTGAGCGAAAAGATCCGTGCCGACTTCCCGTTGGAAGAACATCGCAATATGCCGATCGCTGAGGCGAAAAAACTGGGTGCGATGGCGTTGTTCGGAGAAAAGTATGGTGATGAGGTTCGTGTGGTTAAGTATGGCAGCTCTATCGAATTGTGCGGTGGTACGCATATTCCGGCAACCGGTATGATCGGTTCCCTGCGTGTGATCGCCGAAAGCTCTATCGCAGCCGGTGTCCGCCGTATCGAGGCTGTTACGGCCGAAGGAGCTGAGAACTATACTTTCATGTTGCAGGATTCCCTCCGTGAACTGCGCGCCATGTTCAACAATGTTCCGAACCTGGCACAGACCATCCGGAAATCCATTGAAGAAAATGCCGAACTGAAAAAGCAGGTAAGCGATTACGTGAAAGAGAAAGTTCAGCAGTTGAAGAAGGAATTGATTGCAAAGGCGGTTGAACGTCACGGTGTGAAACTGATCGTCTTCCGTGGTGAAGCCAGTGTGGAAGCAATCAAAGACCTGGCTTTCCAGATTAAGGGAGAAAGCAATACGGATGAAAAAGTATTCTTCGTGGCCGGAATCAAAGACGCTGATAAGTGCGCATTGACGGTTATGTTGAGCGATCCGTTGGTAGCGGAAGGCCTGAATGCCGGTAAACTGGTGAAAGACGCAGCCAAACTGATCCAAGGCGGCGGCGGTGGACAGCCTCACTTTGCAACTGCCGGCGGAAAGAATCCGGACGGCTTGGCACAGGCTATCGAGCATATCCTCGAAGCAGCCGGTTTGAAATAAAGAACTGAATAAATAGTTGTTTCCCCTGCATGGAATTTTTGTTTCATGCAGGGGAAACTTTTGTTCCATGCCCATGGGATTTTCTTTTCCCCCGTTTTGATAATCGGATAACAAATAATACCTTTGCCGGAACGATATTAATTAATAAGGACATTATGGCCGCTCAAAAAGTAGTAATCAGCAAAGACCTCAAAGCCGATTTGCAGGCGTTCTTTGCTTCCCTGAGTTATGATAAGCTCTTTATCCTGACCGATACGAATACACAAGATAAATGTTTCCCGCTGGTAAAAGATATCCCTGCCTTTCAGAATGCCCCTGTCATTACCGTGCAGGCAGGCGATACGCATAAGGACATCGAACAGGTCGCTTCTATCTGGGCACGCCTCTCCAATGAAGGCGCTTCCCGCAATTCCCTGTTGGTCAACTTAGGAGGCGGCATGATTACCGATATGGGAGGTTTTGCCGGCGCAACTTTTAAACGGGGTTTGCGTACCGTCAATATCCCGACAACCCTGATGGCTTCTGTCGATGCAGCGGTGGGAGGGAAGACCGGTGTCAACTTCAACGGCTTGAAGAATGAGGTCGGTTCGTTCTATCCTCCCGAATGCGTTTTTATCGATTGCGAGTTCCTGCGTACGTTGGACCGTGATAACTTGTTGTCCGGTTATGCAGAGATGATCAAGCATGCGCTAATCAGTTCGATGGATATTTATGCGTCCGTGATGTTGTTCGATCTCGATGCGAAGATAGATTATGCTTTCCTGAATAAGATGGTGGCCCAGTCTGTCGCCGTGAAGGAACGCATTGTCGAGGAAGACCCGAAAGAACATGGTATCCGTAAGGCGCTTAACTTCGGCCATACGATCGGTCATGCCTACGAAAGCCTGTCGTTCCGGAAGAACCGCCCTCTGCTGCACGGACATGCTGTCGCTGCTGGCATTGTGAGCGAATTATACCTCTCTTATAAGGTTTGCGGGTTCCCGATGGACAAACTGAGCCAGGTTGTCTATTACCTGAAGGAATATTATCCGGCTTTCGTCTTCGATTGCAATGATTATGACACCTTGTACGAGCTGATGACGCACGATAAGAAAAACGAGGCGGGAATTATCAATTTCACCTTGCTTTCCCAAATCGGTGACGTTCAGATTAATCAGCAGGTAAGCAAGGAAAAAATCCTCGAGTCACTGGATTTTTACCGTGAAAGCTTTGGCGGATAACGAAAAATATTTACCTTTGCAGCCGTAAAACAAAGCGGGGTGTAGCTCAGCCCGGTTAGAGTACGCGTCTGGGGGGCGTGTGGTCGGAAGTTCGAATCTTCTCACCCCGACAATAGCTGAGTAAAGAAAAAAAGAGGCTTACAAGAAATTGTAGGCCTCTTTTTTCATGTTGTTATTTGTCGTTCATTTGCTCCAACAGAAGGGGAGCACACTTAAAATGAATGATTGTCCTGGGAGACAGTTGTACGGTTGTTCCGTTTCTGGGATTCCGCGCCGGGCGGCTGGTTTGTAAACGTGGCTTGAATGAGCCAAAACCGTGCAGGCAGATTCTTTGCCCTTCTTTGGCTTCCTGAATAATCAGTCTTTGCATTTCATCGATTGTTCGTCTTACGTCCTTCTTGTCTAAACCTGTCTTCTCTGACAGTGCGTTGATTAGCTGATTTCTGTTCATGACCTTTGTTATTAATTCTGTGTTCTGTAAAATGAAGGCGACACGCCTGTATGTTTCCTGAAAAAGCGTCCTAACGATGTCTGATTGGAGAAATGGGTCCGTATGGCAATCTCCTGAATGTTCAACGATGAATTCTTTAACAGGAATTTGATCTCTTGTATGATATATTCGGTGATCCAGTCTTTGGCTGATTTGCCGCTGACTTCTTTGACAACCATTGTCAGGTATTTTGGAGTGATATATAGTTTGTTTGCATAAAACGTTACACTCCTATTATCTTTGTAATATTTCATGATGAGTTGGAAGAAGCCGTTTGCCAACTCTTTTTTGTGGCTGTTGAGCTTGAATTGTGCGTTCTGTGAATTTATTTTGTACGCATTATAAATATCCAGATAGAGTATCCGCATGAGATGGATGATCGAATCTTTGCGATATAGGTTTTCCGGTCCCTTTGCTTTGGAATATACCAATTGAAAGAAATTAATGTATCTGGATATTTCCAACTCCGATAAGTTGTAATAGTAGTGACTCCTCATGTAGAAAAAGAAAAGAGGTGAAAAGCGGCAGAGACCGCTAAGCACATCGTTGTAAAGATTTATGGATAACGAAAAGTAGCTGACCGTAAAATCTTTACTACTTTCCGATAGAGAAACTAACTGCCCCGGGAAAATAACAACCAATTCTCCCTTCATAAACAAATGGTCATACTCATGGATGTCCACTTTAGCACTTCCTTTCGTGCAAAAAGCAACGATTGCTCTGCGGGAATAAGAAGGATATAAAGGGATTGGGAATTCCGTCGAGTTCTCGAATATCTCAAAATCATTTTCTAAAGAATGAGAAGCCGCGTTTTTATCTGATGTCCTTTTATATTTGCTGCCTGACATGTCTATTTTCGTTTCGTACGTAAAAGTATAATTTCGTCCCTAATGAAATTCGGTTAGTGCCTGTTTGGTATAACTTTCCAGAAATCTGGTACTGATTGACGGCACTTTTTATCTATATGATTTTACCCATGCACTTAACAGGGAAGATAATGTTTTGTTTAATTGGAGTTTGTAAAGAATTTTAATGCAAATAGGTCTGTATATGGAGCGGTTTTCTGAAGAAAAGGGCGGAAGGCTGCTTAATTTAAGATATGCACGGAAAAAAGAAAAACCGGAACAGTCCTAACGATTGTTAGAACCATTCCGGTTTTTTTGTAATTATAGAGTTCTTAAATTCTTACCAGGTAATCTGCGGCAAGAATTTGGAAATCGTCTTTTTCAACTCGACAATATTAATAGGCTTGGTGATGAACCCGTTACTACCTGCGGCACGGGCCGCTTCCATATCGTTTTCGAAAGCATAGGCGGACTGCATGATAATAGGTATCTGTGTGTCTTGCTTCCGGATCTCCTTTAAGGCATCGATACCATTCATTTCCGGCATCTTTATGTCTAATAAGATCAAGTCTGCCCCCTGTTCGGCGTAGACTTTTAAAAGCTCACGTCCTGTTCTTGCTTGCAGAACATTACAGTGTCTCTTTAATATGGTTTTTAATAATAGGAAGTTGCTTTCCTCATCTTCTGCAATCAGAATAGTTACATTCTTGTTTTCTTCGTTTGTGCCCATAGCTTTTATATTATCTGTGAACAAATTTCAGCATTAATTTTTACATAACCAAATAGAATAGAACTTATTCTCTATTTTATGGCTTGATTCTCTTGTCTAATTGGAAAAAAGCCTTTAATGGAATTGTCATCTGTTTTTCATAATTCTTTAAAAATAAAAAGAGGGAAAGGATGAAAGATCAAAGGATGTTTGTATATTTAGTGCATTAAATGGAACGGGGCGGTAAAACTTACCGCCTTTGGGAATGGTTATTAATAAAAAACAAGTATAACTTTTAAATCAAACATCATGGGAAAGAGTCAATTAATTCACAACAATGAGTTTCACCTGATCAATAAGGCGGAAATTCGCAAAGCAACAGGAAAATTGGTAGAAGCATTGAATCTGGCTGCGGGTTCTACAGACGGGTTCGATATTTACAAGGTGGTAGACGCCTATTTCACCGATCTGGACAAACGCCATGAGATAAACGCATTGCTGGGTCTCGGCGAAAGCTGCAAGTATTATGGTGAACAGGAACAAATAGAGGAAGCGATAAAGGAGGTAGACTAAGGCGCTTTCTCTATTCTTTTTTTCAGGCAATAAAAAAGGAGATATCCACGAATGGAAATCTCCTTTTTCTTTTTATCAGGATTGACAGATATTATTTACCAGCCAATTTTTCTTTCAGAGCAGCGAGTTCTTCAATGTCACCCAGTGTAGTCTTTTCAACCGGACCAGTTACCATTGCAGATTCTTCTTCCTTCTTGCCACCGCGTTTAGCAGACGGTTTCTTTTCACCTGTTTCTTTCTTAGCGCCCTTCTGTTCGTCTTCGAAGATACGGCTGTGAGAAAGGATGATTCTCTTAGCTTCCTTGTTGAATTCGATTACCTTGAACTGCAGTTTTTCGTCTACAGCAGCCTGAGAACCGTCTTCTTTTACCAGATGTTTCGGAGTTGCGAAACCTTCAACGCCATAAGGCAGAGAGATTACAGCACCCTTATCCAGTACTTCGATGATTGTTCCTTCGTGGATAGAACCTACAGTGAAGATTGTTTCGAATACATCCCAAGGATTTTCTTCCAGCTGTTTGTGACCTAAGCTCAAACGACGGTTTTCCTTGTCGATTTCCAATACCTGAACTTCGATTTCTGCACCGATCTGAGTGAATTCCGACGGGTGTTTGATTTTCTTTGTCCAAGACAGGTCGGAGATGTGGATCAAGCCGTCAACGCCTTCTTCGATTTCAACGAATACACCGAAGTTAGTGAAGTTACGTACTTTAGCCATGTGGCGAGAACCTACCGGGAAACGAGATTCGATATCTTCCCAAGGATCGGCTTTCAGCTGTTTGATACCTAAAGACATCTTACGTTCGTCGCGGTCCAGTGTCAGGATAACGGCTTCGATTTCGTCACCAACTTTCATGAAGTCCTGAGCAGAACGCAAGTGCTGAGTCCAAGACATTTCAGATACGTGGATCAGACCTTCTACGCCCGGAGCGATTTCAATGAATGCACCGTAGTCAGCCATAACGACAACTTTACCTTTTACTTTGTCACCAACCTTCAGGTTTGTATCCAAAGCATCCCAAGGATGCGGAGTCAGCTGCTTCAAGCCGAGAGCGATACGTTTCTTTTCGTCATCGAAGTCAAGGATAACCACGTTGATCTTCTGATCCAGCTGAACGATTTCTTCCGGATGAGAAACACGGCCCCAAGACAAGTCTGTGATGTGAATCAAACCGTCTACGCCACCCAGGTCGATGAATACGCCGTAAGAAGTGATATTCTTAACCGTACCTTCCAGTACCTGGCCTTTTTCAAGTTTGGAGATGATGTCTTTCTTCTGCTGTTCGAGTTCAGCTTCGATAAGAGCTTTATGAGATACAACAACGTTTTTGAATTCCTGGTTGATCTTCACGATCTTGAATTCCATTGTCTTACCTACAAATACATCGTAGTCGCGGATCGGTTTGACATCGATCTGAGAACCCGGCAAGAATGCTTCGATACCGAATACGTCAACGATCATACCGCCCTTAGTACGACATTTAATGTAACCTTTGATGATTTCGTCTTTTTCAAGAGCTTCGTTAACACGATCCCAAGAGCGTGTAGCGCGTGCTTTCTTGTGAGACAGGATCAACTGTCCTTTTTTGTCTTCCTGGTTTTCGATGTAAACTTCTACTTCGTCACCAATTTTCAGATCCGGGTTGTAACGGAACTCAGCCATAGATACAACGCCATCTGATTTGAAACCGATATTCACTACAACTTCACGTTTGTTCATTGCAGTTACAGTTCCCATAACGACTTCTTTGTCCTTTACGGTGTTCAAAGTTTCGTCATACGTTTTTACAAGATCGTCCTTGCTTACCTGACCGTAAGATTCGCCCTCTTCAAGAGCATCCCAGTTGAAATCTTCAATGGGTTGAATGTTCTTTAAATTTTCCATTCTCTAATTGTTAATACTTAAGTTTGTTTTAATTAGTAAGTTAGACATTATGTTGTCATCTCTCAAAAATCGGGGCAAAGGTAATGCTTTTTTCTGATTTACAAGTCTTTTTATATGGAAAAAACGCTCTTTACTCTTCTTTGTGCGACACCTGTTTCTTTTTGAATATCTGTCTGAATTTGTAGTCGGCTCCGAGCAGGATGAAGGTCAGTATCCCGATATAAACATAGAAGGGAAGCGAACTCAGGCGGGGCAACGATACGGATATTTTGGGCAAATCCATATAAAAGAATGCTCCGACAGCCAGGCCGACCATCAATAGAGAGGCGGAAATGACGGCGATCCATCCCCAGCGTTCGTTCCGTTTGTGTATCCGTTCCGCTTCGGCCAGGATTTGTTGCATCACGTTGGCGCGGAACGATCCGGGAAGCTCTTCTTCGGGCATCCGGCTAAACAAATCTTTCAGTATATCATTCTTTTCAGTCATTTATCGTTCCTCCATTCCTTTTAATACAACAAACAGTTTCTTTCGTATGCGGTGTAGTTTCACTTTAACATTAGACGGCGTGAACCCGGTGATGGTTGCCACCTCTTCTTCCGATACATTATTAATAATAGTGTCTTCGATCGCCAGAAATTCATGCTTCTTTTTCCGTGTCTCCGAGATAGCCGTGTTGTAGGCGATCCGGTAAATCCAAGTGGAGAAGCTGCATTCTCCTTTAAAGGACGAAAGATGTTTGAATACCTTCATAAACACATCCTGTGCCAGCTCTTCCGCATCTTCCCGGCTGCGGACAACCTTCAGGATTAACGAATGAACAGGACGGCTGTATTTATCCAGAAGGCAGGCAAAGCATGCCGTATCTCCCGCTTGTATCCTTTTTATATAATATGTGTCGGTGTACAACTCCATCGTATTATAATGGACGCAAGCCGGGCATATAGGTTACAACTTGCATCAACAAAAATAAAAAATATTTTTCTCTCCCCTGTTTGTAACCTTTCGGAAAGAGGTGCGTCAAAAGTAGCAAAGAAATTAATTAATCATTTAAAAAAGTACAGTTATGATGGATTTTCTTACAGCTCCGCTGATTGTCGGAATCGTTTTTGCAGCTATTTACGGATTGTTTGAACTGTTTGTTCGCCGTAATGAACGTTTGGCTATTATCGAAAAGATAGGTGATAAACTGGATGCTTCCGCTTTTGAAGGAAAGTTAGGATTGCCGAGTTACCTGGGAAACCGCCTTTCTTTTAGCTCTTTGAAGGCAGGTTGTCTGCTGACGGGTATCGGTTTGGGATTGTTGGTCGGTTTTTTTCTCTCTACATCCATCGGTACGGGTTGTGATGGCTTTATGAACAATGGCTGGCGTGATTGGTATCACAGTGATGTTTCGGGTACAATCTATGGCGCTTCCGTTCTGTTGTTTGGCGGCATCGGTTTGCTGGTCTCTTTTATCATCGAGATGAAGATGGGAAAGAGAGACGACAAATAAAGATTAAAAAAAGTTTCACCTGTTTTGTTAGGTGAAACTTTTTTTTCATGCCCGGGAAACTTTTGTTTCTTCGAGGGGAAAATAAAGTTTCTCCCTGATGAAACTTTCACTCCATCTCGACATCTTGCTCAATAATCCGTACCGGTCCTACCAGCCCTGCCTTTTGCAGGGGTGAATCTTTCCGGTGGTAATACCAGATTGAGAATGTTTTCCTTCCATTTGACGGGCGCGGTTGGTTTTGGAGGAACCATTCCGGATAGGCTTTCATGGCGCGTCCTAATTTCTCTCCCCGATCCTGTCCCCATTCGAAATCGGCAGGATACTGTTCATCCCCGATCAAGCGGTTTGCCCAGTTGTTGGTGACTGCAATTTCTATCTCGTTCTCACCGGCCTTTATCCAGGGCGTAATATCGGCCAGATAGGGAGGATACCATAAAACATCCGCCTCTCTACCGTTTACCGTCAGTTCGGCGATATCGTTCATCTCGCCTAAATCCAGTAAAATCCGTTTTTGTTTCCCTACGGTATTCGCATCCACCGGGATTGTTTTCCGGTAAGTCGCTGTCCCGGCAAAGTACCGGATCGTAGTGTCTTCATCCTCGCTGAAATCAGATAAAACTGCAAACTCCCGCTGGAAAGGTTCTCCCAATTTAGGCGCAAAGCTGATAGGCCATGGACCGGCCACTTCACGGGAACTCTCTCCGCACACTTTTATCGCCGGCTGTATCATGGCCGTGTAGCCATTCTCCTTCTTATCCGGGAAAATCAGGAATACGGATTCGTCTGCATTGAGCTTCAGGTTGACGAAAATAGAATCGGCCGATTCCCGCCAGTCGGCAGCTTGGCAAATAATTCCTTTGTCCGGCAGCCATAACTCCGGAATCCGTTTTTGCATGGCAAAAGCAAAAGTACGTGTCTCAACGGAATCCGAAGGATTGATGATAAAGTATAAGTCGGCATCCGATGTTTTCCGATGCAACATGCGTTCGTCGGTGGAGATAAACACTCCCTGCTGCAACAACATCTGGCAACGGGCAAGATAAGTGAAGAAAGCCTTTCCCGGCTTGATCCAGGTCTGGTGACGTCCGAAATGTGTTCCCCACCAACCCATTCCCATGCCCGGCTGGTATCGGTCGTCGAAAGGCTGGTGCACCCAGTGATGCAGGAACAGCAGGTTTGCACCGGAGGCAAAACTTCCGTCGGCCGTATGTTTCAGAAATGCCGGATCTTCCGTGTATTGGCTGATCTCGGGACGCCCGGTGAATGCTTCGGCACCCACAATCCGTTTGCCGTATATCCGTGCCGCTTTGGGAATCGTATTCCAGATAGCTCCTTTGCCGCCTGTCCAGAATTCGCCCATCGGGATATCGGGAATGGCTACCGACTCGAATGAATCGAACGGCCCGAAGTAAGGCTCCCAGTAAAATTTCAGTCCGGCCTCGTTTATCATCTCGCGGGCTATCTTCCAACCATTGTCGATGTAGAGGCGGCTGACCACCTCTTTGTAATCCTCGGTGAACTGCTTGACGTCGTTGCGTTCACCGGCGCTGTTCCGCAAGGCGATCCAGGGAAGCGGATCGTATCCTTTCAGGCGGATGAAATCTTTCCGGAAGTCGGGTGTCCAATCCTGGTCTCCCGCTTCGTAGCTGTCGATCAGAAGGTGTGTGAATGAATCGCCGATGTATTCTTTTAAATGTTCTTTCAACGGCTCCAGTACCGATCGCCAGTGATAGGTCATCTGTTCCTTACTCATCTTGTCAGCTTCCAACGCATGCCCGATCAGGTCGTCCGGCAGCGGGTGCGGGTTCGACATGGTAGGAGCATGCCCGATCCTGTAGACTGTCCATCGTCCGGCGGGAGCTTGCCAGCGCAACAGGCCTGTCGTATCCATCGCATCCGACAAATCCAGTATCTCATATGTTTTCACATCCGCTTTTTCAGGGACGGCCATCACTGCGACATCGCGATAGTAGGACGCCCGTTGTTGTGTGCTGCCCCATCCTTTGTAAACCGGCAGTTCCGGCTTTTCGAGCACCGTTTCGACGAGACGGTTACCCGACAGGCTTGTCCGGCTCGAGACAACCTGCTGCATTCCTCTTTCTTCCGTAATCCAGGGACCGCCCGATGTCGAATAGCCCGGCGTACTCTGTAAGCCCAGTTTCAAACCCAAACGTTTCGCTTCCGATGCAGCAAAGCGCAAGGCTTCCCAATATGCCTCGCTACGGAAAGTCTGTTCGGGCCAGGGATTGTTTTCTGTCGGCGCATGCGTCTCCTGTACCGCCGAAGCCAAGTTGAAAATAGTCGCTCCTCCGATCCCGGCTTCTTTCATTGCCTCGAGGTCTTTGGTGATTCCCTCTTTGGAGAAGTTACTTCCCATCCAGTGCCACCAGACATAAGGCTTATAGCAATCAGCCGGCTGTTTAAACTGTTCAGCCAGCGTACGGAGCGGTTCAGACGATGGCTCGCCTGCTGATTGCTTGTCGTGAACGCAAGCTGTCAGCAGGCAGACTAACGGAATAATGAGAATTGTGTTTTTCATGGGGATAAAGTTCGGAAAATAGCGGGACGTATCCATAAGAATAATGGGATTTATTTCGGTAAATGGCAGGTATCATCCTTTCTGTAGAAGTGTTAATGGACAAAAGGAAAAATAACGCTGTTTTTCGGAAATCTTCTGTAGCGACCGATTCTTGGTTAATTTCTGTGTGCCTGCCGTTCATTTTGGAATACAAAGGCGTTTTTAGTTGACAACCCGAATTTTAAGCGTTACCCATCTTTTACCGTCCTCCGGAATTCCGCATATTAGAAATGAGTTTTTGAGATGATCTTATGGAGATATAAGCTATGAATAATATAGTATAATGGCACAAATAAAAATGACGAAAAAAAACGTTCTTTTCTTTTCGTCATTTAATCGAGGCAAAAATACGCATAAGTTTTAAACCTGCAATTCTTTTCTGAAATATTTTTGCCATTATATCTACTTTCTTATCAGTAAGATAGCTTACAGAGTACGAATCTGTCTTTTTTGATGACGAACTCCAAACCACCCCCGAAAAATGACTAAAAAAAAGGAACGTTTTCCCTCGTCATTTTACACAACCTAACCAAATAAAAGTTTAGAACGAGATTTCAATTTTATAGTATTATTAATTTAAATGTTTAGTTATGAACAAAAAGTTTTCTACTTTTTTGGCGGGGATTGCCCTCTTGGGGGCAATGTCTGCAAATGCGCAGCAACCTGGGCGACCTGGACAATCTGTGAATACTGACATCAAACTGCAAGAGGGGAAAAATGAAAATTTGTACCAACTGGCAGTTCGCGGGCAAAATGGTGGTTCAATAGGTGTTTTATCTGTAAATGAAGAAGGCAAATTGGTCATTGCCAACAATACAAATGCAGATAATGTAGCAAGCACTTTATGGTGTGTCACTGTTATGGTGGAAGACCAGGGCCAAACTCCAAAGTATGATTTCCTGAACAAGGGTGAAGGTGCTTACTTGGACATCACTATGGAAGAGTTTACCGGTGCGAATACAAGGACCAACACTGCCCCGACTTTAGGTGGTGAAGTTGGTGGTTGGGCTTTTTCCAACATTTTTGAAACAGGGGTCGAAAATAATAAACCGCTGTTCTCTTATTTTAAAACCGACTCTGTTGTAGGTTTTGTTCTGGGGCAAGGTAATCAAATTAATTTGTTGAAAATCAAAGCGAGCGATTTGTCAAGAACAGACTTCATGCAGGTCTCTTTGCGGGAAGCGCCTTCTGTGCAATTGAATGCTAAACAAATCAATACGAAACTGGGTCAGCAGAGTGTTGATGCAGGTGTTAAGCTGACTTTCGAGCCGGACAGACACAATACTACATTGGAAAATCCGTTTAGCGATGTTGCTTTCCTGGCTTCTGATTATGATGGCATTTATGGAAATCAGACCTACGTTAATATAGTAAGAAAGAGTGACGGTGCAGCCTTGTACGTTGATACGGCTTATACAAACGAAAGTGGTGCCAAGTTCCTGGCGTTTAATTATGTTGAAAAGAAAGGTTCGCATGCAACTCCTCTTGATTCATTGAAAGCTGATAGCTACTGGAGTAGACAAGGAGCCTTCAGGTTCACTTACTATCCTTCAAGAGATTCATTAGTAATTCAAGTGAATCGAGTTACTTATCAACCTGGTGCATCTGGCTATTTCAGAGATGGAGTTAGATCAACTATGAATAATGGCAACTATGACAGAAACTATGTCACTGTTCAGGACCTGATTGCACAGGATGAAGTCCGTATCGTGACCGTACGCGATGTGAAAGAAACCAATATCTCATTAGGCTTCAAGGGTTGTGCAGTTATAGAATCTAATAAGACTTCTTTGGATGAAGGTGTTTATACGATCCGTAACTCTAAAGGCCAGTATTTAGGAGTGCCTATCACTGCTGATTGCGGAAATGGTGGTGATGGTGAATATGCAGTTGGCTGGACTACTATCGATGCTGACGTACAGGATGTTTCTCATATGCCGGCATACCAGTGGGTTATCACAAAAACGAAGACTTCTGATTTATTCGCTCCGACTTCTCCTGTTGCTTTGGTGAACCGCGAATATCCTGAAGTTTTGAGTGGATATGGTCCTGGACAACTCTATAAAGACGAAGATGGAAGTCTTTATTTCGATCTTGGTAGTGGAGTGAAGGCAACCTTTACTTATACTAAGCTTTCGGATGAAATCATCTCCAATCCGAATCTGGGTTACAAGTATATGAGTGAAGAAGAACTGATGATCTCTAATTATGCATTCAATTATTTCAATGCGTTGTCTGAAAACAATTATCTGAATATTCTGGCAGGAGATACTGTCTTGAATGTGAAAAATGATGCAGAGAAATTCTTTGGTATCGAACCGGTAGCTGATTTAGGTTATAAAGCAGAAGCTTACGGTATTGAAGTAAATGCAGATTTGAAGAAAAGAATCCCTGCTTTGGCTCAGTTGGAAAGAGCTCCGTATTATCTCTATACAATGACGGCAGACGGTAAAAAAGCTTATATCGGTTATCAGAACGAAACGACTTATGCATATGGTAATTATGATGAATACGTAGTTGCTTCTCCTTATATGGACTACAAGACTCCGTTCTATTTCAAGGAAAACAACCATTATAAAGGAGAGCATTATTATGCATTCATTTTGGCGAACAAGAGATTGATGTTCCCTCAATCATTTAATAATGATGCAGGTGCAAATTCACAATATTATCCTCTGTGTGTCAAAGTCGGTGTAGCCGATCAGTCTTCCAACGCTATCCTTCAGTTCCAGTGTGGTTGTGAAGCTCGTACTTCTGCATTTGCAATCGGTATCTCCGAACAGCCGCTGTATCGTCGCTTCAACTCTTTGGCACTTGAAGGTAACGAAGGTGATGCTGCTGACACGCTGCGCTTCATCGAAAAGTATCGTAACGAATACTTGCAGATGGAAGTAAACCCGAACTTCATGTTTGATGGAATCAACTTCCTCGGAATCGATGGTGCTGACAAAGCTAAGGATGGTAAATCATTCTATGTTGATTCAGTATGGGTTGAACGTGGTTTGGGTTATATCAAGCCGCAGTATCTGGTATCGATCGATCGTGAGCCTGCTAAGACTACCACAATCAAGATCCCGTGTCCGATCTGTCAGGCAGAAATCGAAGCCGGACGTCCCGCTCCTGAAAACTGTATCCATGACAAGTATGTTGATGTAGAAGGTTACGAAAGAGGTCATTATCTGGTGAATTTCGCAGATTCTACTGCTAACAGTTACAAGTGGGGTAAATATAACCGTGTAGGTTTCGTGGATGCACTTCACATCGGTGACAGCTTGTATCTGCTGATTGACCAATTCGCAGGTATTAAGACTGAAGATGTTGATCTTGCGACTATCTATGAGGCTAATAAGAAGAAAGGTGGTATCGTTGACGGTTCCGGTTATTATATCAAGAACTTGAAAGGTGACGCTCACAAGTATTATACTTGGTCATTCCGCTTCATCGATCCGACTATCGCTGCTGACGAAGTAGAGTCCAGCCGTTCGTTCCTGTTCGAATCTATGGCTCATACAGGTCAACCGAAGATCGCTCCGGAAAGAGCTTCCTGGTTGAAGATGCAGAATGGTTGCTTGGTAATGTCTGATCCGGCAGCTTCTACATTTGCAAATGCTAAGACCGGTGGTGACGATGCCCTGATCTTTAATGTAGAAGAAGGTTCAAAGGACGACATCGCAACGGATAATGAAGTTATCTCGGTTGAAGGTGTAAACGTGATTGCCAAGGTTGGTGCTGTCAGAGTTTCAGGTGCTGAAGGCAAGAAGGTTGTTATCACCAATATTCTGGGTCAGGTTGTTGCTAACACAGTTATCACTTCAAGCGATGCAACGATCGCTGTTCCTGCGGGAATGGTTGTAGTTGCTGTTGAAGGCGAAGAAGCTGTTAAGGCTATTGTTAAGTAAGAAATAACATTACGATTTATAATCAAATAATTCTAAATATTTGACCACGTGGAATTTCGTTTTCCAAGTAACCTGCGACAGGCGAACAAGTGGCCGTATTAATACTAGTAATGAAATGAAAAAGTTCTTCTGATTATTTTCTCTGTGAAGAGAGAATACAGACAAAAAAGAATCCCCGACGGTAGCAATGCCGCCGGGGATTTCTTCTTTTTATCCGAAATCGGCATTTCTTTATAGATGTTAAGATGCAAAAGGAAAAATAACGCCGTTTTTCGCGAATCTTCTGTAGAGACCGATTCTTGGTCGATTTTTGCATGTTTTACAGTCGTTTCAGAATGCTAAGGCATTTTTAAGTAATAGCCTGAAAAATAAGAGCCGTCGCAATTTGATCGGATAAAGATATTCCGTATATCGGAAGTGGACTTTTGAGGCAATTTTTAGAATATGTAAGCTTTGAATTATAGGAGATGAGGGGGCATAAAATAAATGACGAAAAAAAACGATCCTTTGTTTTCGTCATTAAATCGACACAAAAATACGCATAAGTTTGAAACATGCAATTCTTTTCCAAAATAATTTTGCAATTATATCTGCTTTCTTATCAGTAAGATAGCTTACAGAGTACGAATCTGCTCTTTTAGCTGACGAACCCCCGACTACCCCCGAAAAATGACTAAAAAAAAGGATCGTTTTCGCTCGTCATTTTACAGAACCTAACCAAATAAAAGTTTAGAACAAGATTTCAATATTAGTATTATTAATTTAAATGTTTAGTTATGAACAAAAAGATTTCTACTTTTTTGGCGGGGATCGCTCTCTTCGGGGCGGTGTCTGCTGGTGCGACCACTCCGGTCACATCTTTGACGAAAACAAGTGATAAGTTGTATCAGTTGGAGGTTGATTTGGGTGAGGGTACAGGCTATTTATCTATGTCGGAAAATGGCGCTTTGTTTTTGGAAGACGATATTGCTTCTGTTAACCTGGCAAACTCCTTATGGTGTGTTGAAGTAACTGAAGAAGGTTCTGGTAAAGCTCCTATCTTTGATTTTACAAACAAGGCAACGGGGCAGCGTTTGGATATTCAGTATGCAGGAACTCTGTTGGAAGGCCTTGAAAAAAATGTTGCTACTGTTACTGATCTCGATGCTGACTCTACATTTGTTGGCGGTGAAATTTCCGGTTGGGCATTCTCTACCCAGTACACTGCTAATTTGCAGCCTGAAAGAACTCTCTATTCTTATATCAAACCAGACTCTGTAATAGGTCTTGTTAAGGATGAGTCAAACAAGATTTTAATCAAGAAAATGGGTGCATCTGATGCTTATGCTGATGCAGAGGATGCAGATGGTGTGGCATTGACTAAATTCACGTTGGTTGAAGCAGATGTAATCCGTTTGGGAGCAAACGAAATTAACACTTATTTCGGACTGCAGTCTGCTAAAAATGGGGTAGCCCTGACATTCAATCCGGACGAAATGGGAACAAAGGTTGATGTGCCTAATCCTTTTAATGGAAAAAATGTAGGTAAGTTCTTTGCTGAAGCTATTGATAGTGATGACGATTATGTCTATATCCTTAATGGAGACAGCTCTTATTTGCGTGTTGATACTTCAATCGTAAATGCCAGTGGTGAAAAATTCCGCGCTTTCTTCTGGGATAACTTGAAATATGCTAAACTTCAGGCAAGTGGTGCTGGTACAAAACCCACATCTCCGGCAGATTCTATTAGTAGATCCTCTATCGAAGGACAATATAAATTTGCATTTTCTTATTATCCTTCTAAAGACAGTTTGGTAATCCAGGTTGCTGAAGCTTTGAATTATGTGGACGAAGCTGTTGATGGTTCTCATTGGGTAGCAGATGAAGAAGGAGAAGAAACAACAATATTGCCGGAAGTTGCAGATGGAGTTGAAACTAAAGGTGAGAATAACTTTGTTACAGTTCAGGATCTGATTAAAGATCAAGTACGTATTATAACTATCAACGACAAGAAAGAAACTGATATTTCTTTCGGTTATAAAGGTTGCCAAGTTGTAGAAAGTGATAAAGTCTCTTTAGCAGACGGTGTTTATACAATCCGTAACGCTAAAGGCCAGTATTTTGCAGTGCCTATTAGTGCTGATTGTTACTATACCTCTGGCTGGTCATCAATCGACGAACCCGTACAGGATGTCTCTCATATGCCGGCATACCAGTGGATAATTACGAAGACGAAGACTTCTGAATATGCAGCTTCGACTTCTCCTATTGAGTTTGTCAACCGCGAATATCCTACTGCTTGGTCTTGGGGTACTGTACAATTGTATAAAGATGAGGACGGCAGCCTCTATTTCTATAATGGAGATGAAAAGCTGACGTTGACATTCGAAAAGGTTGCAGATGAAATCATCTCTGATCCGAACCTGGGTTACAGATATATGAGTAAAGAAGAGCTGATGATCTCTAACTACGCATTCAACTATTACACTCCGTTCTCTGAAAACAATTATGTAAATATCCTGGGTGGAGACTCTGTGTTGAACGTCTTGAATGACGCTGAAGTATTCTTCGGCATTGAGCCAGTGAGCGAATTAGGTTATGATACGGAAGAATATGGTATTTTGGTTTCGAAAGAATTGAAGGCCAGAATCCCGGCTTTGGCTCAGTTGGAAAGAGCACCGTATTATATATATAGAATGGATGCAAACGGAAAGAAGGCTTATGCCGGTATTCAGAATGATTATAATTATGATGGAATGAATTTGGATGGCCGTGTTGTGATCTCTTCTAACTTGGAAAAACCGACTCCATTCTACTTCAAGGAAAATAACCATTATAACAAAAAGCATTATTATGCGTTTGTTCTGGCTTCTGAAGAAGGAAGAGGAGTCGTAAGTGAAGTCGCAGATTTCGTTAGTATGGATCGGTCTAACAGGTTTGCTGTAGATGCAGGTGAAGAATCTGAATATTATCCGATGTGTATCAAAGTCGGTGTCGCCGATCAATCCTATAATGCAATCCTGCAGTACCAGTGTGGTTGCGAAGCTCGTACTTCTGCATTCTCTATCGGTCTGGCTGAACAACCATTGTATCGCCGCTTCAACTCTTTAGCTCTTGAAGGTAACGAAGGTGATGCTGCCGACACGCTGCGCTTCATCGAAAAGTATCGTAACGAATACCTGCAGATGGAAGTGAACCCGAACTTCATGTTCGCCGGAATCAACTTCCTTGGAATTGACGGTGCTGAAAAAGCAGTAGATGGCAAGTCATTCTATGTAGATTCAGTTTGGGTTGAACGTGGTCTGGGTTATATCAAACCGCAGTATCTGGTATCGATCGATCGTGAACCTGCTAAGACTACCACAATCAAGATTCCGTGCCCGATCTGTCAGGCAGAAATCGAAGCCGGACATGAAGCTCCTGAAAACTGTATCCATGATAAGTATGTTGACGTAGAAGGTTACGAAAGAGGTCACTACCTGGTGAACTTCGCCGACTCTACAGCTAATAATAACTACATGTGGGGTAAGTATAACCGCGTTGGTTTCGTGGATGCTCTTCATATTGGTGACAGCTTGTATCTGTTGATCGACCAGTTCGCCGGTGTTAAGACAGAAAACGTAGACATCGCAGCTATTATCGCAGCTAATACGAAGAAAGGCGGTATTGCTAACGGTACGGGTTATTATATCAAGAACCTGAAGGGTGACGCCCACAAGTATTACACTTGGTCATTCCGCTTCATCGATCCGACTATCGCAGCTGACGAAGTAGAATCAAGCCGTTCGTTCCTGTTCGAATCGATGGCTCATACAGATCAACCGCAGATTGCTCCGGAAAGAGCTTCTTGGTTGAAGATGCAGAATGGTTGCTTGGTAATGTCTGATCCTGCAGAATCTACATTCGCAAATGCTAAGACCGGTGGCGACGACGCCCTGATCTTCAATGTAGAAGAAGGTTCTAAGGATGATATTGCTACGGATAATGAAGTGATCTCGGTTGAAGGTGTAAACGTGATTGCTAAGGTTGGTGCCGTACGGGTATCAGGTGCCGAAGGCAAGAAGGTTGTGATCACCAATATCTTAGGTCAGGTAGTAGCTAACACAGTTATCACATCTGATGATGCAACAATCGCAGTTCCTGCCGGAATGGTTATCGTTGCCGTTGATGGTGAAGAAGCTGTTAAAGCAATTGTTAAGTAAGAATTTATAATCAAATAATTCTAAATAAGATCACGCGGAACTTCATTGTTTCAAGTAACCTGCGATGGGTGAACAAGTGACCGTATTAATACTAAAGTAATGAAATGAAAAAGTTCTTCTGACATTTCCTCTGTGAAGAGTGAATGCAGACCCAAAAGAATCCCCGGCGGTTATGATACTGTCGGGGATTTTTAATTCTGGATAAATCATCATTTACAGGTTCACTATTTCTTTAAACAAGCGTGAAGGTCCTGACTCGCCAAGATCGCCTGCGGAATGGTATTGCAGTATAGTGCCGTATAGGAAAGAACAACCCGGCAGATAGAATGAACGATGCGGGATGTGTGCTCCTTCCACACCTACCTGCTATTCATGTTACAGCCGTGAAACAAAAGAACTCCAACTGTAACATAGAAGGAAGACAATTGTGACATGAAAAGAATACAGCTGTGACATGCAATAGAAGACCGATATTTACCCGTTAGTTGCACAAAGATTCGCCTGAGCGGTGGCGGCACCTATAGATAACGCAAAAAGGGCATCCATCACGGGACGCCCTTTTTACATTGTAAGGAATATCAGATATTACTCTTTTGCTTTCCAGTCATTGATCAGTTCGTTGATCGTTTCCTTTACCGACATGATCCGGGTTGTTCGCCAGGCGTTGCTGCCGGCAAACGCGTAACCGTTTTCGAAATTGCCTTTGAATGCGTTGTACAAAGCTGCAATGATGCAATAGGGGCTTCTCGAAATATCGCAAGTCTTGATGCAGTTGAAAGGGCAGCTCTTCGGCTGTTTCAGACCTTCTTTCACCTTCTGCAAGAAAGTGCTGTGTATCGCTCTACCTGGCATGCCGACCGGACTTTTGATGATCTCGATGTCCTTTTCTTCCGCTTTTACATAGCTTTCCTTGAAAGCCTCGGAAGCGTCGCACTCGGTGGTGGGAACGAAACGGGTACCTAACTGAACGCCTGATGCTCCAAGGTCCATCACACGTTTGATATCTTCACCCGTATAAATGCCTCCTGCTGCAATTACCGGGATTCTCTTGTTATATTTTTCTTCGAAGTGGGATACTTCTTCTACTACTTGGGGTAGCAGTTCTTCCAACGAGAAGTGCTCGTCTTCCAACTGGTTTTCCTTATAGCCTAAGTGTCCGCCTGCTTTCGGGCCTTCCAGCACGATTGCATCGGGGAGGTAGTCGTAGTTGTTTTTCCATTTCTCGCAGATGATGCGGGTGGCACGTGCGCTCGATACGATGGGTACCAGCTTCGTCACGCTGTCTTTCTTCAGGAATGAAGGTAAGTCCAGGGGCAAGCCTGCTCCACTGAAGATAATGTCTACCTTTTCTGCGATACTGGTTTTAACCAGTTCGGCAAAATCAGAGAGGGCAACCATCACGTTCACGCCGATGATGCCTTTTGCTTTTTCGCGGGCTTTCCGTATTTCAGCTGCAAGACCGAGATTTCCGGCTTCTGTGTAGTTGGGAGAAAGCTTTTTATATAAGAGTCCGAGACCGGCAGCGGAGATAACGCCAATCCCACCTTCATTTGCAACGGCTGAGGCTAAGCCGGAAAGAGAGATTCCTACGCCCATTCCACCTTGGATGATTGGAATGCGGGCCTTAAGATCCCCAATTGTTAATGTCTTCATGTGACTAAAAAATATGTTTATAAAAGATATTGGGACAAAGGTAGCATATTTAACCAAAGAATGTGCAAAAAGCACCAATAATATTGCACAAATCTGTAAATTATGTGCATCAAGGCTTCGCGGGAATAAAAAAGGACAGAGTGTGGCTCTGTCCTGGGTTGACTTGCATTATTTAACTTATTTGACCGGTATATAACCGACTTGTTTCACTGTTGCCTGCCCTTCTGAAGAAAGAATATAATCGATAAACGGTTTTACTTTACCTTCGTTTTTCACTTCGTAGTAGTAGAAAAGCGGACGGACGATCGGATAAGTTTTGTTCTTTGCGTTCTCGAAAGACGGTTCGGTAAATGATTTGCCTGCATCATACGATACATGGATCGGTTTTACCTCTTTATTTACGTAGGCCAGGCCGACATAGCCGATTGCTCCTTTTGTCTGACTGACAGACTGGATGATAGCTCCGGTTGCGGGCATACTGAGGATGCCGTTCATATAGTTCTTGTTCTTCAGAACGCTTTCCTTGAAGAACTCGTAAGTGCCGGAAGAGGTTTCGCGTGAATAGGCCACGATTTTCATGTCGGCGCCGCCCACTTCTTTCCAGTTTTTGATCTTTCCGGTGAAGATTCCTTCCAGTTGCTCGCGGGTCAGGTTGGACACTTTATTGGACGGGTGCACGACTACAGCCAATGCATCGTAAGCGATAACCACTTCTTTCGTGTTCTTCTTTGCTTCCTGCAGTTTGACTTTCTCGTCGAACTTCATTTTACGGGAAGACATGGCAATATCGGTCGTCCCTTCCATCAACGCTGAAATACCGACACCGGAACCACCGCCGGTCACTGTTATTTTAGCTGATTTATTTTTGTTCATGAAGTTCTCTGCTTCTGTCTGGCTGAGCGGCAGGCAGGTGTCACTTCCTTTGATTTTCTGTGCAAATACATTTGATGTAAACAAACAGGCGGCCATGGCTGCCAGGATAATCGTCTTTTTCATTTCGCTAAATATGAATTAAATTTCTGTATGCAAAGTAACTACAGAGGTGTTGCAAGGGTATGAAACAGATGTTACGTTTGTATTAAAACTTATATTGCAGGCGAAGCGTGAAGACGTTATCTTTCCGGTCTTTTTCATAGTCTTTCACGAAGTCGCTCTTTTCGTTAAAGTTAAATTCGTAGTAAGCTTGTACGCGGATGTGTTTGTTGAAACGATAGAGAGCCCCGACGCCCAGGGTACTTTGGGCAAGGTCTGTCTTTGAGGTGAAACTGTTTTCGACACCGATCTCGTTCCCTTTCAGTTTGGTGTTGGGATCATAAGCGTCATATTTCAATACAGCAGAGAAAGGAGATGCTCCGATGTCCTGTACCAGATAGAAGAAATAACCGATGAAGGGACGTTTGAACAGCGAGTTTTCCGGCAGGTTTTCCGGACGTGTCCCGGTGTTCGGACTTTTGCTGCTGCCGGCAATGCCGGGTTGTGTTCCTAATAATCCTTCACCCCGGAGGGTTGTGATACCCCAGGAACTATGGAAGGAGAATTGTGCATCCATGCCGATATACTCCCGCTTCATGTAGGTACCGGTTTCGCCTTTGTCGATTTCGACGAATTGTTTACCTTGAAGCTCGTAAGCAGTCGTAGTCGGATTGTAGACACCGCCGTTGTAGTAGGAGAGGCCTAATCCCCATTTCGCCCAGTTGCCGATTTCTTTCTCTGCTCCGAGGTGGCCGATGAAGTCTTTCCGGCTGTCAGTCTCACGGTTAATACTGTTACCGGCGAAGAGACCTGCGTCCAGGCGGAGGAAGGCAAGAGGGCTTGTCTTATTTGCGCGGAGTGTCAGCATGGCACCTAAGTCGCGTTCGTCGGGGAAGAAATACTGGATGATTGTTGCACGTTCGGGCGATTCGAGGCCACTGGTAGAGTAACCGATTTCATGACCGAAAGGGCGGTTGAACACACCGGCCATCAATTGGCTGCGTTTGGTCCAGGGATCTTTGATACCGATATACAGATCGCGGAAGCTGACGCCTTTATCGTTGGCTTCGAGCTGCACGGCGCCGGTTCCGATACCGTCATTATATTCAAATTTCAATCGTCCGCGCCGGATGCCGAAGCGGTTGAAGCCTTTATCTGTATGCTCGTTTTTGTCGCCCACCTTCAAGGTCGCATCTTCCTGTCCATATTGGAATTGTCCCTGTATATACGCGGATACTTTGAACTTATTGAGTTTTTGGACCAGGTTGCCCAGTGTCGTTGTCTCTTCTGCCAATGAATCTACACGGGCGTTCAGCTTTTCCATCTCCGGTGCTTCCTGTGCCAGCATGGCTAACGGAAGCAGGGCTAACAGGGCAAGCACTGTGATATTTGCTAATTTCATTCTTTGTTCTTTTGGAAAATGATAATTTATTGTTCTAATTTACGGTGCAAAGGAACAAGAATGCTGTTTCACATTTACGACATACATATTACATTTCTGTTACAGGTTGCCGATGACACGGCGGGTATCTTCCGCCCGTTTCTCCAACTCCTTAATCGTTAATGTAATAACTTTGCCTATCGGGCGATTGTCCCGGTAGGTGACGACACGCAGCCAGGTCGCGTTCTTAGGAACGCGGAGCGGAGCTTCATACTTGGGTGTGAAGTTGTCTGGGTCTGTATTGTCGAATGTATAGTAGATGTCAAGATTGCCCGGTTCGCTGTCCAGTGCGATTTCCAATGAGCCGTCCTCCGTATAGCGGGGTGTAACAATAGCGTTATACATGCTACGGGCATATTTAATTTGTGCTTCATCCGCACGCAGGAAATGCTGTTCGACACGTGGCCAGAACAGGTCCCAGTTCGCCTTCTCCGGTCCGGTCCAGAGTACTTCGGCAAGAGCCCACCCGCGTGGCCAGGTCATATATTCGGCATGGTGGAAAGTCGGGACCGATTCAGCCCAAAGATTGCCTTGTCCGCCTAATATCATTTCTGCCGGTACGCCGTCGGGAACCGGGTTGAAACTGTAAGAGTCTTTCAGGCGGCACATGGAGTAGGTGTCCGGCTCTACGGACGGCTCGCCCTGCCAAAGGTCGATGTAGCAATGTTCGGCCGGTGTCATAATCACATGATGACCGGCTTTGGCCGATTTGATACCGCCTTCCATGCCGCGCCAACTCATGACAGTGGCATCGGGAGCCAGTCCGCCTTCGATGATTTCATCCCAGCCGATCAGCTTTTTCCCTTTCTCTTTCAACAGGCTTTCCATGCGGTGGATAAAATAGCTCTGCAATTCGTTTTCGTCTTTCAGGTTCTCCGCTTTCATACGGGCCTGGCAGCGCGGGCATTTGTGCCAGAAACCTTTGAAACATTCATCCCCGCCGATATGGACATATTCGTCCGGGAAAAGGGCGGCGACTTCCGTCAATACCTTGTCCATAAACTCGAAGGTGGTTTCTTTGCCGACGCAAAGCGTGTTCTCGTCTTCTCCGTAGAATTTATTTCCTACGCCGACAGTCTCAGGCGCTTTCATACAGGCCAGTTCGGGATAGGCGACAAGAGCAGCGAGGCTATGTCCCGGAACATCTATTTCCGGAATGACGCGCACATACCGTTCTGCCGCGTAGGCCAGCACCTCTTTCACGTCATCTTGCGTGTAGAAGCCTCCGTAAGTCGCCTCTTCGCCGGGCAACTGCTTCTCGCGTTGCCACCATTGTCCTACACGGGGCGCACGCCAGGCACCTACCTCCGTCAGACGGGGTAATGATTTTATTTCCAGGCGCCAGCCCTGGTCGTCGGTCAGATGCCAGTGGAAGACATTCATCTTGTATTCGGCCAGTTGGTCGATATATTTCTTCACTTCCTCTTTGGTGAACCAGTGCCGGCTGACGTCCAGCATCAGTCCGCGCCAGGCAAACTGCGGTTTGTCGGTGATGTCGGCGCATGGGATCGTCCAGTCGAAGTCTTCTTGTTTCCGGTCGCTCTTTATCTGTGGGGGAAGCATTTGCAACAGGGTCTGCACACCGTAGAAGATTCCGGCAGGCTGGTGTGCGGTAATGAGGATGTCGCCATGTTTGACCAGCAGGTGATAGCCTTCTGCTCCGAGCGTTGTATCGTCTGCCAGCTCGAATTTGATGTTCCCGTGTTTCTCAACCGGTATTTCGAAACCGGTAGCGGGAGCTGTCTTGCTATTCAGGTAATGCGCAATCTTTAGCAGTTCCGGATTGGATGAGTCGAGCGTGATTGCGGCACGGCGTGTAAGGCTGAAAAAATCATTCTTTAATGTAATCTCTTGCGGAGCGGGAATCAGAGCTGGTTTATCCTGATTTGGTATTCCTTGTTTGTCGGAACAGGAAATGAAGCCTGACAGCAGGCTTGCTACAGCAAGTATGAATAGCGACTTTTTCATTCTTATATGTGTTTTATGATTTGAGCGCGAAGATAGAGATTCTATTTCACAAAGCCAATTTTTGGTCTTGGTTTGTCATTCAAGCTCTTTTTACTTTGCAATTCAGCCAGCGTTTGGTTAATCAGTTCCAACTGCATGCGGGTGTCGTCATTGATGTCGTTGTAATCGGCAAAGACTTCTTCGATATATTCTTTGAGTTCTTTTACTTCATTTTGGAGTAGGGTGAATTTATCTATGGGCGGACTAATCATAAGTTGTCGCATGGCAACAAAAGCACGAATGATACTCCGATTGGTTTCAATTGCTAATTTAGAATTAAGGACACCGCTCAGCATGGCAACTCCAAATTCGGTGAAAGCAAAAGGAGCATATTTGAAATTGTAGCCTCTTCATTTGTTCAAGGTCGCAATTTGCGACCTTGAAAGTTCAATGACTTCCTCTTTACTGAGTTCAAACATAAAATCTTCTCCTTCAAAACGTTCCATGTTTCGCCTGACAGCTTCTTTCAATCGTTTAGTTTCTACTTGGTACATTTCAGCCAGATCAAAATCCAGCATAACTTTGTACCCTCTGATTTCATAAATCTTGCTTTGGATAACTTGTAATTCTTCCATCTATTGTGAATTTTAGTAAAGGTTTATATTTATGTTACTAAGATAGAGATTCTATTTTACAAAGCCAATTTTTGGTCTTGGTTTGTCATTCAAGCTCTTTTTACTTTGCAATTCAGCCAGTGTTTGGTTAATCAGTTCCAACTGCATACGGGTGTCGTCGTTGATGTCGTTGTAATCGGCAAAAGCTTCTTCGATATATTCTTTGAGTTCTTTTACTTCATTTTGGAGTAGGGTGAAATCATTTTCTTTTGATTGAATGGGGAATTGTCTGATGAGTACGAATGCACGCATAATCCCTCTATTGATTTCAATGGCAATATCGGATTTAAGAACACTACTGAGCATCGCTACACCTAATTCTGTAAAAGCAAAAGGCAAATACTTAATGTTAAAACCTCTTCCTTTGTTCAAGATGCCAAAATGGCATCTTGAAAGTTCCTCCCGAGTTAACTCAAACATAAAATCATCCCCTTCAAATCGTTTCATATTACGTCGAACAGAACGTTTTAATTGAGCTGTTTCAACTCCATAGAGCTCAGCTAAATCGAAATCTAACATGACTTTGTAACCTCTGATCTCATAAATCTTGTTCTGGATAACTTGTAATTCTTCCATTTGTCGTAAATTTTAGTAAAGGTTTATATTTACGTTGCGAAGATAGACATTAAAGTGAAGGGAACAAATTAATAGCCGGATATAATAAACAAGAGGTGCAGTCTATTGAGAACTACACCTCTTGTTTAGAATGTAAGGGGTCTTTTGGCTTACTCTTATTCTCCGGAGTGAAATCAGAACTTCCAGCCAAGATTGATCTGAAGTACACCGTTGCGGGATTTTTCTCCTCCCCAGTTTATATTTTCTCCTCCGAGATTCATACCATCGTCCGAGAGTATATTGGTGAGTCCGATATTATAGTTCATGGAGACCAATAAGCCGGAACTAAACTGATAACCAAGTCCGAGACCTAAAGCAACATCTACTTTATTGTATAAGTCTTTTGTCTTAACGGAACCACTGACCTTGCCCTCGGATGCGGAAATCTTGGAACCGACCAGAAAGCCGAACTGAGGACCGGCAAAAGCGTAAAGCCCTTCATATAAGTAGGCTTTTGCATAAATCGGAATATTCAGATAATCATTTTTGAATTTCGCTGTAGCTCCACTTTCTGATACTTTTATACCTTGCATGGAATAGTAAATGCCCGGTTCGATAGCAAATTGGGGATTAATAAGAAACTCTGCTGCGACACCGATGTTTAGTCCCGGTTTCATGTTTCCCCCGTCACTGTTTGTCATGGTGGCCAGATTCAATCCGACCTTCGGGAGGAAATGAACTTCTTGTGCACTAATCTGTAAAGTGACAAACAGAAACAACAATAAAGCAATCTTCTTCATAATGGATGATGTTTTAATGATTAATAGATAAACAACCTTTCTTAAATAAAAAAAGTCGCGCTATATTATAACGCGACTTTTCATTGAAATATTATTTCTTGTGCTCTTCAATCCACTTCCGCGCATTCACGAAACCTTCGATCCAGGGAGTGACTTCGTCGCTATTGCGGCGATCTTCCGGATAGTAACCGCACTGCCAGGGGAACATGGCGCGTTCCAGGTGAGGCATCATGGCCATGTGGCGGCCGTCGTGCGAGCAAACACCGGCAACCGACCAGGGCGAACCGTTCGGGTTGGCGGGATAGCCTTCGTAGTTGTACTTCAGTGCGATGTGGTATTCCTTTTCTTCGTACGGGAAAGAGAACTTGCCTTCTCCGTGCGTGATCCAGATACCCAACTTCAAACCGCTCATCGAGCCGAACATAACCGAATGGTTCTTCGGAATCTCGACCGTGATGAAGTTCGATTCGAGCTTGTGCGAATCGTTGTGCAACATCTTATGTTTCTTTTCATGCTCCGGATAAACCACGCCTAACTCGGCCATCAGCTGGCAACCGTTACAGATACCTAAACTCAGCGTGTCGGGACGTGCATAGAAGTTATCCAATGCCTTCTTCGCCTTCTCGTTATATAAGAAACCGCCGGCCCATCCTTTGGCAGAGCCCAAGACATCGGAGTTGGAGAAACCACCGCAGAAGACGATCATGTTGACATCTTCCAGCGTCTCGCGGCCGGAAGCCAAGTCGGTCATGTGAACGTCTTTCACATCGAAGCCCGCCAGATACAGGGCATAAGAAGTCTCGCGTTCGCACTGGCAACCCTTTTCACGGATGACAGCGGCACGGATTCCGCTCTGGCCTTTGCGGTCGGCTGTCAGGCCGTAAGCAGACAGCTTGCCGGTGAAGCCTTTCGGATATTTGAATTCCAGCGGCTGCATCTTATAGTTTTCGAAGCGATTACCTGCACAAACGCTGCCGCTCTGCTTGATATCCAGCTTGTAAGACGATTCGTACCAGACGTCACGCATATAGTCGATGCCGAAATGATACTGGATGCCTTCTTTGGAAATTAGGATATGGCGTTCGCTGGTCGGCTTGGCGATAGCGGCAAAGCCTACGCCTGCTTCTTCCATCAGCTTCTCGAACGCTTTCTTGTCTTTCACCTGAACCAGGATACCCGGGTTTTCGGCAAACAGGATCTTGACGATATCCTGTTCGGACAGCTTGTCTAAATTTACTTCCAGACCGCCTTCGACGTTGGCGAAACACATCTCGAGCAATGTCGTGATCATACCGCCGGCCGAGATATCGTGTCCGGCCAGGATCAGGCCCTTTTCGATTGCATCCTGGACTGCGTTGAACGCATCGGCGAAATATTCGCTGTCCTTTACGGTCGGCACTTCGTTGCCTAACTTGTTCAACACCTGTGCAAGAGCGGAACCGCCCAACTTCATCGTGTCGAACGAGAAGTCTATATAATATATGTAAGAATTCTTTTCGTGCGCCAATACCGGAGAAACGATCTTGCGGATGTCGCTCACCTCTGCACCTGCCGAAATGATAACCGTACCCGGAGCGATCACCTTGTCGTCGCCATACTTCTGCGTCATCGACAAAGAGTCTTTGCCTGTCGGGATATTGATGCCTAAGGCACAGGCAAAGTCAGATGCCGCCTGAACAGCCGTGTAGAGGCGGGCGTCTTCTCCTTCGTTGCGGCACGGCCACATCCAGTTGGCACTCAAGGAAACACCAGCCAGCTTGTCGGCCAGCGGAGCGAAGACGATGTTCGTCAATGATTCTGCGATTGCCATAACCGAACCGGCAGCCGGGTCGACCATTGCCACCTGCGGAGCGTGACCGATGGAAGTAGCGATACCCGCTTTTCCACGGTAGTCCAGCGCTACGGCACCCAGGTCGCTCAGCGGCAACTGCAACTCGCCCTGGCACTGCTGGCGGGCGATCTTGCCTGTCACGGAACGGTCCACCTTGTTGGTCAACCAGTCCTTGCATGCCACAGCTTCCAGCTGAAGCACGTTTTCCAGATAGTGATGCAGTTCGGATTCCTTGTAAACCACCGGAGCGTAGGTCTCTTCAACCGTATGGTCCTTCATGATCGTTCTCGGCGGCTTACCGAACATATATTCGAGTTTGATGTCGATCGGTTTCACGCCGTCGGCCTGTTCGAAGACAAACTTCATGTCGTTGGTCGTTTCACCTACGACATACATCGGAGAGCGTTCGCGGTCGGCAATGCGTCGTACGCGGGCAACATCCTCTTCCTTCATCAGCAAGCCCATACGTTCCTGGCTTTCGTTACCCACAATTTCCTTGGCGGAAAGCGTCGGGTCGCCGACAGGCAACTGGCTCATGTCGATATGTCCTCCGGTAGCTTCCACCAGTTCGGACAGACAGTTCAGGTGGCCGCCTGCGCCGTGGTCGTGGATAGAGATGACCGGGTTGTTGTCCGACTCGGCAATGGCACGGATTACGTTGGAAACTCGTTTCTGCATTTCCGGATTGGCACGCTGTACGGCGTTCAGCTCGATACCGCTGGTGTACTGGCCCGTGTTTACCGACGAAACGGCGCCGCCGCCCATACCGATGCGGTAGTTGTCACCACCTAACAGCACGACCTTTTCGCCCGGTTCGGGATCACCCTTCAGCGCGTCGCGCATATTGGCATAACCCACACCGCCGGCAAGCATGATCACCTTGTCGTACGCATATTTCTTGTTGTTTTCTTCATGTTCGAATGTCAGTACCGAACCGCAGATCAGCGGTTGTCCGAACTTGTTACCGAAATCGGAAGCACCGTTCGACGCCTTGATCAGAATCTGTTCCGGAGTCTGGTACAACCAGGGACGCGGGTCGAGGATCTTTTCCCATTCGCGGGCCCCTTCGGTACGCGGGTAAGCGGTCATGTAAACAGCCGTTCCGGCAATCGGAAGCGAAGCCTTACCACCACCCAGACGGTCTCGTATCTCACCGCCCGAACCCGTTGCAGCGCCGTTGAACGGCTCGACGGTTGTCGGGAAGTTGTGCGTTTCGGCTTTCAGCGAGATAACCGATTTGATTTCCTTCACTTCATAGAAATCAGGTTTGTCGCCGCTTGCCGGGGCAAACTGTTCGATCACCGGGCCTTCGTTGAACGCCACGTTATCTTTATAGGCGGAAACTAACTTGTTCGGGTTCTCCGCCGATGTTTTCTTAATCAGGTTAAAGAGGGAGCTTTCTTTCTCTTCTCCGTCGATGATGAACGTACCACCGAAGATCTTGTGGCGGCAGTGTTCCGAGTTTACCTGTGCGAAGCCGTACACTTCGCTGTCGGTCAGCCGGCGTTCTAACTTCTGGCTCACTTCGTTGAGGTAAGCTACTTCTTCGTCGCTCAACGCCAGTCCTTCCTGCTTGTTGTAGGCGGCGATATCTTCGATATAGACAATCGGGTCCGGTTGTTTACTGATCGTGAAGATGTCCTGGTTCAGACCGTTGTAGATGCGTTGCAACATCGGGTCGTGTTCGGCTTCGCCCGATGAAACGGGGAAGTATTCCTCGATGCGTGCGATGCCTGTGAGCCCCATATTCTGGGTGATTTCCACAGCATTCGTACTCCAGGGGGTAATCATTTCCCGGCGCGGTCCCACGTACCAGCCTTCCAGCGTTTCAGCCTGGAGAGGTTTTGCCTCGCTAAACGCCCAAACTAATTTTTCTACATCTTCAGGAGAGAAAGCGTGTGCAGCCTCCACAGCTAACACCGTCTTTGTAGGAGATTGAAAGAATAGAATCATATCGTCGATTTATTAATGGTATTCGTTCGTACAAGGGATAACAAAGGATATCCCTCGCTTACAGGGTGCAAAGATAGTAATTATATAGGATAATCTTCTTTCCGGCTTCCGAAAAGTTTTGTCTCTTTCTCCCTGTCCGCGGTCTTCTTTTTGGCCATGAAGGAGTAAATAAGCATAGACCCTTATCCTAATTGGTATGGACTCCCATGCAATCCTTGTTCGACCCGGGTCGGACAGTTGTTTGACCTTCGTCGGACAGCTGTCCCACCCGGGTCGAACAGCTGTCTGACGAGGGTCGAACAAGGATCGCGTGGGAGTCGAAGGGAATAAGGATGGGGCTGAAGGAAATTAGCTCCCTTGTGGCGCTTTTTATCCGGGAGGTGAATAGAGCCCTTGAATGGCGGTATTGAAGGAAAGACCAAGCGTATATCTGCTACAAAAGGCGGAAGTCTGTAAGGTATGCCTGCCGCTCTGAAAAAGTCAGGCTGCGCATAAAAGGGCAACGGGATCTTGAAGATTGTGTCTTAAAATAATTAAACCGAAGTGCTTGCGATTAACAAAAATAGACAAAGCTGCCCGCATTTCTTAAAAAGCGCCCGGAAACGGCCTTAATCTTGAAGAATCTTTAAAAATATAAAGTATTGACAAACAAGCTGATAAAAGAAAGTCGGGGAGCGGAAGAATCGTCGGATTTTCGCGTGAAAAACAGGTAAAAATCAGTTGTAAATAATTGATGTATAGTGAATTATTGATGGCGGGTAGAATGACTAACGAAAACGTACGTTTAGATTCGTCATATTTCAGGTACAAAAATAGGCATAAGTTTTAAACCTGCA
>NZ_QREV01000041.1 GCF_003363715.1 Parabacteroides acidifaciens
AGGTTTTAATCTTTGTTATGTAAATTGAGTTTAGTTATAATTGTTTAATCTGTAAACTGATTTCAGGAAAGGTCACGCCAATCGTCCTCTATTGTATGTTACGGCTGTATTCCTTTTATGTCACAACTGTATTCCTTCTATGTTACGGTTGGATTTCTTTTGTTTCACAGCTGTGACATGAATAGCGGGTAGGTATGGAAGGGGCACACATTCCGCATCGCTCATTCTATCTGCCGGGTTATTCATTCCTTTACGGCACTATAAACCCATGAAGTACTGCAGACGACGCAGACAAACGCAGATCATTTATTGTTTTAAAAGAAAATAAGTCTGCGTTCCTCTGCGTAATCTGCGCCCGTCTGCGTCCCCAAGAAATATCGGGTGAGCCCTAAATCAGCTACCGATGAATGGACATAATAAAAAAGGCCATCCTTTTCAGGATAGCCTTACGGGTGAAAGATGGGGCTCGAACCCACGACCCTCGGAACCACAATCCGATGCTCTAACCAACTGAGCTACTCTCACCATGTTTATCTTAACGAACCACGTTTCCTTTAAGACGGTGCAAAGATAGATATTTTATTTTAAGTGCCAAACATTCCGGACACTTTTTTTAATCAAAAACATACTCATCAACCGCTTTATTGTTTCCATTTAGAAGCAAACGGGTATTCTTTACATACTTAATTAATGCTGAATCGACTGAAAAAGAGCCATTTTGATTCTTCTCCGACCAAGATGCCGCCGGAACGACCCGGATATCTTCTTTTCCCCGTTTATTTACATACCGGGAGGAATAAACCAATGAATATTGTGCGGAGGCAATATACCGGCGCAGCCCTTTCCGGCACAAGACTACTTTTACCATTGCACCTCCGTCCGTATGTTCCCGGCTCATGTTTGAGATAAAATTGCCTAATGAGTAGACGACCAAACGATCGGGGACGCCGTCCTCCCCTTTCCGAAGTTCCATAGGTTGGACGACATGCGGATGGCAACCGATAACCAAATCCACACCTTGCCCCAGCAACCAGTCTGCCAACCGGCGTTGTTCACGGGAAGGCATCTGCTCGTATTCCAATCCCCAATGCATATTGGCAATAATAAAGTCAGGATTAAAAAGTTTGGCTTCGACAATATCCGCTTCCATCACCTGTTTGTCGATATAGTTGACAATACGGGGCGTATCGACCGTCAGACCGTTGGTATCATAAGTATAATTAAGCATAATGATACGGAAATCCTTCTTGCGGAGCAGCATCGGATACGTACAATGCCGATGGCCACGATCCAGGAAAGTCCCGGTATGACGTATCTCGAGGGAATCCAGCATCCGGATAGTACGCACAAGTCCTCGTGTCCGCCTGTCAAGACAATGATTATTTGCTAACAGGAAGAAATCGAAACCCGCCTTCTGTAAAGCCAAAGCAAAGTCTTCCGGCGCACTGAAAGCGGGATAACCGCTATAAGGTCTCCCTCCCAACGGAACCTCAAAGTTCACGACAGCAATATCCGCAGCCTTCACCTCTTTCTCTATATTCGAAAAGTAACCGCTCAGATCAAAAGAATCTCCTTTCCGGGTATTATCGAGCTGTGTCTGGTGCATCATGGCATCCCCCGCAAACAAGATTGTCAGCGAGTCCTGGGCGGAGAGCGGCAGGCAACTAAAAAGGAATAAATAAACGACAAAGGAACAAATCTTATTCATCATAAGGCTTGTTCCTTTGCGATCCCGCGTCAAGCGCGGGAACAAGGTATGTCGAGGCAACCCCACTATATTATTTATAAATAGCTTTCTTCCCTGCCAGAAGGGTATTACGCATCAAAGAGATGATTGTCATCGGACCGACACCTCCCGGAACCGGCGTGATATAAGACGCTTTGGGAGCAACTTCGTCAAACTTGACATCGCCCGTCAGCTTAAAGCCGCTTTTACGGCTTGCATCCGGTACACGGGTCGTTCCGACATCAACAATCACAACGCCATCTTTCACCATATCGCCTTTCAGGAATTCAGGCACACCCAAAGCTACGATAATAATATCGGCACTCTGGCACATCTCTTTCAGGTTTTCCGAACGGCTGTGGCAGACAGTAACCGTGCAGTCACCCGGATAAGCCTTCTGCATCATCAGGGTTGCCATCGGCTTGCCCACGATATTGCTACGCCCTAAGACTACGCAATGTTTGCCGCGTGTCGGGATTTCATAACGGCGCAACAGTTCCAGAATACCGGCCGGAGTAGCCGACACGAAACAAGGAAGACCAATGGACATGCGTCCCACATTGATCGGATGGAAACCGTCCACATCTTTACGATAGTCGATCGCTTCGATGATCTTCTGTTCAGAGATATGCTTCGGCAAAGGAAGCTGCACGATGAATCCGTCCACATCGGGGTCGTTATTCAATTCGTCCACTTTGCGCAGAAGTTCTTCCTCGGTCACATCGCTTTCGTAACGGATCAGTGTCGACTTGAAACCGATCTCATTGCAGGTTTTCACCTTGCTGGCGACATACGTCTCGCTACCGCCGTCATGACCGACCAAAATAGCCGCCAAATGCGGAATCTTACCGCCTGCAGCCTTGATCTGAGCTACTTCTTCAGCCATCTCCTGCTTCATCTGGGCAGAAACAGCCTTTCCATCCAATAGTTTGTACTGTTGCTCTTCCATATTCTATTATCTTTTCGGATTTATCTTTTAAATGAAGGGAATTTCTTGCTTCCCGGTTTGGCGGCAGTCAGCATACGCATCATCTTACGCGTTTCGTCGAACTGCTTGATCAGCTTGTTCACTTCCTGGATGGTCGTGCCGCTACCCTTGGCGATACGCTGGCGGCGTGAACCGTTCAGGATAGCCGGATTGACACGTTCGTCCGGAGTCATGGAATAGATGATCGCTTCGATGCTCTTGAAAGCATTATCGTCGATATCCACATCTTTCAGGGCTTTGCCCACACCCGGAATCATGGATGCCAGTTCCTTCAGGTTACCCATCTTCTTGATCTGCTGTATCTGAGCGATGAAGTCATTAAAGTCGAACTGGTTCTTGGCAATCTTCTTCTGCAGGCGTTTGGCTTCTTCTTCGTCATACTGTTCCTGGGCACGTTCCACCAACGAAACGATATCACCCATGCCGAGGATACGGTCTGCCATACGTTCGGGATGGAAAATATCCAGCGCATCCATCTTTTCACCGGTTCCGACAAACTTGATCGGTTTGTCGACCACCGTACGGATAGAAAGGGCGGCACCACCGCGTGTATCACCATCGAGCTTGGTCAGGACAACGCCGTCGAAATCCAGGCGTTCGTTAAATTCCTTCGCCGTGTTGACAGCATCCTGTCCGGTCATGGAGTCGACCACGAACAAGGTCTCATCCGGCTGGATAGCGCTCTTGATAGCTGCGATCTCTTTCATCATCTGCTCGTCGATAGCCAGACGGCCGGCGGTATCGACAATCACCACATCGTTTCCTTTTGCACGTGCTTCGCGAATTGCGTTCATGGCGATCTCCACCGGATTCTTATTCTCCAGTTCCATGTAAACAGGCACGCCGACCTGTTCGCCGACCACGCGCAACTGCTCGATAGCGGCCGGACGATACACGTCGCAGGCAGCCAACAGCGGCTTCTTATTTTTCTTAGTCTTCAGCAAATTTGCCAGCTTACCCGTAAAGGTCGTTTTACCGGACCCTTGCAGACCGGACATCAGGATGATTGACGGATTACCCGCCAGTTCCAGTTCGGTAGCCGTCCCTCCCATCAGTTCGGCCAGTTCGTCATGCACGATCTTAACCATCAACTGGCTGGGCTTAACGGATGTAAGCACATTCTGTCCTAACGCCTTCACCTTCACCGTGTCGGTGAAACTCTTGGCCACTTTATAGTTTACGTCGGCGTCAAGTAATGCTTTACGTACATCTTTCAATGTTTCCGCCACATTGATTTCCGTAATCTTACCTTCACCCTTCAACAGTTTAAACGATCTGTCTAACCTTTCGCTTAAGTTCTCAAACATAATTCGTATGTATATTTATTTTATCTTCTATTCTTTGAATGAGGGGCAAAGGTAAGAAAAACTGATGAATAAAGCAGGAGATTGCCCGGACAAAATAGCTTCAGATTTTCTTATTCTGCCAGGAAGCTTTCTTCAGATAGACAACGCTTGACACCAACAGACCGGTATAATAAACAACCTCGGTCAGGAAGCAAATGGCTACCGGCAGATGCAAACGCATTCCCGCTACATATATAAACAAGGTATAAAAAACAAGCGTAACCAACTCCATGGTAAAGGCGGAACGCGTATTTCCCGTACCTGTCACCCCGTTAAATACGATATTGGCAACCGCCCCGATCAACAGAGCGCCGGAAATGACATAAAGCGAAGGCACAGACGCCTCGATCAAAGACGCGTCATTCGTATAAACCGACAGGATCGTAGACGGAATCAAACAGGTGACAGAAACAAACACCGCCATGATCCCCAACGAAATCCAGGTAATATGACGGATAATCGGTATCACCTGATCTTTATGACCCGCACCGATGCTGTTACTTACGAATGTATTCGTCGCCGTCGACAAGGAATTGACAGGAATCAACAAGACAATATAGACACTGCGGACAATATTCGCAACCGCCAGCTCCCGCTGTCCCAGATGTTCCACCGCCACGAAAAGCATGAAATAGGTACTAAGCGATATGAAATACTGCAACATCGTGAAGATGGAAATACCCAACACATGCCTCAGCAGCTTGACATCGAACGAACGGAACTGGTTCAAGGCATACTTCTTGATATCCACCGTCACCCGAGTATAAATCATATAAAACACAATCGAAACAGCCTCCGCCATCACCGACGCAATAGCCGCTCCCTTAATCCCTAATTCCGGAAATCCCCAATGTCCGAATATCAACAGATAGTCGAGCAAGACATTGGTCAGCGCCATCACAATCGCATTCAACGTCAACACCTTTGTGCGCGTAATACCGATGAACAAAGCACGGAACATCACATTCACAAAAGAGAAAAAGAAACCGAACACGCGCCAGTCCAGAAACTCTTCCGTAGCAGACAGAATCGTATCGGAAGAAATCAGTCCCCGCATAATATCACCCGCAAACAGACGGGACAACGTAAACATGACTGCCGCTAACGCAAGCAGGAAGAAGACGCCCTGTATCATCACCGGCCCGACTTCCCTGTAATTCCGCTCTCCATTGCGCCGGGCCATGATAATCTGCGACCCGGTACTGAAACCGAAAGCAATCGTAAAGGCACAGATATAGAACAAACCGCCCATCGCCGATGCGCCCAGTTCAACCTCGCCTACCCGCCCTAAAAACGCAGTATCTGTTACGTTGATAACATTCTGCGCTAAAAGGCTTAAAAAGATAGGATAACTTACATTCCAGATTTGTTTATTCGTGTACATACAGTTTATTTTCGAATGGGATGTTTATACTCATAAAAAAAGCCCGTCACATCAGACGAGCTTTTTCTATATGCTTTTGCATTTATTATCAGCTACCGATGTTTCATATCAGCCTATTTGTCGCCGTATCGGGGAACACAACAGACGGCTTAAATGTTTTCGCTTCCTCAAAATCCATCAGGGCATAAGACATGATGATGATGATATCGCCGGGCTGTGCCTTTCGTGCTGCCGCCCCGTTCAGGCAAACCATACCAGAGCCTCGTTTTCCTTTAATAATATAGGTCTCAAGGCGTTCGCCGTTATTGTTGTTCACAATAGATACTTTCTCGTTGGCAATCAGATTAGCGGCGTCCAACAAATCCTCATCGACCGTAATACTGCCGATATAATTCAAGTTGGCCTCCGTGACCGTCACCCGGTGAATCTTTGATTTAACTACTTCTATTAACATACGATATGAGTTATGATTCCAATTTCTGAATTATTTAGTTTCACTTGTTCCCCTTGCTTGAAACTTTTGTTTCACCAGCATGAAACTTTTGTTCCATAGGCATGAAACTGGAGTTTCATGGGCAGGAAACTATTGTTTCACTTATATGAAACTTTTATTTCGCAAGGAAAGCAAAAACATAATTCACAAGTCTATTTTAGTACTTAATATTATCTATCAGACGAACCTCTCCGCAATATACGGTAATACATCCCACGGGATAAGTCGTATCGGACCAGTTCCGGATGGATTCCATCGTGTAGCCATCTACAATCTCATAGTATTCCACCCGCATGACAGGATCGGCATTTATCGTATCGATAACATAATCTATCACCTCCTGCACACTCTTTTCGGGCGCAAAGTTAGTACTTTCTTTTAACGTACGAGCTATTAACGGTGCTTTTTGACGTTGTTCCGGCGTCAAACGTACATTCCGACTGCTTAAAGCCAGGCCGTCCGCCTCGCGTAAAATCGGACAGGCATTGATTTTCACCGGGATATCCAACTGTTTCACCATCGCGCGAATCACAGCAATCTGCTGGAAATCTTTTTCGCCGAAATAGGCATTATCCGGTTCGACCACATAAAAGAGCTTGCTCACAATCTGGGCGACCCCGTTAAAATGGCCGGGCCGACGCGCCCCTTCCATAACTGCCGACACCGTCCCGAAATCGAACGTACGGGTATCCGGCTCCGGATACATTTCTTCTGCCGACGGGGCAAACACATAGTCACAACCGGCCGGCTCTAACAAAGCGCAGTCCTGATCCAGCGTACGCGGATAAGTTTCAAGGTCATGCTTGTCGTTAAACTGGGTCGGATTAACAAAGACGCTGACCACACATACGTCGTTTTCCTTCACACAACGTTCGACCAGGCTCAGGTGTCCGTTGTGCAATGCCCCCATAGTGGGAACAAAGCCGATTTGCTTGTTATTACGCTTTTCTTCAGCGAGATAACTCTTTAATTCTTTAATACTGTTTACTATTTTCATCCCTTAGATGCTTATTGACGGTGCAAAGCAAATAAATAATTGCGGTAAATGAAAGAAATTTTGTATCTTTGTAGCGTCTTTATAAAACTAGTTTACAGAATGGATGCAAAAAAAATCTTGTTTATAGCTCAAGAAATAACACCCTACCTTCCCGAATCCGAGATTGCAACGATATGCAGAAACCTGCCGCAAGGCATACAGGAGCGCGGTCGTGAAATCAGGACTTTCATGCCTAAATTCGGCAGCATCAACGAGCGCCGTAACCAATTGCACGAAGTGATTCGCCTTTCGGGTATGAATCTTATCATTGATGATACCGACCACCCGTTGATTATAAAGGTAGCGTCCATTCAGGCAGCCCGCATGCAGGTATACTTCATTGACAATGAAGATTTCTTCCAAAGAAAACATACTATAAGCGATGATGATGGAAACGAATACGAGGATAACGACGACCGCTCGATCTTCTATGTTCGTGGTGTATTGGAAACAGTGAAAAAGCTCCGTTGGATACCCGACGTGATTCACTGTCATGGATGGATGTCAGCGCTAACAGCCCTGTACATCAAACGTATGTATGCCGACGATCCTTGCCTCAAAAATGCAAAGATTGTCTATTCTATTTATAACGATGACTTCAAAACACCGTTCAGAAAGGAATTTGCAAGCAAATTAAAGATGGATGGAGCCAAAGACAGCGACCTGAAAGGTATCAAGGCCGATACCAGCTTCACCGGACTGACAAAACTTGCCATTGATTTCGCTGACGGCGTGATACAGGGAAGTGAGACAATCAACCAGGATGTGTTGGATTATATCGCGACCAAAAAGAACACGCCGTTCCTGCCTTACCAGTCTCCGGATGTTTATATGGATAAATTCAACGAATTCTACGATGTCGTATTAGGCACAAAATAAATTTAGAGAAATGAAAATCAAGCTTTTTATACTTGGCCTGAGTCTCGGGATCTCGATCTTGAGCGGGTGTAATGATGAGTTGACGCAGGTAGGAACCGGTATCCAACCGGAGAATGACAGACCGCTGGTGCATGCGGACACATTCTACATGAAAGCAAGCACAATGCTTACGGATTCTGTTTATGCACGAACGACTTATGGTTCGTTGGGAGAAATCTACGATCCTTTATACGGCAACCTGAAATCCGATTTCATGTGCCAGTTCTACAGTCCGGAGAACTTCCGGTTCAGAGAAACTCCATATAATGGTAAAATAGACTCTGTTGAATTCAAAATATATTACAGCAGAAGCTGGACGGGTGATTCTCTTACGCCCATGCGTGTCCAACTCTATGAAGTTACGACACCGTTGACAAGGGATTTCTACACAAATATCGATCCCGGAAAGTATTGCAATATGCAGAAATCATTGGGCATGCAGACTTATACGGCACGTGATCTGGCCGTTTCCGACTCTCTTTGGAATGATAAAAACACCACATCCGGTGAATATACTTACTCGCCAAATGTGACCATCCGTATGCCACAGGAGCTCGGACAACGTTTCTATGAAGCGACAATCAACACACCGGAAGTCTTTAAGAATCAGAACACATTCAATGAATTCTTCCCGGGTATTTATGTAACAAACACGTACGGGACAGGAAATATCCTGAACATTGACGGTACCCAAATGAACATATTTTATAAATATGTAGTGAAAGGTTCTGCCGGCCAGGATTCAATCATACAAACAGCAGAAGTATTTAGCGCCACATCTGAAGTAATCCAGTTGAACCGCTTTAAGAATACCGACATGAGCCATCTCTTGGAACCGAACGACAGCATCGCTTATTTGAAGAGTCCGGCAGGTGTTTACACTCAACTGACCATTCCTGCACAGGATATCGCGCCTATCATTAAAGGCCGTATCGTCAGCAACTTCGCGCTTTCATTGAAAGCGCTTCCGCAGGAAGACTGGAAATATGCATTTGAAGCTCCTGCCAACCTGTTGATTTTGCCAAAGGATTCGGTTGATAGTTTCTTTAAAAGCAATAGTGTCGAAAATAGTATAACCTCTTTTAGAGCTCCATATACGGCTTCTACCCGAACTTATACATTTGGGAATATAGCAAAATTGCTCAAAGCTCACATCGAGAACTCTCCGGACGAGGACCTTGTTCTCAGTGTTATTCCGGTAGAACGCAGAGTAGGAAAGACTACAAACTATTACGGACAAACAAGTGATTATACCGTCGCTATCGAAAACTACTTGAAACCGTCCGGTGTTAAGTTGCGTATCGACAAAGATGCAATGGAAGTACGTGTTGTAACAATTGAATACAGATAAATCGACCTTACATTACAGACATAAAAAAACCGGGGTTTCCAGAAGGAAGCCCCGGTTTTTACTTTTACCACTTTACCTCTATTCAGCAGAAGCAGCTTTCTTTGCTACTTTTTTCTTGCATTTATCAAGTTCTTTCTGCAATTCCTCTATCTCTTCTCCCTGATTCTTGATTGTTGTCAACAGAGAATTCAGTTCTTCGTTTTCTATTGTTTCCGGGAATTCGGCATTCACACGAACGATAAAGTCCGACAAGACGTTCATATAGTTATTGAAAGCGTCATACGGATTGTCGTACGGACTGAATCCGGCACCGATATGCTTTGTACTCATGTAATAGAAATGGTCGCTGCTCTGCAGATAATACCAATCCTGGCGGATACGGCGGGTCTGCGACAGGCGTACGCGTTCGCCTATTTCATTCAGCTTGCGGAATGCCTCTTGCTGCAAAACATTACCCAACCAGGAACTGCAGTCTCTTTCTTCATCCACCCATGACATCGGGTAAGGAACAGAAATACAATCAACCGGTTTCATCAAAGCCAACACTTCCGAAGGAGTAGAGAAACCTATTCCCTTTTCAGCGGCAAAGCGAGGCAGTGCCTTGAAGAAGTCGAAGATTCCGGTTTCTGCCGGGTGCAGAGAACCTAACACCTCATAATTCATAAACAGATTGATAATCTGTTCGGAATCCGGAGTTGCAGCAATCCAGGATATATATTTATCAGCCGTCAGCGGATATTCATTCCAACTATAATTACTGAAACGGTCGGACAGGTCTTCACTGAAACGGTCGTTCTTCAACAGCAATTTCAATTTCGGTTCCGTGCAGGAAGAATAGACATAGTTCGGACTCTTCCATCCTAAGATGTGTTTAGCCCCTTCAGTCAACATTCCTTTATAACCCATTGCATAAACCATCTCCGAAATCTCGTCGGAATAGATCAGTTCCGTATTGCGGAACACCTTCGGTTTAACACCGAACAAACTCTTGATCTTATCTTCCTGTTTCTGTACCTGGTGTTTGAATTCAGCCGGGTCACCCAGAGAAGACAAAGAGTGAGCGTATGTTTCTGACAGGAATTCCACATTGCCGGTTGCAGCCAGTTCTTTAAAGCTGTCGATTACCTCCGGTGTATAGATTTCCATCTGTTCCAATGCCATTCCCGAAATAGAGAAAGCCACTTTAAACTTGCCGCCACTCGTTTTAATCATCTCCAGAATAGCCTTATTAGCCGGCAAATAGCAGCGTTCGGCTATACGGCGGATAATTTCTTCATTCTGGAAATCATCATAATAATAATGATCGTTGCCGATGTCGAAGAAACGGTATCTTTTAAGACGGAACGGCTGATGTATCTGAAAATAAAAGCAGATCGTTTTCATAATATCTTATTTTTTTATTTTTTCTTGTCGTTACTTATTCAATACTTGATCATAGATGCGGCGAACCTTTTGTCCGGCATATTCCCATTTAATATTGTCCACCTCTTTCTTACCTTCCTCTTGCAGGAACTTATGCATGGCGGGATAGGTAATAATGGCGTACATGGCATCTGCCAACGCCTCGATATCCCAATAATCTACCTTCACTGCATAATCAAGAATCTCGGCACAACCGGATTGCTTGGAAATGATGGAAGGCACACCGCACTGCATCGCTTCGAGCGGAGAAATACCAAACGGTTCGGAAACAGAAGGCATCACATATACATCACTGGCTTTCAACACCTCGTACACCTGTTTACCTTTCATAAACCCGGTGAAGTGGAAACGGTCCGAAATATTACGCATCGCCGCCAGGTTGATCATCTGATCCATCATGTCGCCGCTACCGGCCATCACGAAACGGGCATGCGGGGCTTTCGCCAACACCTTGGCAGCTGCTTCCACAAAGTATTCAGGTCCTTTCTGCATTGTAATACGTCCCAAGAAGGTGATCACTTTATCTTTCACACCCTTTTTATCCTGGATGGACAAAATCTCCTGACTTAGCGGTTCAACGGCATTATGCACAGTCGTCACCTTTGACGGGTCCTGATGATATTTTTCGATCACCGTCTGCCGGGTCAGGTTACTTACCGTAATAATATGGTCCGCATTATCCATACCGTTCTTTTCGATGGCATACACATCCGGGTTCACATTCCCGCGGCTGCGGTCATAGTCGGTTGCATGCACATGGATCACGAGAGGCTTACCACTCACATTCTTGGCATGAATACCGGCCGGATAAGTCAGCCAGTCGTGCGCATGAATAATGTCATACTGTTCCGTACGGGCCACAACGCCGGCGACGATCGAATAGTTGTTGATCTCTTCCAGCAAGTTATCAGGATAGCGCCCGGAAAACTCCATGCATCCCAAGTCATTTACATGCCTGTAACTGAAGTCTGCATAAATATGGTCACGAAGATCATAATATTTCTGCGGATCCATGTATTTCGACAGTCGTTCTCTGACATAATCCATCTGGACATCACGCCATACGATCGGGACGTTGCACATCCCTATTATCTTCAGGAAACTCTGGTCTTCATCGCCCCAGGGCTTCGGTATACAAAAAGTTATATCCATATCCGGCTGCATAGCCATTCCACGTGTAAGACCAAAACTGGCCGTACCCAGACCTCCCAGGATATGAGGAGGGAATTCCCATCCAAACATTAATGCTTTCATATGGTACTGTTTTATTCGGCATTATACATCTTCAACAAATCCACTACCCGGAGGATAGCAGCCACATTCATTGCAAACGAGATAGCTCCTCTACCCGTAAACGGAGGGTTACCATCAAACAATTCAGGAATTGTCCCGATACAATGCAATGACATTTCCTCCTCCATGCTTATCAGCATACGTTCGGCGAAAGGCACCCCGCCTTTTCCAAACACACGGAGATAAGCCTCCAGATAAGCTCCCAGCAACCACGGCCACGCCGTACCTTGATGATAAGCTAAATCCCGCTCATATTGCGGCCCGACATAATATGGTTTATATCCTCCACTTTTCGGACTCAGAGAGCGTAACCCCTTAGGCGTCAACAACTCTTTCGTCACAATATCCAACACTGACCGTTTCTGCATTCTCGTCAATGGAGAATAAGTCAGCGCAACAGCAAAGATCATATTCGGACGGACACTCCAGTCAACCGTTGAACCGCTAACCGAATCAAACAAGTAATTATACCCGTTTATGAATGTTTCGGGGAACGATTTATCCAGCGCCTTGATAATTTTGTCATACTTCTCAACCGGTGCACCACCGACCAGTTCCGTATAGAAACAAAGGGCATTATACCAAAGAGAGTTGAATTCTACAATATAACCGGAACGGGACACCACTGGTTTTCCGTTAATAGTGGAGTTCATCCAGGTTATCGCTTTATCACGGCCATTTGCAAAAAGCAAACCGTTATCCATCAACTTCATATCCGGATGTTTCTGGCCGGAAATATATTCCAGTATTTCATGTACGAAATCGGCATACAACTCACGGGCCTTTTCCACGCCGACAGCTTTTGCATACTGTTGGATAGCCCAGATTGCCCATAAAGGCACATCCGGATGTTCCAACTCCCGGATCACAGGATCTAAACTATTCTGCGACATGAAGGCACGCAATGCAGGCACAGCCGTACTCATGATTTTCTCAAAGCGGACAGGGTCGTCGATAGACAAGGTACAACCCGGCAAAGCAACGAACAAATCTCTTGCACGGACTTTAAACCAAGGATAGCCGGCCAGCAAATAAGCATCGTCTTCTTTCGGACGGAAATAGAACTGCTGCGCCGAGTTTTTCAGGCAGTTGAAAAAGCTGGTACGCGGCGTACGGGCATCGACCTCCTGTTCATACAAACTTTTCAGGCGGGTCGTCGTGACAGCACTGTCGCCTGCACTGAAAATAATCGATTCCCCTTTCTTGATCGGGACTTCAAAGTAACCGGGCACATACAAGTCTTCCTGATACGGATATCCCCGCTCCTGTTCTTTCGGATATTCTATTCCAAAATACCAATTCGGCTCATACACAAATTTCACTTTCTTGTTGAATTGCATATAAAGCTCGGGATATCCGGGATACATACAAGTCTTGATACCATTCGTAACCTCTTCAAAACTCTGATTCACATTCCCATTCGCCTGTGTCAGGGATTTTACACTACGGAAAGCCAGAAACGGGCGGAAACGCAAGGTTGTCGCCGAATGGGCATCTTCCAAAGTGTACTTGATCATGATACGGTTTTCATACAGGGAAAAGACCTTTTCCTTCGAGAAGATAACGCCACCGACACGATAAACGGTCCGGGGCACTGTTTCCGAACTATATTCACGAATATATTTATGTCCCTTCGGGCTAAAGTTATTGCCCTGATACTTATGTAATCCAAGATTAAATTCCGCGCCATGCTGAATAACCGTTTCATCCATAGACGACAGCAACACGTGGTTGTCGTCATCTATTGCAGGAACAGGCATTACCAGCAGTCCGTGGTATTTTCTTGTATTACAATCAACGACAGTTGTACAATGATAGGCCCCCTTTCGGTTTGTTCGGAGGACTTCACGGGTCAAAGACTCCTCCAAATTTATCATGACTGTCTTGTCAAATTTAAGATAACTCATACTTTATATTTGGTTTTAAGTTTATGCTTTAACGTGATAATAAATAAATCGGTTTTATATTCTGACCAAAAGTATCACTTAAAAAATAAAAAAACAAATTTGCTTTCATATTTATTTAGAAATTACATTTTTTACTATTTCAGAACAGTTTGATAAATAATTTGTTACGCTTTAGGACTTATCACTATATGTGTTGTCAAACACATGCAAGGTTGTTAAAAACTGCCAAATGCACCAATTTCAGAAAGCCCGAAAATCAAGACATTTTTATTTACCGATTATTCCGTACCTTTGTTATATAAATATGATAACACCAAAGAATATGAAGCAAAATAGCGAAAATCCCTTTTTCGGGACTTACCAGACACCTTTCGGGACTCCCCCGTTCGATCAAATCAAAACAGCTCATTACGAACCGGCTTTCGATGAAGGCATCCGGCAATTGGATGAAGAAATCCGAGGCATAGCCGATAATCCGGAACCGCCGACTTTCGAGAATACGATTGTCGCGTTGGAACGAAGCGGCAGGCTACTGGATAAGGTCAGTTCCGCCTTTTTCAATGTGCTGAATGCTGAAGCGGACGACGAAATGATGGAAATTTCACAACGGGTATCCCCCAAGTTGTCGGATAGCTCCAATAATATTTACCTGAACGAAAAACTGTTTACACGGGTAAAAAGCATCTACGGGCAGAAAGAGATGTTGCATCTATCAACGGAAGATGCCCGCCTGCTGGAAGAAACATTCGAGGCTTTTTCCGTACGTGGTGCCGCCCTCAACCCGGAAGACAAGGAAAAATACCGCAAACTTAGCTCTGAACTGAGCCGGCTCTCCCTGACATTCGATCAGAATGCGCTAAAAGATAAAAACCGCTACGAGCTGCTCCTGACAAAAGAAGAAGAGCTGGAAGGCCTTCCCGAAAGCATACGGGAAGCGGCTGCGCTCCGGGCCAAAGAGAAAGGAAAGGCCGGATGGATGTTCAACCTTTCGGCTCCCAGCTATATGCCTTTCATGCGCTATTCGGCTTTGCGGGAATTACGTGAAAAGATGTACCGGGAATACATGAGCGTCGGTAACAAAGGGGACGGATACGACAACAAAGAGATTATCCGGAAAATCGTCAATATCCGGTTGGAAATCGCCCGCCTGATGGGTTACACGAATTATGCAGACTACAAATTAAAACACACGATGGCCAAGACACCCGCGCGCGTCTACAAGCTGCTCAACGAACTGCTGGAGGCTTACAAACCGGTTGCCGTCAACGAATATAGCGCCATACAAGGCTTTGCTTTAGGGACTGAAAAAGAAAACATGAGCGTTATGCCCTGGGACTGGAGTTATTATTCCGAGAAGCTGAAAGACATCCGTTTCAAGGTGAACGACGAAATGACGCGTCCTTATTTCGAACTGGGCAACGTGAAAAAGGGCGTATTCGGGTTAGCGACTCAATTATACGGCATCACATTCAAAGAAAATAAAGAGATACCGGTCTATCATCCGGAAGTGGATGCATACGAAGTGTACGATGCGGACGGCCAGTTCCTTTCCATATTATATACGGACTTCCATCCGCGCGACGGTAAACAATCGGGCGCCTGGATGAACAACGTAAAGGAACAATACCGCGAAGGGGACGGAAGCGACAGCCGCCCGCAGATCATTATCGTGATGAACTTCACCCGTCCGACCGAGACAAAGCCGTCCTTATTGACCTTCGACGAAGTCAACACATTGCTGCACGAGTTCGGACACGCCCTGCACGGTATGTTTGCGAAAGGGTCCTATGCAAGCCTTTCCGGAACGAATGTCTATCGCGACTTCGTGGAACTGCCTTCCCAACTGATGGAAAACTGGCTGACGGAAAAAGAATTCCTCGACCAGATCGCCGTCCACTACCAGACCGGAGAAAAGATTCCGCAGGAATTAGTACAAAAACTGGTCGATGCCGCCAACTTTAACGTAGGATACGCTTGTTGCCGCCAACTGAGCTTCGGTTTTCTGGATATGGCCTGGCATACACGTACGGAGCCGTTTGAAGGCGACGTGATCGCATTCGAGAAAGAAGCATGGAAACAAATCGTCATCGTCCCGGAAGTTCCCGGCACCCTGATGAGCAGCAGCTTCGGGCATATCTTTTCCGGAGGTTACTCCGCCGGATACTACGGTTATAAATGGGCGGAAGTCCTGGATGCCGATGCTTTCTCCCTGTTCAAAGAAAACGGTATCTTCAACCGGGAAACCGCCCGCTCCTTCCGCGAAAACATCCTGGAAAAAGGCGGCACGGAAGACCCGGACGTCCTCTACAAACGCTTCCGGGGAAAGGAGCCGGGAATCGAGGCGCTGCTGAGGAGGAATGGGATAAAGAGCATTACAGTCGAATAGGCCTGCTTCTTAATACCGCAGTCTTATCCAGTTCCAATGGAGTTACCAATTCATACTCATCTGTTTGTTTATTCAATTCCAAAATCACCAACTCTCCATTTTTAGGAGATAGCATTTGTTCGAATTCTTCTACTGTAAGATGGAACCAGCGCATGATAAACAAACGAATAGCAAGAGAATGAGTTACTAACACACAGTTCCTCGGGTAATCGTCACTTACAAAATCACGATGGAGAGAGCCTAACAGATCATTAATACGATCATATACATCTGTACCGGCCTCTCCTCCCGGGAAACGATAATAAAATATTCCATATTCTTTTCGCTCCCGTTTCAGTTGTTGCAACTCTCCATAAGTTCGTAAATATCCCCATTCCTGTTCACGCAACCGCGGTTCTTCATTATATCCGAATTGTTTCCGTGGAAAGCTACGTGCTATATTTTCAAAAGTCGAACGTGTTCTCCAAAAAGGAGAAACATAGAAATATATCGATTCGTCCTTTACCAACTCTTTCAATTTTTCCCCAGCCTTCAACGCTTGCCGGATTCCATTTTCAGTCAATTCAATAGTATAATCCGGCTCTGTAGCGAATTTACTCTCGTCTGTATTGGCGTGGCATTCACCGTGACGGATGAGGATGATGCGATCTGGTTTCATAATAATACTATTTTACTAATACGCTCAAAAACTGCCCATACCCTACATTCGTTTTAGCACCAATACCGACAGTTTCCAAAATATCTTTGAATAGATTCAATTTTTCACCTGAACTATACGTTTTTCCATTAACCTTACACTTTGATTCATGCAATCTAAACCTGAACTCAATCTTACATCCAGAAGCAATTTTCAACATTGTGATAGGAATAGGCTCTTTTAAAGGTCCCCCAGTATGAGGAGTAATGGCATCTTCTTCAAGAAAATGCTTTTTTTTATTTGGTTCTACTATTACAGCATCAAAAAAAATATCACGTTTATAAATAGATATATGAGTTCCATCTCTTCTTACTCCATCAAATATCTCTTTCTTCAACACTTTTCCTTCTTCTTCCGGTATTCCCTCTTTAGCACAAAAATCTTCAAAATAACTCTTCAACACACCTTTAACAGACGAACCATAAACAACAGGCATACCGGTAGTATAATCGAAATGCATACCCAAATTGAATGCCCCCTTCAAATTTTTGGAACTATGCTCCAACCCAATACCTGTCACCAAACCAGGATAAGCAATTTTCGTCAGCAGACAGTTCGAACAAATCTCTAACTTCTTTATTTCCTCCAATTCAGCTTCTTTAATTGCCTTATTCATATTTTGAATATATTTTTGGCTAATATCATCCGGCTTTCCTCTCCTTCTTAGCACATAATCAAAATTGACCTCTTTATAATAATCTTGATAAAAAAGTTTGCCTATATTCTGTTTCATATCATCCCAATTTATAAGTTCTTATCACCTGTTTCAAAGCAACAGAGCAATTGATTATTTCCGTTTTCATTTCCTCTGTCGTTGAAGCTAATATATTCCTAACCAACGATTCCAAATCATCATATCCTAACATTCTGGCAATCACCTCCAATAAACATCTCCGATGCGCTTCTCCTTGCTTCGGCTCATCTTGATAATATACAGCAATGGTTGGTTTCAAACCTATCATTAGGATAGATACTCCCAATGCGGATATTTGACCATTATAACTTTCATATATAGTTTTCGAAGAACGATCCTTAAATAATGGGCATTGTTCCCATTCTTGGAGAATCCGTTCGGCCAATTCCATCAATTCTTTATTTGTATCCTTATCCATAACAATATGCTTTTATAGTTTAACAAATTTACAATACCCATAACCGATGGTTGCATTTGCTCCAATCTGGACGATCTTTCCGTCTAACACATCCAAGTCATCCTGATTTGGAGTAGCAATAATAACAGCCAATACAGACTTAGACGGAAGCACTTGCTCATACCACAAATTTACGCTTTCGCCGTTATCCAGGCAGTTACGAGCAATAATCGGTAATGATTCATCACTGCAAAGGTTATTAAAATCATCTTTGGAGGTAGATTTTTTAGTTCCAGAAAACAGTTCATTTAGCTTTGACTCAATCTTCTCTTTCCCGCCATCAAAACCTAAAACTTTTGTCTTTTCTACAAAATCATTAATTACTCCATCACTGTAAACCAGCCGATACACTTCATTTGTATTGTCAGTATTTGGTTCTGGTATACAAAGTAAATTTGCATCAAAAAATATCGCACCTCCTTTTTGGGTATCTGATGTTTTACCATTCTTTATAGAACCAAACAAACTCACTATTTTTTTCTCATCAAAATGAAGTTCTTCTGTCAAAAATTCTTTTACAGCCCCTTTCAACGAACTGGAATTAATGCACGGCAATAAAGTGGTAACATCACGCTGAATTGCTTTATCAATTACATCAAAACTAACAACACTCTCATTTCCTACATGTAAATTAGTCTGGGGAATAATCAGCCAGACTGTAGCTTTTTTGTTCATATCATTTATTTTTGTTTGATTTTACGATACTTGTTATATCCTACCTGCACAAATTCTTTGCAACTATCCAATGCTTTACAAAACTCGTCCATCTTTGTCTAATTTTCAAAATAGAAAACAGAACCGGACTCATATAAATCATAACGCACAAGACTGCGTAGCGATTTATATTTCACATTATAATCCCGTGCTTCTATACTATTCGATGAACTCAAGAAACGAAAAGGCCGAACCCGAGTAATCGCATAACGGACATACTCCATCGGATTCTTCTCTTTCTCAACAAACAATGGCAGATAAGAGTCTGACAATAACACAACACGTAAACTATCCGCCTCGTGAGGAAGAAAACCACACTGGCCATCAGACAACTCTGCTTTAAACAAAAAGTTGGAATCATCAGCCCCGAGCTTGACAAACGTCCCAGAATAAACAGTCAAATCGGCCTTTGCTTCAACCTCGAATGCAAAACAAAAGTCACGCTCCAACCGATAAGAAATCTGCTTATAAAAAGCAGCATTCTTTACCTTTCCCTCATAATCTTTGTCAATGCCGATGCGAGAATCCTTTTCGAACAAGTCTTCTTCTTTTTTTCTATCAGTCCCATCAAGCGTGATATAATATGTGCCGAGTTGTTCTTTACCGGAATAATAGAGACTTTTATTTTTTTTCATCCTTATTTGAGGGATCTCCATTTTTACCTGATTGATGTTGGCACAAATACTTTTACCAAAATCCACATCCAAATCAGCATCATATCCTTCTTTAAAATAAGCTTTACACTCTTTTTGATTATAAAGAAAGCAAGGCCCCAAACGGTCAATCTTTCCAAACTCAGCTTCTATATGATCAGATTTTACTTCAAAACTCTTCTCTCCAATCCAGGCCATAACCTCATTCTCCACACCATTCTTTATATGATTTTCTTTGCAATCAAACAACCGGTCATTATTTGATAGCAAAAGGAAACGCAACATTCCCAATAAGGATGTCTGCTGAGGCATCTTAAATGAATGAATAATGTAGCTGGCATAGTTTGTCCCCCTTTTTCCTTTAAGACTGTCCGATTGGAATGTCATATCTCCACCAAAAAAGAACTTCCCCAACGGGATAAGTTTCACAAAATATTTGTTTTTCGTTTCACTCATCGCTATCTCCTTCCCCATTTATAAATTTTGCAATACGAAGCATTCCGTACATTTTAGATAATATATCCCCAGTCTCCACCTGCCCATCACCAGTACGATCATTCATCAACGTCCAGAGCAGCCTACGAGTTAATTCAATATAACCACTATTTCCTTCCTCCATTATTTTATCATAAAATGCAGCGATACGATTTTCATCATTTACATCACGAAGCATGTTCAATAAATCCTCATTAGCACGAAGTTTATGGGAAATAGCTGAAACTAAACCATCATCCACTGTAAACGTCATGAGTAATTTGAACAATTGATAAATACTGCCCGCTGAATCATCTTTTGTAAATACCCCTGTAAAGCCCGATCCGCTATGCTTACGAAGACACCAGGCTACTGCATTCTTACCAACCACATTTTTTGCTTTGCCAAAAAGCAAATCCAAAGCCGATCGTAAAGCTTCATACAGCGGATATTTATAATATGATATCGATAAACCATAAGAAAGAGTAGTATGAATAAGATTTCCTTTTTCATCTTTAGGACGACCGATCTTTTCTATCTCCTTATCCACTCCCACCTGGTAACATTCATCGATTTGTGATAAAAGTTGGAAGATGTTTTCAACATCATCTTTACCGGAAACCACCGGAGCAAAAAACAGCAAATCATCTCCACCGGCATAAATAGGTACTCCTCCATACTCTTCAATCATTTTACTGACCTTACAGCCATATTGCATCAAAGCTGTGGACAAATCTTTCACTCGCTTGTTGGATAAAGCAGATACAATCTTCCCCATATTATCGCCATCAGCCTGCACCACACAGATATATTTGTAGTAAGAACGATACTCCTCCTTAAAATCGACCTTTATCTTCTGATAAAACTCATCCTCTATTTTCTCCGGATTCTCACTGTTATTCTCCTTCTCGCGCTCCTCATCCCGATATTTCATCCAGAGAACTTTTTTATCTTCCTCCCCTGTTTTTGAAAGTTTATCAGTAGCAATCTCAGCCAAGAAAGGAAAATTCCAATTTGGATTACCAAAAGCACGTTTGAACAATGCCGAGTTATTTTTTTCCTGAATCAAATTCAGTACATTCATGCGACTTTTATCATCAACAGGGCGATTAACAAGCTCTGTACAATCGAGATAGCGGTTTAAATCCTTAATAACATCTACACCTGTTTTCGATTCTACAGAAACATACATGATGTTGACATAGTCACGACCAATTCCTGTCACCTGAGTAAACTCTTTCAATGCATTACTTAATATGTCCTCCAATTCGTCGTCCTCTGTGTCCTCTACAAAAACACGGTCTGGATACAACCCTACTTTCTGAACCTTATCCAGCGAAGCGGGTGAAAGAATCGTTTTCTCTTTAACTTTCAGTTCTTTGATTAAGCATTCCATCAAGAATGAAAACAAATAACTTGCTGACCATAATTCACGTGGCTTGCGAGCCATAGTGATAGTTCCAATTATCGGTCCTATATTTATTGCAGTATATCTCATTACAATTAATATGTTATATAATTAAAACTTTATATAGTTTAAACTTGCACCATTAGTTCTATCAGTTAATGCAAAATCAATAAATTTTTTGAGATCAAATTTATCAGGAGTATATAAGTCTTCAACTATTCGATCATCCTTATATCCAGAATCACCCTGAATATTTACTTCAAAATAGAACTTTTTAGATAAAATCTCTGAAGAAATCTGATTACCTAGTAAATATACAATACCATCAATGACTTTAAATATTATAGGTGATTTAAAACGTTCAACATCATCACTCTTTATCGACACAATCATTTTCTTATTATCACTAGGAGGATTAGACAACAAAAATTCATATTGATTAGCAAGTCCCAACAATGCTCTTAGATAATAAAAATCTTCATCTTCATCCAAACCATTTTTATCCTCATTATGAAAAGATTTCAATTTGTAATATGTTCCATCTTCTTTCTGATAAATTTCATCTATATATTCTTTAAAAAATTTCTTTTCCCAACGTTGATTTCTTTTTAATCCATACAACATCAATTTCGATTTTGCGTATGGTTTATTTTTGCCTGATTTCAACAATCTATAGTCATTAGATATTGTGCTAAACGCCGATGACAAACTATTATCTGTCAACACTTTTTTATATCGAATTAAAAAATTATCTTTAAAAAGTTGTTCTACTAACTTCAACGGAATTTGTTTCTCTTCATCCAGTCCTCTCACAAAAATACTCTCAACAGTAAAGCAACCAAACCCCTTATCTTGTCGCATTCCAAAATTTTCAAAAGCAAAAAAAGATTGAATATACTCAGATAATATTCCATTTACTAAATCTTCATGAACGCTATATATGTCAACAATAATATCCTGGCAAATAATCCCTTTTGCTTTTATATCATTCCAACTCTTACTCCCTCTAACGATTTCACTATTTTCTTTTTCCTGAGCAAAGAACGGTGATTGATCTATAACATTTATGCCTCGATTCTCTAATGTGTCTTTATTTCTTTGACTCAAATAAGACGCAATCAAATACTCCTGTTTCTTATCAGAACTTTTAATCCTCAACTTATAATCTAAAGCAGGGTGTTCCCCTTTGCCTATTAGCCACGTTTTATTTTTAGCAGTATTCACGCCTGCATCATAATACCCATTTCCTATCTTTGTCAATATAAATCTGTCCAACTTCGGTTTCACCTCCGAAGCCCTCAACGTTGCTCCATACTGGTCGTGCTGAAAATGTATCAGGGGAGTATGTTGTTTCAATCTTACTTTTAATGTCTTCATGGTACAATTTATTACTTTACATAATCCTTTATTATCTCATACGTGTTTTTCACTTTATCCACTTCTTTCTTTAAAGTTTCTGGTGTTACGCCCTCCTTGTTGCTACCAGATAGCAACAGATGTAGAAGTGCAACACGATTCAGATCCAGTTGAGGTGTTTTATCTTTGTCATCCCACAATTTATCCACTTTTTCCTCTCGCTCCTTAGACAGCTTTCTTGCTTCATTTTTTTCAGAAATAATCTTTTCCCATTCAACCTTTCTTTCCCATTCATCCTTTTTCATTTTCTCTTCATGAGAAAGCTTCAACTCTACTATTTTATATCCATACTTATACTTTAACACGAAGATATAATCTATTAGAAAAATAACTACCATTATAGCAAATATTCCCACAATTGATAATAACCATACATCCATCATTTTACCCTCCTATTCTTTATATTATTATATAATAAAGCTGATACACCCACAATTACCAATGTTTGCCACAACATATTCACTCCAAACGGATTCATACCAAATATTCCTGTAATCACTGTCGCCGGCAGAAATATAGCAGCCAACCAATTCAGCCATTCACCATTTTCATTTCTCTTCTGGTCTATCAACAATGTAATATATTGATGTAATTCACCTATTTCCTCATCCAACTCTTTTATCTTCTCACTGGATGCGAATTGCTGCATCAACATATTATACATTTCGATACCTTGATCTTGCACCGTCACATGCTGGAAATAGATCTGATTTATAAAACGTATATATTCCTGATAAAGAGAGCCTATACGTTCCGCTAAACGCCGATCCGTATGTCGAGAAAGACAACTCACTTCAGTCACTTCCCCCGAAAACCTCAACATAGAAGCACGTTGGATAATAATAAGTTCAAACATACGAGAATAAATAGTACGCATATGCATCGCTAAGATATTAGAAGCAAACCAACTTCTATTTGTCAGAGCTACCATTGAATAACGGGATATCCCATAAAGAGTACCTTGTTTCTGCCATCGATAATAAGTGCTATTCCCTAATAGCTTTTTTTTCATCTCATTATTCTGGCAAGTATCTTCATCTCCATCATCCACAAATACATACTTGTACCAGAAATCCCCCATTACAAACTCTCCCTCCTTCATGTTTTCTGTCATATCTTCCACCTGCTTGGCCAAGTCATCATTCCCATACCAACAATTTACCAGCATACGGTCGTCTATCACAGGAGTTACCTTCATTTCCGGAGACAAATCTTTGATCAAACTATCTATAAATACAGCAGGTTTCCAGACATCTGACAAACCGAATTCCAGAACTTGTCCAATCGTATGAACTTTATAATTAAATCCATCCATATATTTAGAAGGATCACCGTGAAGACCTTTTATCGTTATTGCTTTAGACAACATAGTGCGTCCATCTGCAGAAAACTCACCACTGTGAGGTGGCATTATACGTCGTCCGAACTGGTTAATATTCCGGATATCCGATTCATCCTTTTGGCTTTCCTCATTGTTTCTCAAAAAAAATGAAAGAATTCCAACACCTGTAGCATATAAGTTCAAATTAATAGCATCGACTTTCAGCCTGTATTCCTTATCACGTACCGCAATCCAATATTCGACATTCCCATTTTTAGGTTCTCGACGTTCGAAATGATAAATTATTGGATTTTCCGCACCCTTTATATCATACAATACTGGATGCACAAAGTCAAAATAATATTGTAACTCACCAAAAAACTCTTCTCTCTCTTTGGTATCTTCTCCAACAGCAGGTATATACTTTTCATTAGGATCATATTGTATTCTTTCCCACATTGCATATTCATTTACAGGAATATGCTTCAGATCTATTTGCTCAGAAAAAGTTTTTTTATCTTCATCCGGCAATTCCCATTTAAAAGGGAAATAAAAAATATGATAACTATAAGTTTCCATTTGTTATTATTTTTATATGTTCCACCATTTCTTGTATTTTGTCAGAAGAATAAGCTCCATACTGTATTCCCACATATCCATTCTCTCCTCCACCACAAAAAAGTTTACCGGACAAGAACTCTTCTTCAAAATAGTCTCGTATCTGGGTCGCTCCTTTACCATAATACATCCATTCACTATCTGTATAAACCAATAAACACCGATAGGGGAACAAACGGTCACAAATTGGAGAAAAGCGGGAACTGAAAGCATGAACTATCAGCAAATCTCCCACCTTTTCACTATTTTGAGCTATTGCCTTTTCTGCCGACAATTCATCTTCAGCTGTTACCCCTTGAGCTTTACGATCTGCACGACGGATAACTGCGATCTCTTCTTTTGTCGCATCCAACTCCAACATACCGGGAATATAGGCTTTGTCATTAGCAGCAACCAATTGCTGATACCGATCCATCGGCAAGTGAAGAAATGACATCACCTGTTCCAAAGCACTGGGTAAACAGGTCAGTTCGTTATGATGATCAATTCTCCTATAGCCAGAGGGAACAGGAATATCTTCCCGCAGTTCTATTCCAAAAACGCTATAGCCTTGGTTTAAAGCATCATCCAATTCTTTCTGGTAGTTACTCACTCGGGCATTATCCCAACGCAACTGATGATCAACATAAGCTATTGCTTGTTCATCAAGTACTTGTCGAATGGTTAGCATTTCCAAATCATAACCACCCAACAAAAAAAGATATTTATTTAGAGAACCATCTATCTGCATTCAATATCCAATTATTTATACGAGGTTACCACCCCATTATTCACACTTGCTGATTTTCCCAATCCGACATATTCAGGCAAAAAGACATTACATCGGAATACGGCCGAAAAGTTCATAAACTCTATATCTTTGTATACACTCAAACCTGGATTTGTCAAATTCAGAATCCGACATGTTACCGGAAAATCAAAATAAATACCTATTCCTTTGGCAAAAGAGAGTATATTTCCTACTAAAATTTTTTCAAGCATGGCAATACGCTCGATAAACCCTTCTGCTTGCTGATATTCTTGATAATTTCCACTATTCAACGGCAACCAATGTTGGATTCGATATGTACTGTCTGACTTGTCGCAACAAGCAAATAAATTCTCTGTACATATCGTAACCAGTTCCATTTCCACGGTTCGGCATCCTAATTGGCAAAGAAAACCTTTTTCCTCCCCCAACAGGCTTTCCACCGCTTCAGATCCCTGGTTTATGCCTATTAAAGCAGCACATCCCTTGATACGCTTATATTGTATCAAAGGATAGGCATAATTGAAGCCATCTCCATTATGATTATGAAACAAAGGTGCATCGCCAGATAAACGTATCATCGCTCCCCTAAAAAACGGAATTTCTTCATTGGATATCCTATTTTTAAACAGGGCTGTCGTTATTCGCGTTGCAGTCATAATAGATCATCATTAAGTGTTACAAGTTATTCATGCCCAATATTAGTAATTTATTTTGAATCCAATCCTTTTTTCATTCACTTTTTTCCTGATCTGCTCACAATCGTGTTCTAATTCAAAGAAATTCTATATAAAACCAACCAAACGCATCAAAATAAAGGGGTTCCCATATATGAAGCCTCCCCACACATACATACACACGCAGTCTTAATCTTTAACTTTCGCAAATAATCAAACCACCATAACTTTCTCATATTTCAATCTTCTATCCGGTTGATATACTATTTTCGTATAACAATTAACACAAATCGGATAATACACAATCCGATCTTCCCGATTATCTATCTCCGCACTTATACGTTCTTGCAATTTTACGAATTGCACATCCGTAAGCATACATTCAAAAACACTATAATTGATACGGACACCTATTTTTTCCAACATCTTGACCACATGGCTTCTTCTCCTGTCATCAGCCACATCATATGCTACCACTATAAAATTTTTCTTTGCTCTCATCACCATTTTGCTATATAAGGTTTGTACTTCTTCCCCTCATCAATCCAAGCTGCCATCTCACAAGCTTGCCTACGTATGATCTGCTCCATCGTAATCTCTTCTCCCCGATATTTCTCATACCGGTTCAGACGTTCCAATATACTTTTAATTAACAACTTCTTTGTTTCCTCTTCCAATAACCCTTTTTCAACTCTCAAAGACGGACCTTTTTGTATTAACGAAATAACCACTCTGTCTACCACCTGCGAACGGAACATTTCGACTACATCATACACAAACGTTGGTTTGCCTGATTGCCGCACATGTATAATACTGTCAAACGGATTGAGCTTTGCACCAAGCAATGCCTGCCAAACTCGCGTATACAATATTGCATACCCATAATTGAGCATGCAGTTTACCAGATCCGTAGCCCCTTTCCGTTCACGCTTGACAAAACCGACCTTATCATCAGACAACAGTTCACGAATATATCCCCAATACTTGATTGCCCCCTGCGACTCTTGCCCCACCAATTGTATCAAGAACTCTTCGTCCATCTTGTCCTGTCCTCGTACAAACGTTTTGAATTGAACATTAAAAACCGACAAATCCTCATACTTTTCACTAAGCGTATCATAGCAATGCTTATGGTATTTATGATAATATTTTACTAAATAGAATTGATTTTTCAGTTTTGCCTCTATAATACAGGTTGCCAAAGACAAACGTTTTTCCTTTCCACATTGTGCCTGCTTGTTCCATAAAGTATTTTCGATATATTTATTCGACAATATAGATCCGGTATGCCAACCTGAAGAGTTGAAAAAATCGATGGTAATCTTATTGGCAAGGCAATAATCAATCAGATTAGAAGACAATGTCACTCCTTTGCTACTAATCGTTATATGTGAAAGAGCGCCCAATGGCTTCTGGTGGATCACTTTTCCTTGCCGCTTCACTGTTACACCTTTACCTGAAAGACCGACAAAACAACCGAACGTATTAATCAGCAACTCACTGCCTTCTCCTTCGCGTTTCCGGTATTCGGCTTTCCGCTGTTCTATAATCTTCTTATTCTGCTCTTTCGCTCTTTTTTCTTTCTCCTTCCCTTTTTGGAGATCATACAGTTCCACATAATCCTGAAGCATTCTTTTCTTATACAATTGATATTCATTCGAAAGATAATCAACTTCAGACATAATCCTTATCAGAACAGCTCGATTCGCTATCTGCTGAAACGAAGCTATTACAATCTGTTTCATACGATCATAGAGCAAATCATCCAAAGCATGTAATACCGACTGAGGTAACAGCGCTCCGTAATAGTTCCGCACCCCATTCCATGCACGAAGACTTACAGATGTAAACCCTTTATTTGTTATAGACAAATTAGCTATCCGTTCTTTCAAGTCAGCCTCTTTTTTCTCCGATAAGCTCAATCCTCCTTTGGATATCGTTATGCCCAAAAACTCACAGCCTTTACGAAGATCTGCCACTATCGGAGTATTCAAAGTCAATCCCAAATGCGTTTGTAAATAGACAGATAATTGATTCAATAGGACTTTCGCCTGTTCATGCGTTTCGCACATCAAGCAAAAATCATCGGCATAACGAACATAAGAACGACATAAAGTTTGTACGAATTTATCGAAAGGATGCAGATAAAAATTAGCCAACAAAGGAGAAAGGATAGCGCCTTGCGGCACTCCCTCCAGACTATCGTTCCACTTTAAATGCTTGTTGACAACTCCCATCTGCACAGAAAGCATTATCAACCTCACAATCTCCTCGTCCGGAATCAGTGCATGAAGACGGGCCGCCAACAAATGATGATTGATCGTGTCAAAATAATTATCAATATCAAGTTTCAACACCCATTTATTCTTCTTTTTCTGGCATTCGTTCAATGCACGCCTAACAGCTTTCGTATGTCCTTTATTGGGACGATAGCCATAACTGGCATCAACAAAAATATTTTCAAAAAGAGGTTCTACCAAAGTTTTGATAGCATATTGCACAATTTTGTCTTTAACAGACAACAAACCCAGCTTCCTCACTTCATTTTTCTTCTTAGGAATTTCAATGCTAAGATACGGTTCAGGAGACCATATCCCAGCTCTCAACTCACCCGACAACTCTGAAATATATGTCTGGACATTATCTTCAAAACAAGCTAACGTAACCCCATCTATTCCCCCGGAAGCATTTTTGCTTTTAACAGCCTTCCACGCCTCAAACAAAAACGCTTCCGTACACAATGTTGAATAACATGACTTCTGTGTTTCCATATTCGTATTTTTCGTTAACAATCGTTTTATTATCCTTATTCTAATGGAATACTCACTGACTGGTTAAAACAGCCAACCAACATAAATTAAAAATTTTGTCTTAATCCTTATTCTAATGGAATACTCCCTGACTTTCAGAAAAGGGATGGTTCTTTACACAGCTTCGTCTGTCTTAATCCTTATTCTAATGGAATACTCCCTGACATTCCGGGGATGAAAAGGCCGAGATGGTGGATGTTGTCTTAATCCTTATTCTAATGGAATACTCCCTGACTGCTCTTCAGAATTTGACACACCTGAGTTTATCAGTGTCTTAATCCTTATTCTAATGGAATACTCCCTGACTAAAATGGAAGAAAAAGAACTTGTTAGCTTAATTGGTCTTAATCCTTATTCTAATGGAATACTCCCTGACCGTTGTTGTTAATGATTTTTGCGGTATATGCCGTGTCTTAATCCTTATTCTAATGGAATACTCCCTGACAAACAACTTTCAATGGCGCTACTTTCTCCGTCAATGGTCTTAATCCTTATTCTAATGGAATACTCCCTGACTTTGGCAGTTTATTTGACCGATAACGGAAAATTCGTCTTAATCCTTATTCTAATGGAATACTCCCTGACTTCCGTGAACTCACCTTTTGCAGGATTAGCTCTTGTCTTAATCCTTATTCTAATGGAATACTCCCTGACAAGAGGAGGTTCTTATTCAAGATTTGGGGGATGACGTCTTAATCCTTATTCTAATGGAATACTCCCTGACTTGGATTATAAGGCAGGTTCAACGTTCACACTTGCTTGTCTTAATCCTTATTCTAATGGAATACTCCCTGACAAGCAAGGTTAACATGCCTAAGCTTGAGAGAATTTGTCTTAATCCTTATTCTAATGGAATACTCCCTGACACCGCATATTATGACGGCAGGTTGTTACAATTTGTCTTAATCCTTATTCTAATGGAATACTCCCTGACATCGTCAACGGCGATAATTGTGCCTACCGCAAAGAGAAGTCTTAATCCTTATTCTAATGGAATACTCCCTGACCCACGGAACTTATGGTATTAAACTTAATGAGTATGTGTCTTAATCCTTATTCTAATGGAATACTCCCTGACTAAAAATATACAGTAATGAGAAATTTAACATCAGGTCTTAATCCTTATTCTAATGGAATACTCCCTGACCTGACATTGTGTGCTCGGTCGGTCCCGATAAAACCGTCTTAATCCTTATTCTAATGGAATACTCCCTGACATTTTTGCTATGAGTAAGTTAGGAAAAAAGCAAGTCTTAATCCTTATTCTAATGGAATACTCCCTGACTCTGCTCGGTTAAGAACATTAATTATTTATTATGTCTTAATCCTTATTCTAATGGAATACTCCCTGACGGAATTATGTGCTATATAAGCAAATATGTTCTGGTCTTAATCCTTATTCTAATGGAATACTCCCTGACAAAATAGCGTGTATGTACGATAAACAACAATTATGTCTTAATCCTTATTCTAATGGAATACTCCCTGACAATAGGAGAACATAGTCGTATAAGAAGACTTGGAATGTCTTAATCCTTATTCTAATGGAATACTCCCTGACTCAATATCTGACCATTCAGGGAAAAAACAAAGAAAGTCTTAATCCTTATTCTAATGGAATACTCCCTGACTTTGTGAAAACAATGGATATGTGCATCAAGTACGCGTCTTAATCCTTATTCTAATGGAATACTCCCTGACTCTTTCCAGGGCGCTCCAACATCTGGAATTGTATCAGTCTTAATCCTTATTCTAATGGAATACTCCCTGACTTCTCTTTCTCCTTTCCTTTTATTGGGGATTGAAAGCCGTCTTAATCCTTATTCTAATGGAATACTCCCTGACGATTGATTATAAAGTATTGGAAGCGTACATATTGTCTTAATCCTTATTCTAATGGAATACTCCCTGACTTGAATAGTGAATTATAGATATTAGAAGATGGTAGCCGTCTTAATCCTTATTCTAATGGAATACTCCCTGACATTCTATCAGAGAGCACTTTAGACTTCTTTATCTTGAACTTCTTCTTGCTACTTCGAACTTTAAATCAGGGAGTTAATCCATTTATAACTATTTTTTCGCAAATGTACCCAATTGAATCCGAGATTTCAAACAAAACAAGGTTCAATTCATGCTCATTTATCTATTTATCAAACATTTACAATTTCGCAAATCTAAAAACATACTTGTTTAATTTGGAGATTTGCGAAAAACGCCTAAAAATACATTTCATAAGCATCTGATTATTAAAGCAAAACGTCAAAGAACATAAATGCCTTCACACTGCATTTTCGCAAATGTAACAACTAAAATGCTGAAAACAAAGATTTGCGAAACTTTTCACACAAGTTCCAAAGTCCATTTTACAATATTCACCTATTAATCAACCATATATTAAAAATAGAATTTTCGCAAATCAAAAATCTTTATTCAATTATTACAATAACCCCCATTTTCGTAATTTTTCTATTTCATCCGAAATATTGATCCATTTTGGATTGACTTTTTTCACGGATTTACCCCTTCCAGCTGACAACAGCCGGAAAGGGGTGCCGAGCCCATTCCAAAAAGCGTGCAATTTGATTCTCGAAAACCGGAAACACCGCCAAAGTGATAAACCTTAACTCCCGGAGAATCGAATATTTGAAAATAAAACGGACGGCGTCCCAAATATCGCAAGGAAATTTAGGGGCTTTTTTGCCCTGAAGACGGTCCTCTTTCCAATTACGACCGTCCAAATCGCCATTACGACCGTGCTAATCTTCGCGAGGTGCCGAGTGCACTACACATTAGCACGGTCGCAATGGCAAAGAGGACGGTCGTAATTGATGGAAACGCTCAAAAAAGGCGAAAAAGCCCCTTTTTGAGGTCAAAAAAGTGGATTAACATTTGTTTAGTTTCAGTTCTCTTTTTAGCCGGAAAAATACGTTTTATACAATAACCTCCTGGTAATACCCCCTCCAAAAGCGTGCCGGGAAAATCCGGAAGGGACGTCGGGATCTTTTTCAAAATCCACCGGAGGTAAACAAAAACCGTTAAAGCTGTTCCATATATCCCAAATATATGTACCTTTGTCTGCTATTATATAATAAGGTATATAAAATCAGAAAACGATGTGCGATAAGAAGGAAAAGCAACTCGAATTGGATAGACGTTATCTCAGGATGGCGGCCGTATGGGCGGAAAATTCGTATTGCAAGAGACGACAGGTTGGGGCACTGATAGTTAAAGACCAAATGATTATCTCTGACGGATATAACGGTACGCCATCTGGTTTCGAGAATGTTTGTGAAGACGAGAATAATGTCACCAAACCCTACGTCCTGCATGCCGAAGCTAACGCAATCACAAAAGTGGCGGCTTCGTCAAACAGCAGCAAAGGAGCGACTATTTACGTCACATCCGCACCCTGCATCGAATGTGCCAAGCTTATCATCCAATCGGGAATCAAACGGGTGGTCTACTCTGAAAAATACAGGGTGGAGGACGGTTGCAACCTATTGCGTCGCGCAGGTGTTATTATTGATTACATAGAAGATATAAACGAATAAAGATACGTTTTTATGGAGAAGAATAGAAGGCTGTCCGTATGGCTGCCTGTGATTATAGCTTTAAGTGTTGCTCTCGGGATCTTTGTAGGAAATCATTACCTTAGACTGACACAGGGTAAGAGACATATTTATTCCAGCGGGAACAAGATCAATGCCATACTCGACATCATTGACGAACAATACGTCGACACGGTCAATATGAAACAATTGGTAGAAGATGCCATCCCTAAGGTTTTCAGCGAGTTGGACCCGCATTCCGTATATATACCGGCCAAAGACGCCCAACGGGTGAACGAAGACCTGGAAGGATCGTTCAGCGGGATCGGCGTTTCCTTTAATATGCAGACGGATACCGTTTTGGTCATTAACGTAATCCCCGGCGGACCATCCGAAAAAGCGGGATTGAAGCCGTTCGACCGTATCATTACAATCAACGACTCCTTATATGCCGGCAACAAGAGCGACCAGGAAGTAATCATGAAGACACTTCGCGGAGCCAAGAACAGTACCGTCAAGTTAGGAGTAAAACGGAAAAACGAACCGGACCTGTTGTATTTCGATGTAACCCGTGGCGATGTTCCCGTGAACTCCGTCGATGTAGCTTACGAAGTGAGTAAAGGAATCGGTTACATCAAAGTTAGCAAATTCGGACGTACAACCTATAACGAATTTATCACGGCAATCGCCAAACTGAAACAGGCCGGCTGCACTTCCTTCGTGATCGACCTCCGCAGCAACACGGGCGGTTACATGGATGCCGCCATCAATATGGTTAACGAATTTATGCCGGAAGGCCGCCTGATCGTTTACACCGAAGGAAAGGCATTCCCGCGCAATGATGTTTATACGAACGGAACCGGCACTTGCCAGGATGCACCGCTCGTAGTCCTGACAGACGAGTTCTCGGCTTCCGCCAGCGAAATCTTCTCCGGGGCGATCCAGGACAACGACCGGGGTCTGATCATCGGCCGCCGTACGTTCGGCAAGGGATTGGTGCAGTCGCCGATCCAACTTAGCGACGGCTCGGAAATCCGCCTGACAATCGCCCGCTACTACACGCCGTCCGGACGCTGCATCCAGAAAAAATATGAATTGGGCAAAGACAACGAATATGAACAGGATATCTACAACCGTTTCATGCACGGAGAGTTTGACTCTGCCGACAGCATCAAACAGGACAATGGCGAAAAATACGAGACCGTCATGGGACGTACGGTTTACGGCGGCGGCGGTATCATGCCGGATATCTTTATCCCGCGCGACACCAGCGGCGTGACGACTTATTTCTCCAATGTGGTCAATAGCGGAACGCTGAACCTGTATGCACTCGAATACTCGGACCGCAATTACGACAAGCTGTCTTCTTTCAAGACCTACCAGGAGTTGTACAAATACCTGCAACAGCAACCGTTGCTGTCCGACTTCATCAACTACGCGACAGCGAAAGGCATCAAGAAACGCCCGCATCTGATCAACATATCGAGCAAGCTGATGGAGAAACAGATACATGCCTACATCGTCCGCAACTTCTTTGACGAAGCAGGCTTCTATCCTATTTTCCAGAATGACGACGTCACACTGAAACGTGCGATCAAAGTGCTGAACGAAGGTAAATCGGTCCCGACACCGGAAAATAAAAATATAACAGAAGATGGAATTGCACAAAGCCAAACAAGCACTTCGAGAAGATATGGCCTCCTTAAAGAGATCATATACGAAGACTGCATTGCTGGAACTCTCTGCTAAGATAACGGAACGGCTGGAAGAGACCGGTCTCTTCCGGCAAGCTTCCTGTATTGCGCTCTACCACGCCCTTCCGGGAGAAGTACAAACGGCCGCCTTTATCGAAAAATGGCACCTAAAAAAGAGACTTCTTCTCCCTGTTGTGAAAGGGAACGACCTCCAATTGTTGCTTTATGCCGGAAAAGAATCCTTGAAAGCCGGAGCTTTCGGTATCCTGGAGCCGACGGAAACATGCCAGCCGGTTGCGGAAAACGAGATAGACCTTGTGATAGTTCCCGGTGTCGCCTTCGACCGCGGGCGTAACCGCCTCGGACGGGGAAAAGGTTTTTACGACCGCCTCCTTTCCACACTGGACGTACCGAAAATCGGGATTTGCTATGATTTCCAATTGAAAGACACTATCCCGGTCGAACCGTTCGACCGAAAAATGGACTTGATCGTAACCGAAAAAGAGATTATCTGATCACGATATCCTGCAAAACTTCCGCCCCGGCATACTCGTTCAAGCTCTTTATCAAACGTTCCCGGCACAACACCAATTCGCTGCGCAAGACGGAGGACGTGAGGGAAACATGCAGCACACGGTCCTTTACATATATATTACGTGTGTATTGTGCGACCATCGGCCCCATTATCTCACCCCAGGCCCGTTGGACACGTATCTCTAAAATCTTCCCGCGCAGTTCGGCGTTGTCTTCGAAGAACTCCCGGATCGCCTCGCCCAATGTCTGTGCATTCCGGCGTATCATTCCGCTTCCTCCATCGGTTGGACTTCGCCCTGTTCGACCCTAAACAGAGCATACCCGTGATTGATCGACTGCAGGATTGCATCCAGATATTTACGGTTCGTATCCGTTATGAATATCTGCCCGAACTGATCGCCACTCACCAACTTGATGATTTGCTCCACCCGGTCGGCATCCAACTTGTCGAAGATATCGTCCAACAACAAGATCGGACATGCCTGCCCCCGGCGTGAAAGGAAAACGAACTGCGCCAGCTTGAGCGCGATCAGATACGTTTTATTCTGCCCCTGTGAACCGACACGGCGGATCAGGTAGTCGTTCAGCGTCATCTCTAACTCATCTTTATGAATGCCGGTCGAGGTATAGCCGAGGATACGGTCGCGCTCCCGGTTGGCAGCCAGCATATCCGCCAGGCTGCCGCGTTCGAGTTGGGAGATATAGCGCAAGCCGACTTGTTCGGTCGAACGGCAGATCGTCTGGTAGTATTCATTGAATATCGGGGTGAAATCATTTACCAGCATTTGCCGCTTCTCATACACCATCCGCCCGTACATATCGAGTTGCATCTCCAGCACTTCGTACAGGGAAGCGTCCGTGCACTGGTCCTTCAGCAATGAATTTCGCTGGAGCAACGCCTTATTATATTGTATAAGCGCATGCAAATATGGCTTGTCCTGCTGCGAAATGATCACGTCGACGAAACGGCGGCGCTCCTCGCTCCCGCCCTGTATCAGTTCGGAATCGGCGGGCGACACCATCACTAACGGCAATAGCCCGATGTGTTCCGACAGCTTGTCGTATTCTTTTTTATTCCGTTTGAACTGTTTCCGCTGCCGGCGGCGGATGGCACAGAATATCTCTTCCTCCCGTCCTTCATAATCGTAATTACCTTGTAACACACACATATCCTGACCATTATTAATAAGTTGGGAGTCGGGCGTATTGACATGGCTCTTGCAAAAAGAGAGATAATGAATGGCGTCCAGCAAATTCGTCTTTCCCATTCCGTTATTCCCGAAAAAGCAATTAATCTCGGGAGAGAAAGAAACTTCTGCCTGGAGAATATTTTTGTAATTGAGTATAGAAAGCTTTTTAAGTATCATCCGCACTATATTAGTCGCACAAAATTAAAAAATATACTTCTAAGTATAGATTTTCTCAGTAAAAAAAACTACTTTTGCGACTTGAATTGCCACAGGCATAAAACAGTGATAAAATAATAACAACTATAAAACATTATGGCTACTAAGGAAAAAGACACCAACAAAGAGTTAGAGGTCGAAGAAATTGTTTCGAAATCGGAACAGTTCATTGAAAACAATTCAAAGAAAATCATTTATGGTATCATCGCTATCGCACTCGTTGTTGGAGCGGTTTTAGGTATCAAACACGGATATTTGATCCCGCAGGAGAAGAAGGCCGCAGCAGCTATGTTCAAAGGTGAACAATACTTTGCAAGAGATTCTTTCAACCTGGCACTTAACGGTAATGGTGCAGACTATGAAGGATTCGAAGCCATCATCGACCAGTATGGCAGCACATCTGCCGCAAATCTGGCAAAAGCTTACGCAGGTATTTGCTACTTCAAGATGGGCAACAACGAAAAAGCGCTGGATATGCTGAAATCTTTCAGCGGTGGCGACAAGATGATCTCTCCGGCTGTAACCGGCCTGATCGGCGACTGCTACGTCAATATGGGCAACATCAAGGAAGGTATCAGCTATTTCGAAAAAGCAGCTAAACAGGCCGACAATGAAGTAGTCAGCCCGGCATACTTGAAGAAAGCCGGTATCGCTTACGAGAACCTGAAACAGTATGGAGATGCTGTCAAGGCTTATACAGCAATCAAAGAGAAGTATTACAATTCAATGGAAGCAAGCGACATCGATAAATATATCACACGCGCATCTGCTTTGAATAAATAAAATCATCTGCTTACACAGTATTTATAATCATAAAAGAGGATGCCTTGTTCTGACGAGACATCCTTTTCTTTTAATAATAAGAATATGGCAACAGCTTATCAAAATTTATCGGAGTACGACTTCAATAGTGTTCCCGACGGTTCAGACATGACCATCGGTATTGTCGTAGCGGAATGGAACAAGCACATCACCGAAAAACTACTGGAAGGTGCCTGCAACACACTGGAAAAGCATGGCGTAAAAGCAGAAAACATATACGTGAAACGAGTACCGGGCAGTTTCGAACTGACTTTCGGTGCAAAAAGACTGGCTGAAACAAAAGAATTGGATGCCGTTATCGTTTTAGGATGCGTTGTAAAAGGTGATACTCCCCATTTTGACTATGTATGCTCCGGCGTTACACAAGGCATTACGGAACTCAACCTGATGTATGATATCCCGTTCATATTCGGTTTATTAACAACAGACAACATGCAGCAGTCCGAAGACCGCGCAGGCGGCAAGTACGGAAACAAGGGCGATGAAGCCGCAGTTACCGCACTTAAAATGGTAAATTTTTCAGCCTAAACACTTGCAGGTTTCAAAAATAATCGTACCTTTGCACTGCAATTGAAAATAACGGGGGCAGTTACCAGAGTGGCCAAATGGGGCTGACTGTAACTCAGCTGTCTTTCGACTTCGGTGGTTCGAATCCATCACTGCCCACCCTTTTTAATTGAACATGCGGAAGTAGCTCAGTCGATAGAGCATTAGCCTTCCAAGCTGAGGGTCGCGGGTTTGAGCCCCGTCTTCCGCTCTCAAGAAGAGGAAAATCTTTTAGGTTTTCCTCTTTTTTTATATGCTTTCCTCCTGTTTATGTACAAAATAATACTATCTTAGCTCTGTGTTTACAAACCATAAAAATAAAGGCATATGAATAGGATGAAATGGGCGTATATGTTATTAGTCGCATTGCTGTTGACAGGCTGCGGAACACTTATGCAGCCTTACCAGATGGACGGCAAGATGAAAGATATCGAGTTAGGAATGACCAAGAAGAAAGTAATCTCTGTGTTAGGAAAAGATTTTGAGTCTGCCGGTGCCCGCATGACACCTGAAGGGGCGATTGAAAGTATCAGCTATAAGACAGCCTCCATGATGGAGGATACGGAAGGATATTATATCCTGAGTTTTAAGGACGGAAGGTTAGTTGAATGGTTTAAGGAAAAATACCCGGCCCGCAACTACAACCACTCCCATTAATTAAGACAAACAGTCAAAAACAAATAAGGCAGACGCCTCTGGGCATCTGCCTTATCTCTTTTACGGTTATAAACCTTTCTCGATACATGCACCCGGTTAAAGCTGACCGGATGGCCGTGATTCTCAATCTCCGCTTCCCTACTTCCTTTTCGGTTCGCCTTGATGTAATCCATAAACGAATCTTTCTTCTTTGTCTTCATACTGAATATATTTAACGGGACAAAGATACTAATAATATTTGAAATACTGACCGGACTTTACTTTTCCGGATAGGTCCGCTTTGGATTCTTGGGGAACCAGCCTTTGAGGACGCGTTCTTCCTGTTCGAACACCTCCTTTATTGTCCAGAAGGAAGAGAATGCGAAAACGCCGCAAATGGCCGAAAAGAAAACGCTTTCGATCAGCAAAGAGGCGATTGTTCCGACAATACCCAATAGGAGAAAAATCCACCAGCATTTCGTACCCCAGTAATATTCCGCTTTCACTACGACCGGATGAAAAAGCCCGATAATCAAGAAGGTTGCGATACCTATCAATAATCCATTAAAGTTAATTAAGTCCATCATATTCGTTTACTGTTTAGAGGAGGGTGCCTGTTTGCACATCCTTTTTAGACAAAGATACAAGAAAATAATATCTCCCACGATCAATTATATCTATCCATTTATCGATAATTATATAAAAGATAACAAAAAAAGAGGCATCCCGGTTGCGGAATACCTCTTCTCTATATCAGAAAATTCGTTTCTAATTAATTAGCCGGAGTATCTTCAGAAGGAACAGGGGCTGTAGCAGGCTGCTGAGCCGTACCGAAGTCAGGAGCTACCGTATTCGGATCGATCGTTACAGCGTTGTTTATCTGTTCTTTGATTTCAGACTGGGTAGTGTGCTGAGCTCTTGGAATGAAAGCAGTAATCACAATACTTAAAACAACAACGGTACCGGCAAGGCTCCATGTTGCTTTTTCAAGAAAGTCCGTGGTTTTGCGTACCCCCATAATTTGGTTAGAAGAAGAGAATCCTGAAGCCAGACCTCCGCCTTTTGAGTTCTGTATCAATACAATCAAGATCAATAGTATAGATGCGATCAGGATTAAGATAGAAATAAATACGTACATCTTTGTTTTATTTTTTAGTGTTAATAATCAACTTTTCAAGAAATCTGATTTGGTCTGCAAAGTAAACATTTTTTTCTGGATATTTCAAGTTTAAGTTTTTAATTATTTGCAATGCCTTCTCATATCGCTTCTGTTTTATGTAAATATGGGCCAAAGTCTCGGTAAAATAGGAGTCGTCCAGCGATTTATGCTGTCCTTCTTCCAGCTCGGCCAGATTTTCGGGAGTGCTTGCTTCCGGAGCTTCCGCATCCAGATTCAGACCACTTCCGGGCGGGCGCTGTTCCTCGTTGCGGATAAAAGAGTCGATCAGGTCGTGATGCTGCAAACGGACCTCTTCTTTTTCCTCGGGCTGTTCGTTTTCTTTTGTCAGCGACCAATAGATATAATCGGACGAAACGGACGGCTGGAACAAGAGTGAAGCATCCGCCTTCGGTTCCTCCTCTTCTCGGTTGGACAGGAAAGCGTCGATCAGGGAAAAAGCATCTTCCTGTGACGGTGTTTTCTCTTCTACCGGCTTGGATTGCAGACCGTAGCGCTCTCCTTCTATCAAGGTGAAGAGTTTCCTGCGGTCAGGAATAAATATCGCCATTTTTTTGAGTTCAGTGCTGAAACGTATATCGCTCAGAACAGCCAGATTCTTCAGGTAAAGCATCCGGGCTATCTGAAAATAGGGAAACTCGTCCACGATCTGCTTCAACTGGGGAAGCGTTTCCTCAGTCAGCAGCGTGGGATTTCCCATCAATTGATATAAATCAGCCGCTTTCATCCTTACCAGTTAGCAACGGTTGCATTATAAATCTGGTCGACCAACTCATCCGTAATCTCTTCCGACAGCTGGTCCTGTACCTGCTGTAACATCTGAGTCGCATCGAACTCACGATAAGCCGAGAAACTCTGCTCGAAATCTTCTTCCGGGTTCACCCGGTTGGAATAGCGAACACGCACCGTAATCGTCAACTTGGTCTGTGACGCATAGGCATCTTCCTTGACTGCCATAGGAGTCAGGTCGTAGCCGGTGATCTCACCTTCCAGATCGAGGTCGCCATTGCTGTTGACCAGTTGCAGGCGGGTCTGGCGGATATAAATATCCTTCAGGGCTTCCGTGAACTTCTGCGAAAGGGGCGGATAGACCAGCGGGGCCTGGTTGGGGAAATCCTTGATGGTGATCGTCTTGACCTTCGTATAGTCGATAGAGGCACCATTAAACTTATAGGAGATCGAACAAGCCGTCACAATCAGCCCGATCAGGCAGAAAAGCCATATCTTATTATTCTTCAACATCTTTTATTCCAGATTATATTCTTTAATTTTTCTGTACAGGGTACGCTCCGATATCTTCAGGTCCGCAGCGGCATTCTTACGGCGCCCGTTATGTTTCTCGAGCGCTTTGCGGATCATCTCTCTCTCGACCTCTTCCAACGACAACGTCTCTTCCTCTTCCACCGCTTCGGCTTCCTGGATGGTGGGAACGGGATGAACCGGATGTGCGGAATGAATCGGATGCGGATACGTCACCGGTTCTTCGGGAACATCGATCGGCATCTTGCCTCCCATAATATCGTGCACTAACTTTTTCAGGTCGTTGACATCTTTCTTCATATCGAACAATACCTGATACAGGATTTCCCGTTCACTGTTAAATATCTTCTGATCCGGATCTTGCTTGACCAGGACCGGATATTTCTCCATATTCAGATCCGGCAGATATAGGCGGAGCGTGGGAGCTGTGATATCCCGGTTCTCCTCGATCACGGAAATACGTTCGGTGATATTCTTCAATTCCCTGACGTTGCCCGGCCAGCGGTACGACAGCATCAACTGGCGCGCTTCCTCATCCAGGCGGATCGGCGGCATGCGGTATTTCTCCGCACAATCACCGGCAAACTTACGGAACAGCAAGATTATATCTTCCCCCCGCTCGCGCAAAGGAGGAACCTGGATAGGTACCGTACTCAAACGATAGAACAAGTCCTCGCGGAACTTGCCTTCCGCAACGGCCTGCGTCAGGTTCACATTGGTAGCCGCTACGATACGGACATTTGTTTTCTGTACTTTGGAAGAACCGACACGAATGAACTCGCCCGTTTCCAACACACGCAGCAGTCGTGCCTGCGTCGGAGTCGGCAACTCCCCTACCTCATCCAGGAAAATAGTTCCGCCGTCCGCCACCTCGAAATAGCCTTTACGGTCGGACAAAGCCCCTGTAAAAGAACCCTTTTCATGCCCGAACAATTCGGAATCGATCGTTCCTTCAGGGATGGCGCCACAGTTCACGGCTATATATTGCCCATGCTTACGCGGGCTGTTCTGATGTATTATCTGAGGAAAAGTTTCTTTACCGACACCGCTCTCTCCGGTAATCAGCACAGACAAATCCGTCGGAGCGACTTGTAAGGCAACATCGATAGCACGGTTCAACGCGGCATTATTGCCGATAATCCCAAAACGCTGCTTTATCTGTTGCACGTCAACCTTAATCATATCTTCTATCTGTAATTATTTCAGTTTAACCTGCCAAAATTACAAATCTTAATCCAATTTACCGAATCTGCAGGTGGTTTCTGTGCCGCTTTGTTATTTTTTAGCACCGTATGTCCGCTGATACAGGAATTCGGCCAGGTCTTTATCATCGGCGATCGCCCCGATTTCTTCCGGAGTGACAGGCTCGCCGATATAGACGTCGACCGTACGTCCGCGTTTGTTAAACGCTTCGGTCGGTATCCGCAACGTACGGATACGCCAGTCGATACGCCCCAGCCAATAGAAAAAGCGGGAATTCAGAAAATCGAAATAGACAGGATAGACAGGCACTTTGGATTTCCGGATCAGGCGGATCACACTGTGCGTCCAGGGCAAATCCTGTATCCTCTTTGTTTTCTTATTATACATCGAGATACCGCCCGCCGGGAAAAAGCCCATCGGATGGCCCTCTTTCAGTTGTTGCAGGGAGAGGCGGACTCCGTTTATATTTTTGGGATTGGCCCCTTGCTTGTTGGAATCGGGAGTGACAGAGACGAAATTGTCTTCCATCGCGCCGATCTTTGTCAACACTCCGTTGACCATCACTTTAAAATCCGGACGCCGCGAAGCAAATATATCGATCAGCATAATGCCGTCTATCGACCCGATCGGATGGTTGGAGACAGTTGCAAACGCACCTTCCGGCAAGTGGTCCAACACTTCGGCATTGTGCAACCTGTATTGAATATCAATCAACGGATCATTCAGCAAAGCCGTTGTAAAAGCAGCCCCCCGCAGGTGGCAGTTGTTAGCATGTACCCGGTTTACCTTTTCGATGTTAAACCATTTGATCAGCGCATTTCCGAGAAATGCACCGAAACGACTTTTAAAGAACGGGGCGACCTGCTGTAAATCATGGATGTCTACTACGCTCTCTTTCATAAGTTATTGTTTATAGAATGTTGCACACATCTTTTCGTGCTTCCGCATGGCAAGCAGCAAAACGATGTTCAACACGATTATCTCATAGAGGAAATAAAACCAGACCTCCCCGACCAGCACGACGATAAACATTACGATCGTACGTCCGTTGAAGGTCAGCAGGTCGATCATACGCATCAGTTCCTTGCTCTGCTTGCGAAACCTGACGCGGATATCCTCCGGTATATTATCCCCATAACGGGCATGCAGGCTGCGGAGCATTCCTTGCAAAGAAGGGGTAGCCTTCACCTGTAAAAGCGTATAGCCACGATACAGGAAATAAAAGAATTTGTTTATACCGTATTTCATCTCCTTATGGCGGGCACGTACCTGTTCCAATGTCTGGAACTCAGCACCTTTATCCTTACTGATGAAATACAAATGAAGTGTCTTGTAATAGTCCGTGATATTAGCCTGCACCAGATGCGACAGACCTGAAAGGACCGCTAAGGCAAAGAACCAGTCCGTCCCGTAATCGTGAGACAGGCGGAGCGCAAAAGCTACGTATATACAAGCGAACCAGATATCTCCGGCAAAGCCATCCAGGATACGGCCAATAGCCGATTTGATGCCGGTCAACCGGGCCAACTGCCCATCCACGCAATCCAGGATATTCGCAAGCACCAGCAACAGGATGCCGCATATGTTATAAATCAAATCGTCATGATAGAAAAAGAAACCGACTGCCGCCCCCACAAAGATGGACACCACAGTCACCATATTAGGAGTAATACCTGTACCTTTCAGCATACGGGCAATGCGGAAACCGATAGGACGATAAAAAATCCGGTCAATCTTATTTTCTGTTTCTATCGACTTCAACGAAGCCTCGTATTCCTTATCCAAATCGCTCATTTATCTTTTATTTATACGAATAACCGCCGTCTACAACGACCACTTCGCCATTAAAATAACTATTTTCTATTAACATCTTATATACCTCCGCCAACTCTTCCGGATCGCAGAAACGCCCCAACGAAACCTTGTTTTCGATATTACGGCGTATCTCGGCAGGCTTTGTCTTCTGCCATTCGGTATCGACGAAACCGGGTGCCACAGCGTTCACACGCAGTTCATACGGCACGAGGAATTTCACCATATTTTTCACCAGCGAATGCACGGCGCTCTTCGTCACGCCATAGGCCAATGAAACCGAATGGGGCTGAATCCCCATCAGCGAACCGGTGAAGACAATGCTTCCCCCTTTGCCGATGCGACGGACAATCCGCTGCAACAGGAAAACCGGGAAATGCACATTGGCAAAAAATACCCGCTCCCACTCTGCCATATCCAGCTCCTCAAACGGATCCCGGCAAGTCAGACCGGCATTAAAAACAACCGCTTCCAACCGTATGTCGCGGTCATCCAGGTATTGTTCTATCTTGTCAATCGTATTTTTATCGGAAATATCAGCTTGAAGCGAATCGACCTCCACGCCGAACTGCTGCTGCAATCCGTTTACGGCACGGATAGCCTCGCCTTCATCCGAAGCATAGGTAAGGAGCAGATTATGCCCGGCTTTTGCCAGGCAAGAGGCAACCGCTTTACCGATTCCTTTTGTCCCCCCTGTTATCAATATAAACTGTCCCATCTGCAACCCTCACTCTTTTTCACCGAAACCTTTGACGGATTCAGGCTTGGACTGACGCTGAGACTTCAAATTCGCTTCATAAGAATCGTGAATCGTTTTCTTCAGGTTCGAAGAAGAAACGCCTGTGCCGTAAGGGAAGTAAAACACCTGTACACCCAGGTCTTTCAAATAGTCGTATTTACCGTACCAGTCATCTCCCACGACAAAAGCATCGATATTCAGCTTTTTCACTATTTCAGAATGGTCCAGTGTATGTTGCGGAATCACAATATCCGGAGTTTTCAATGCTTCGATAATCTGCAGGCGTTCGGTAAAAGGGATAATCGGTTTCGCTTTATAAGAAGACACTAATTCATCCGTGCTTACACCTACGATCAATATATCCGCAATACTGCGGGCATAATTTATCATCCGGAGATGGTTGTAATGGAACATGTCGAATGTTCCAGATGTATATACAATTGTTTTATCCTTAAACATACTACTTATATTCTTTTGAAACCGCAAACTTACGCAAACTTTTCCTATCAAAAAAAAAATGACAGGAAAAAGGGACAGATATTATCACTGCTGTAGCCTTTTAGAAAGAAAGACAGCGCGATAACAAAATAGTTCGGAATTTCTTTTCCGCATAAAACAATCTGTCAAGAGTTTAATCATCTAATTCATCGTCGGCTATGGTTGCTAAATCAAAATACAACAAACGGGTATCGGCATCAGCATCTTCGTCATTCAGGGGGATGAAACCGTTCTTCAAATAAAAGGGAATGGCTTCAGCATAAGCATCTACGGTCAAGAAACGACAACCGGTCTTGTTGTTGATGACAAAATAACTCTTGATAAAATCCAACAAAAAAGAACCGAGGTGCAAACCTTTTGCAGAAGTGTCCACCCCCAAACGACATATCTTAGTAGCCGGATAACTTTTCAGACGCTTCTCATTAACGAAACGATGCTTGCGAAAACGATTGAAATCCGTCTTACATCCGAAATCATTCAGGGAAACTTTGTCGTTTGCCAAACTAAAATAGGCAGAAACACTGTAATTATCCAGTTTGTTTTCTGCCACATAACTCACGGCTAACAATACTTTTCTGTAAAGATGAGATTCGTTCAAAATAAAATCGTTCAAATCGGCGTCACCGCAATCGAACGATTTTACTGTCTCTTTTTTCTTCAAGCGTCGTACCTCATACGTTGCCAGAAACCTCTCTTCCGTCAAAATCATAGTGCACTAATCTTTAAAGACACTCATCACTGCTCTATAATGCGCCAAACGGCGTTCACGTTCTTCCTTCGTTTCCTTTGGCGGATTCTTCATCCGTTCCAGAAATCTCCGGGCATCTTCCCCATAAAGTATCGGGGTTTCCTTAATAGGTCTTGCCATACAGCTCTCCTCCTTTCTTTTGGTTTACGATGCAAAGATACGCTTTCCTTTCCTTTTCACCAACACAATCTTTCAAAGAACGCTTTTGTTTTCAGTGCGTGGCTACAAGCGTCCCGGCTCATTATCCAAGCGGACCAGGTCCATCAAGTCGCAGAGGTCGTCGGTTGTGGCGGAGTCTTTGCGCAGTTTGTCGCTCAGGTAATCTACTGTTTCGGGGAAGTCGAAAGCAAGGAGCAGGCAGAAAGATAGATGCCTGTACGACGGGACGCCGCCGTTGCCCTTTCCTTCCGATAGCGAGAGCAGGCGCCGAAGCAAGACGGGTTCGCGGAGGATGTAGACCAGCGAGCCGAACACTGTGTGCCGGCGCAGGTAGTCGACTGTATGTTGCTTATCGTGCAACAACAGGTTTGTGAGAAATGTACGGTAACTTTTTGCAAGCGTGTCCCACTCCGTAAAAGCGGCGTCGTAGGCCGCCTTGTAATAGAAGGGATGCTTTTCGGCGGGTAATGTACTCAATTTAAGGTTAAACTTCTTGACCGAAGGGATTTCCTTCCCAAATAACTC
>NZ_QREV01000042.1 GCF_003363715.1 Parabacteroides acidifaciens
TTGCGATATTTGGAACGCCGTCCGTTTTATTTTCAAATATTCGATTCTCCGGGAGTTAAGCTTTATCACATTGTCGGTGTTTCCTTCTTTTGGTAATCAAATTGCACGTTTTTCGCAACGGACTGCGCACCTCACTCCATCTGTTGTCAGTAAAGAAGATTAAAACCGTGAAAAGAGTCAATCTAAAATGGATCAAGATTTCGGACGAAATAGAAAAACGCCCAAAAAGAGGGTTATTGTATAATTTGCCTCATCCTTGTGGTTATCCCCAATGATTATCGGGTGAACCGTATGCTTACCGTTGTCAGGGCGCATTAGGGACTTACACCCGTTAGGATATGTCGTGCTGGGCGAAATAAAAAAAGGGACGCCCACCGGCGCCCCTTTCCTATATCTCGTTCCCTTGCAGGAATTAGAGTTTGTCGTTAGAACCAAGTACATTGATAATTTTGTGCTTGTACAGCTTTTCCATGTTATCACGAGCCGGGCCCAGATATTTACGCGGGTCGAATTCAGCCGGTTTTTCAGCGAAAGTCTGACGGATAGCAGCAGTCATAGCCAGACGAGAGTCTGAGTCGATGTTGATCTTGCAAACAGAAGATGTAGCAGCCTTACGCAACCATTCTTCAGGAATACCGATAGCAGCCTTCAAAGCGCCACCATATTTGTTGATTGTTTCAACTTCTTCCTGCGGAACAGAAGAAGAACCGTGAAGAACGATAGGGAATCCCGGAAGTTTTTCCATTACAGCGTCCAAAACGTCGAATGCCAATGGAGGAGGAACCATCTTGCCTGTAACAGGGTCGATTGTGCATTGTTCCGGAGTGAACTTGTAAGCACCGTGAGAAGTACCGATCGAGATAGCCAAAGAATCGCAACCTGTGCGAGTAGCGAAGTCGATTACTTCTTCAGGGTTCGTATAAGTGTGGTGGTCGGAAGAAACTTCGTCTTCAACGCCGGCCAGAACACCCAGTTCACCTTCTACGGTTACATCGAACTGGTGAGCATATTCAACTACTTTCTTAGTCAACGCAATGTTATCTTCATAAGGCAGGTGAGAACCGTCGATCATGACAGAAGAGAAACCGGAGTCGATACAGCTCTTGCAAGTTTCAAACGTATCACCGTGATCCAGGTGAAGAACGATCTGAGGTTTTTCACATCCTAATTCCTTAGCATATTCAACCGCACCCTGAGCCATGTAACGCAACAGAGTTGCATTAGCATACTGGCGTGCACCTTTGGAAACCTGCAGGATAACCGGAGACTTTGTTTCTACAGCAGCCTTGATGATAGCCTGCATCTGTTCCATGTTGTTGAAGTTGAAAGCCGGAATAGCGTATCCGCCTTTGATGGCCTTAGCGAACATTTCTCTTGTGTTCACCAAACCTAAATCTTTGTAATTTACCATTGTTGTATATGTTATTACGTTAATGATTGAAAATCTTGCACAAAGATAATAACTATCCGTGAACATTATGCTTTTGAACATGTAAAATAACGCAAAAGTAGACTTCCGAGAAAAAATACTTGGATTTTCTTTGTTAGTTCAACTCTAATCCATACCTTTGCAACCCAAAATACCGGTTACCAGACTAAGTAATAAGAATATAAATTAAAAATAAGATAACAAAGCAATGAAAAAAGGAATTCATCCTGACAACTATCGTCCTGTAGTATTCAAGGACATGTCAAACGAGGACGTATTTATCACTCGTTCTACTATCAATGCAAAAGAAACGATCGAAATTGACGGCGTTACTTATCCGTTGGTAAAAGTCGAAATCTCCAGCACATCTCACCCGTTCTACACAGGTAAGGCTAAATTGGTGGATACTGCCGGACGTGTCGATAAGTTCATGAGCCGCTACGGTAACCGCAACAAGAAATAATTATTCAATTGACAATGTAGAATTGACAATTGACAATTATAAAAAGAAATAAGAAAGGCTGTCCTTCACGGGATGGCCTTTCTTATTATCATTACATTCCGTTTATAAGATGAAATAGCAGATTACACAGAACAAAACATAGAAGATTGGAAAGAAATACATATCTTTGTCTAAAAGTTATTCTAAACAGTCAACTATGCCAGAGATCAGTCGTTTCTATGGAATTGTTATTTATATGTATATAAATGAACATAATCCTCCCCATTTCCATATATGGTATGAGGAATATAAAGCGATAATCACCATAAAAGACGGTATTATTACAGGCTGTTTGCCAAGAAGGGCTCTGACGTTGGTTTATGAATGGCTTGACTTACATAAAGACGAATTATTGGCAAATTGGGAACGTCTCTGCAATTATGAAGCGCCGTTAAAAATTGAGCCTTTAAAGTAGTATTGCATCATGAACGGAAATAAATTGCTTACTGTATTAAAAGCCGAATACGTCCACGATTATATTTTACGTATTTGGTTTAGTGACGGCCAGGAAAAATTAATGGATTTTTCTTCCTTGCTGTCTAAAGGAATTTGCAGCAAACTTCGTGATCTGAATTATTTCAAACGATTCAATATTGATCCTTTTACGATCGATTGGAATAATGAGATCGGATTCGCTCCTGAGTTCCTTTATGAAAACAGTGTACCAGCTTAGTTTCATTTATCAATTAACATTATACCATGTCAAAAACTAAAGAACAATTGCTGAACATCCTGGACCAGTTCCAGCTCACAGAGAAAGTTGTTTCCGCAGAACCATTCGGAAACGGACACATCAACGATACGCTGAAAGTAACGAACGAAAAAGGCGAAATCAAATACGTGTTGCAACGCATCAACCACCTGATCTTCACCAATGTGGACATGTTGCAAAACAACATCCAGGTCGTCACTTCACATATCCGTAAGAAACTGGAGGAAAAAGGCGAAAGCGACATCGACCGCAAGGTGCTGACCTTCCTTCCGACAAAAGACAACAAACTGTATTACTTCGACGGCGACAGCTACTGGCGCGTATGCCTGTTCATTCCGAACAGCAAAAGCTACGAAGAGGTGACACCCGAACTGTCTTACGAAGCCGGCAAGGCGTTCGGCGACTTCCAGTCCATGCTGTCCGATATTCCGGAAGGAACGCTGGGCGAAACGATCCCCAACTTCCATAACATGGAGTTCCGTCTCGAACAGTTCCACGACGCCGTGAAAGCGAATGCCGCCGGACGTCTGGACGAAGTGAAAGACCTGATCGACGAAATCGAGAAACGCGCCGAAGCCATGTGCATCCAGGAACGCCTCTACCGCGAAGGCAAGCTGAAGAAACGTACGAACCATTGCGACACGAAAGTCAATAACATGATGTTCGACGCCGAAACCGACAAGGTTTTGTGTGTGATCGACCTCGACACCGTCATGCCAGGCTTCGTCCTGTCCGACATCGGCGACTTCATCCGCACAGGAGCCAACACCGGTGCCGAAGACGACGAGAACCTGGACAACGTCAACGTCAACATGGACATCTTCAAAGCCTACACGCGCGGCTACATGGAGAAAGCCAAGTCATTCCTGACACCGACGGAGATCAAGCTGCTCCCGTATGGAGGCCGCCTGTTGACTTATATGCAGACCGTCCGTTTCCTGACCGACTACATCAACGGCGATACATACTACAAAATCCACAGCCCCAAACACAACCTGATCCGTACGAAAGCACAGTTCAAGCTCCTCCAGAGCCTTGAAGCGCATGCGGAAGAGATGGATGCGTTCATGGGAGAATGGCTGTAGGGAATTAAGAATTAAAAATTAAGAATTAAAAAATAAAAGGGGGTGTGTCAAAAGTAAGTTCTAACGCTTTAGCGTGTCATTGCGGGCTTGACCCGCAACCTCATCCTAAGCTGATTTACAGTAATTAGTATGAGATGGCGGGTCAAGCCCGCCAGGACACAGACGCTATAAATAGGACTTTTGACACATCCCCTGTTTTGATGCCCCCCCTCTGTTTGTAATATCTAATTCAAAATCAATATCCATGTCAGAAACAGTAATCCCTTCAGCCGCATTTACGGACAGCAAACCTCATTACGAGCTCCTCGACGGCTTGCGTGGAGTGGCAGCCCTGCTGGTTGTCTTCTACCACATCTTCGAGGGCCTTTCCTTTGCCGCCGGAGGGACTCCGATTACAACCATCAACCACGGCTACTTAGCTGTCGACTTTTTCTTCATCCTCTCCGGCTTCGTCATCGGTTACGCCTACGACGACCGCTTGGGGAAAACGATGACGACCGGTAACTTTTTCAAGCGACGCCTGATCCGTCTTCATCCGATGATCATCATGGGAGTGATTTTAGGGGCGATAGCCTTCTTCATACAAGGCTCCGTCCAGTGGGACGGCAAGCACATGGCGGTCTCGGCCGTGATGTTGTCCGCACTTTGCGCGATGTTTTTCATCCCCGCCCTGCCCGGTGCGAGATATGAGGTGCGTGGCAACGGTGAGATGTTTCCGCTCAACGGCCCGAGCTGGTCGCTCTTTTTCGAATATATCGGCAACATCCTTTACGCCCTCTTCATCCACCGCCTTTCCACCAAAGCCCTGACCGTGCTCGTCGTCCTGTTAGGTGCAGGGCTGGCGGGATTCACTCTTTTCGACGTTTCGGGATATGACATGATCGGTGTGGGCTGGACGCTCGACGGCGTGAATTTCCTCGGCGGTTCCTTGCGTATGCTTTTCCCCTTCTCGTTGGGAATGTTGTTATCCCGCAACTTCAAACCGTTCAAGATGAGAGGCGCTTTCTGGATCTGCTCGGCCGTCCTGCTTCTTCTTTTCTGTGTACCTTACCTGAAGGCAGAAGTCCCTTTCAGCCTCAACGGGCTCTTCGAAGCGATCTGCATCATCCTTGTTTTTCCGGTCCTTGTCTGGTTGGGCGCTTCGGGCAGGACGACGGACAAACGTTCCACACAGGTTTGCAAATTCTTAGGTGACATTTCCTATCCTCTCTACGCCGTCCACTACCCGATCATGTACCTGTTCTACGCCTGGCTGATAGACAACGAACTCTACACCTTCGCCGAAATCTGGCCCATGGCAATAGCAATCTACGCAGGCAGCATCATTTTAGCTTACCTCTGCCTGAAACTTTACGACGAACCGGTAAGGAGGTGGTTAAGTAAAAGGCTCTTGAGAAAATGAATGTATCACTTTTGGCTTCCCTCTCGAACGTCGTACGCTTCAACTTCTTGTTTACGACTTCGGAAGCACGAAAGGTCATCCATATTGATCAAAGCGAAGCACCCAAGCCGCCTCTATAGTTCTACATCCCAAACCCCAGCGCTCTTCTCCAACTCAACCAAAGCGGTGCTGTGGTTAAACAACGTTTCGATGTATTGGGCTTGCACGTCGTCATACGTCCGTTGTGCGTCCAGTACTTCCAGAAGTGAGACTTCGCCCCGGTTGTAGCTGTAGATTTTCCCGTCTATCACTTCACGCGCCTGGCTTAGCATACCATTCTCGTAATGCTCCACCTGTTTGGAGAAAGACTGGTAGCTGCGATAAGCCTGCATCACCTCTGTCTGCACCTGCAATAAAGCCTGCTGGTATTGCGTCTCGGCCTGTTGCTCGCGGAAGCGGGCGGCACGGACTGTCCCCTTGTTGAAATTGGAAAACTTCAAGGGGATGGCAACACCTGCCGTCACCCCGGTAAAGGGAGGAGCAGGCGCTTCTTCATTGTGCACCCGGGCATTGCGACTGACGGCGATGGAAAGATCCACATCCGTATTCCGGTCGCGCCGGGCCACTTTCAAGGCACGGGAAGCGACTTCTTTATTCTTGAGCGCGGCAACCAGATCAGCCCGGTTCTCTACCGCATTCGAAAGCAGATCGGCCATCACAAACTCGCGCGGCGATATGCGCAGAACGGCTTCCGGCTGGAAAAGGGTATCGTGGGCAAGTGTACCGGTCAGGAGGTTCAGATTGGAGAAGGCATTCTGCAACTCGGCGTCGGCCTGCAGCAGTTCGTTATGCAGGATTCCGGCTTCCAAGCGGCTCTGTGTAGCATCGATCTCCATGATTTTCCCCAACCGATAGCGTACACTGTCGCTTTCGGCAAGCTGCCGGATCGTCTCGTAGGCATTCTCTTTTACCTTGTACAGTTCGTATTGCTTCAAGGCTTCCAGATAGGAAACGGTCGCTTCGGCACGCAGGTTACGGAAATAGTCGGCAAGCAATGCCTTCGTCAGTTCGCTTTCGCTGCGGGCAAGGGCGATCCCCGCACCACGCTTGCCGAAACTGAAGGTCTTGCTCAGTTCGACTTCCACCCCTTCTCCCATCTGAAGGTTGTTATTCTCGTTATTATAATAAGAGACGGCCAGATTGGGATCATTAAACACTTTGGCTGCCGTCACCTCCGCTTCAGAGACATTCACGTTGAGCCGTTCGGCGGCATATTCCAGATTCCCTTCCGCCACCTTTTCCATATACTGGTGATAGGAAAGGGGGATGATCTGCTGGGCTGAGGCTGTCAGTGTTGCACATAGGCAGGCGATAGATATGTATAGTTTCATTTGTCTGTTTATTCTTTAATATTCAACAATAGCAAAAAAGAAAATAACTGTCTTTGCTCCGGGCATCGGATGTTACCACATAAGACACTACGATGTTACCACATCGGACACTCGGATGTTACTACATCGTACAGTCCGCACTTATAACAACGACTCCCCGCTACCGATATTTTTATCCACTTCGCGGAGGGGTTCTTTGTTGAGGTAATGTTTTTCCACCATATAATAGAGAGCCGGAAGCACATACAGGGTGATGATTGTCGCAAACAACAGACCATACACGATCACCGTTGCTAACGGGCGCTGCACATCCGAACCGATACCGGTACTGAGCGATGCCGGAAGCAAACCGAGCACAGCAACCGTCGCCGTCATCAGGATCGGACGGAAACGGTGCTTCGTCCCGGTAATAACCGATTCCTTGAAATCGCGTCCGCGGGTACGCAGGTTATTGATATGCGAGATCATAATCACCCCGTTCTGGATCGCGACACCGATCAGGGCAATGAAGCCGACTGCGGACGACACATTCAGCGTCATACCCCGCACATTCAGCGCCAGCATACCGCCAAACAACGCCAGCGGAACCACACACATCATCAGGGCAGCCTGCCGAAACTTGCCACAAGCGGCAAACAGCAGCAACAGCATGATCCCCAACGCCAACGGCACGACCGCCGCCAGACGGTTGTAGGCACGATGCTGGTTCTCGAACTGTCCGGCCCATTTCAGATGCACCTGTTCATGATCGTACTTCACATCCCGGTCAATTATCTTGTTCGCCTTATTCAGGAAAGCCGTCAGGTCGACGCCACGCAGGTTGACGCGGACGGTCAGGTGACGCTTGTTCATCTCGCGGGTAATCGTGCTCGCACCAGTCGTCATCTTGATAGCGGCCACCTGCGAAAGCGGGATCTTCGTTCCGGCATCCGTTGTCAGCAATAGGTTTCCGATCCGTTCGGGAGAGTTACGGCTGGCGTCGTCGAAGCGGCAGATCACATCGTAGCTCTTACTGCCGACAAAGATCTGTGAGATTGCTTTCCCACCGATCGCCAGCTCGATCAGGTCTGCCACATCCGAGACGTTCAGTCCATACTGCGCAATACGTTCGCGGTCAGCAATAATCTGGAGCTGCGGAAGAGGTGGTTCCTGGTCCACAGCCACATCAGCCGCTCCGGGGATCGCCTTCAGGACATTGGCTACCTTATCGGCGATATGGCGCGTTTCGATTATGTCGTCTCCATAGATTTTCAACGCCAAGTCACTGTGCGCACCGGCAATCTGGTCCATCACCATGTCGATGATCGGCTGTGAGAAACCGACAGAATAGCCCGGCATGGTAGAGAGCTTCTCGGACATCTCCTCGATCAGATCCGCCTTTGTCTTCCCATACTTCCAGGTGCTGTAGGGTTTCAGGCCGACACCGACTTCTATATGCGACAGGGAGAACGCTTCCGCCCCCTCGTCGTCACGGCCTACCTGCGTCATGACATACGACACCTCTTCAAACTGCTTCAGTGTCTTACGCAACTCGGCTCCCATCTCCTTCGACTTCTCGATCGAGATTCCCGGAGGCAGCTGCACCTGTACCCAGATCGCCCCTTCGTCCAACGGCGGCAGGAAGTCTTTCCCGACGGTATAACTCAGAATACCGGCGCCTACCAGGATCAGGACCAACGGCAACAACACCTGCTTCGGCTTTTCCATTAAAGCTGTAATCTGCCTGTTATAGATTTCCGACAGCTTTTCTAACCAACGGTTATGATACTGTTTACGCGGTTTGCGGTAGGCATAGAAAGCCAGTCCCGGAATCAGCAACAGAGCTACACATAAAGCGCCTAACAACGCATATCCGACCGTATAGGCCATCGGTGTAAACAGCTTCCGCTCGATATGTTCAAAAGCGAAAAGCGGAAGATAAGCCGTGATAATAATCAAAGTAGAGAAGAAGATTGGCCGTGCCACTTCCGTGGTCCGGCGCAGGATCGAATCCTCCGTCAACACTTCGTCCGGATGCCGTTCGCGCTTCTTCAGCACCGTTTCCATCATCACGATCGCCCCGTCCACCAGGATACCGAAGTCAATCGCTCCTAACGATAACAGGTTCGCCGGAATATCGGTAAGATGCATCAGGATAAAAGCGATCAACAGAGATAATGGAATGGTCAAAGCCACCAGCAACGCCCCGCGCCAACTTCCCAGGAAGAGAATCAGCACCAAGATAACCAGCACCATCCCTTCGAAAAGCGTATGCGAGACGGTATGCAAAGTCGTATTCACCAAGTCCGTCCGGTCCATAAACACATGGATGCGGGTTCCTTCGGGCAACGTCTCATTATTCAGTTCCTCGACAGCGGCATGCACGCCTTCCAGCACCTGCGACGGGTTCTCGCCGCGCAACATCTGGACAATACCTTCCACACCATCGGAAATATCGAGCGTGCCATCCATAAAACCTAACACGCCTTTACGCTCTAAGTTCCCATATTTTAAGCGTCCGAGATCGTTCAGGTAGACCGGCACGCCGTTCACCGTCTTAATCACGATCCGCCCCAGATCATCCAAATCCTTCACCAGACCGATTCCGCGGATCACATAACTCAAGTTACCCCGGCTCAGCATACTGCCGCCGGCATTCACATTGTTCTTTTCGATCTTCTCGGTGATGTCGCCTAACGTGACATCGTATTGATCCAGCTTGTGCGGGTCCACTTCGATCTGATACTGGGTCGTGATGCCGCCATAGTTGCTGACATCGGCAACACCGGTCACCTGTTTCAAGCGCGGAATAATCACCCACTTATGCAAGTCGGTCAACTCGCGACGGTCCAGACGGTCGCTTTCCAGCACATACCGGAAAATCTCGCCCGTCGGCGAGGTCAGCGGATTCAGCCCCGGCACAGCGTCATAAGGCAGTTCCACATCCACCAGCCGTTCCTGCACACGCTGACGCGCCCAGTAGTCCTCTATGCCGTCATCAAAAACCAATACGACGGTCGAGAGACCGAATGTATTCTTACTACGCATCACATTCAATCCCGGCATCCCGTTCATGGCACGTTCAATCGGGATACTGATCTGCTGTTCTATCTCCTCGGCTGCCAGGCCCGGCACTTGGGTGACGACCTGCACCGTCGTATCGGCAATATCAGGATAGGCGTCTATCGCTAACTTTGTCCACGAATAATAACCGACAACCGCCAGAAACAGGAACAGGACGAACATCAGGCCTCGCCGATGTATCGCCAGATAAATGATCCTTTTCATAGTGCCTTACCGTACGTCTATTAAGTAAAAAGCTCCGGTAGTCACAATCTCGTCGCCGGGAACCAATCCGGACAGGATAACCGTCTTCTCATCCTTGCTGACGCCGGTCTCTACCTTCTGTTTCCGGTAGTTATTACCGCCCAATGCCACCAGTACGTAGTTGGCGTCTTCCTCCTGCAAGATTGCGGAAGTCGGGATACGGACCACTTCGGCCGCCTTGTCACTCAGCTTGACCATGCCATACATGGCGGGTTTCATCAGCCGCTCACTGTTATCGCATTCGATCAGCACTTCCACCGAACGAGTGTCTTCGTCCAGCATCTCACTGATATGATAGATCTTTCCCGTAAACGGTCGCTCCGGCGCTCCGACCAGGCGTATCTCCACGTCGTTGAGCGCCTGTACCAGCCGCATATCCTTTTCCTTCACGTGAGCAACGACCCATACTTTATTCAGGTCAGCAATCACTGCAACCGGATCGGCATCTTCTTTCATATACTGTCCGATGACGATGTTGTCCTTGACCACCTCGCCGGCTATCGGCGAACGGACCACAAGCGGCTGTCCTAACACCAATTCGTCGGGATTGATCTGGAACACTTTCAGGGCTGCTTCCGCATTTTCGTAGTCTTTCTTTTTCAGTTCGTAATTCACTTCGGCCTCTTCCAGCTCTTTCTGGACGCCGACTTTATTTTGCAGCAGGTCTTTTTCGCGCTTCAGGCTCTTCAACGCCAGCTCCATCTCCTGCTTGGCCTGGTAATAGTCTTTTCCCGTTTCAAAAAATGTCGGGGAGCTGATCTCAAATATAGGGCTGCCCGGCACGACCTTCTGCCCCAGGCGGACAAAAGACTTGCTGATACGCCCGGCAAACGGCGAAGCAATCTCCGCATAGTTCGCCGGAATAGCTTTCACCACACCGGATGTACTAAACTCCATACTATAGGGTTCGCTCGTCACCTTTTCTGTTTTCAGGCGGGACAGGATCGGCGAGTTTGCACCGATCTGTATCGTATCTCCTTTTAATGTCACGGCAATAGCCGCCTCATCGTCCTGCCGGTTTGAATGACAGGAGCAAAATACCATTGCCGGGAGCAACAGTAAAAATATTCGTTTCATATAATGTAAGTAATTATTGCGTTTGATTATAAATCTTCTTCTCTATACCTTTTTATTATATGAATACAGGAGGGGCACGCAGGTTTCTGTGGCGGATAATCCGGAAAACAGAGTTATAAATGTTTTGTAGTAGAAATGTTGCAAGAAGCACCCACGCAATGCTGAACGCAAGGACCGGCGTCTCTTCCAATATAATATCGTTCAGCAGATTGATCGTTTCAAACGCAGCCGAACTATGCTCATGCAAAGGCTGGCCGTCCTGGCCGGGCAGGTACGGATGCGAGTGAATAATCGTATAGGTAGGGAAATGATGGACGTGAGTGAAGGCAATACCTCCTGCGTAGTAACTGATAAAGAGCACTACCAACAGGTACTTCAATATAGAATTGCGAAACAACTTCACTTGCCCGGGATTTTGCTGCAAAGATATTTATTTATTTCTGTTATTTCTATATGAACTTGTTACGTTTATATGATATTTCCTTAAAATCTATTTGGAACACGTGCTTTTTATCTCTTAATTTGCATCACTATAAAAACACACAAAGATGAAAAGAGCGTTACTTATTTGGGCGGCTATGGCATGCATGGCTGTCAATTCTGTTCCGGCACAGGAAGCGGCCGTCAACAAAATCATTGAAATCGGACAAACAGATAATCAGGTGATGGACCATCTGGACGTTCTGACCAACCGCATCGGAGGACGTGTGATCGGTTCGAACGCCTATGACAATGCCGTCGACTGGGTCGCCTCGAAATTCAAGGAATGGGGACTGGAAGTCGAACTTCAGGAAGCCGGTACACTGCCGGTGGGCTTCAACCGCGGCCCCTGGTTCGGCAAGCTTTTAGGCGAAAACGGAATGGAACTGCATTTCGTCACTCCCTCCTATACAGCCGGAACCAAAGGCGTACAGCGCGGACACGTCCTGCAGGAACCGCTTACCCAAAGCGAGTTCGACCGTATAAAAGGACAACTCAAAGGCGCATGGGTCCTGATTAACGGCAAGAACGTCGGCTGGCCTGTCGATCGTTCCGCCAAGGGCGATTCCATTCGTGCCGCCATCATTGCCGAGAACAACGAGGTTGCCAAAAAGAACCGCCGGATCATGGAAGACAACTGGCGCAACAACACGAACACCCCGCTCCTTCCCATGAAAGAAGATGTTCCGGCATTGTTTTACAAAGAGATGTGCGAAGCCGGCGCATTAGGCTTTATCCAATCGGCATCGGTTCCGCTGCGTGCGCTCTACGATAAAGCAGTCATGCACGATCCGACTTTCACGTTCGATAACCTGCCGACTGTTTGTGACATCAAGCTCGACGAACATCAGTATGCCACCATCAAGCAGATGGTCAAGGAACGCCGTACTTTCTTCCTCGAATTCGACATCCGCAACCATTTCCGAATGGGCCCGGTGAAATATCATAATGTGATCGGAAAGATCAAGGGCACTAAATATCCGAACGAATATGTCATGGCAAGCGGCCATCTGGATGCGTTCGACATAGCGACAGGCGGTGTCGACTGCGGTTCCGGTGTGACCCCGGTTATGGAAGCTGCCCGTATGATTATGAAATCCGGCGCAAAGCCTAAACGGACGATGCTGTTCTGCGCCTTTGCCGGCGAAGAATTCGGCCTGCTCGGTTCCACAGCCTGGGTGAAAGCGAATAAAGATAAGTTAGACAAAATCTCCAACCTCTTCAACCGCGATGGTGGCCCGACACCTCCGGTTGGTATCGACGTGCCGAAGGCCATGTATAAAGATTTCGTCAAGATTTGCGAGCCGATCAGGAAAATCCGTCCCGACTATCCGTTCGAAGTAAAAGAAGCCGGCCCTTTCACCAAGCCGACACAACCGGGAGGCACGGATGCTTCCGTCTTTGCAATAGAAGCAGTCCCCACCATCGACTTCAATGAACAGGATATCAAAGGCTATAACTTCAGCTACGGCGAAATCTGGCATACCGAACGCGACACCTACAACAAGAGCATCCCGGAATACCAGGAACAGGCTGCTACGGTGATGGCGATCGTAACGTTAGGCATTGCCAACCTGGATCACCTGTTGTCGCGGGAAGGACTATACAAATAACGCCTGAAGAGGGCGTATCAAAATATTAGAACTTACTTTTGACACGCCCTCCTAAACATTTCATCTGCTTATTTTCAATGTCCGATCAATATCCCGGATTCTGATACATTAATTCCGGATTCAACTTATACTCGTCGAAAGGAATCGGGTAATAGATATCCTTCGTGCCGAAATTCTTTATATTGGAGATGCCATAATCATCCTGTTTTTTATTATGGATGTAAGTAACCAACTCGTTCGCCGTAAAGAAGCGGAGCAAGTCGAACCAGCGTTGGTTCTCGAATGCCAGTTCAACCCGGCGTTCATGGAGGATTGCCAGTTTGAGAGTCGGGCATAAGGTCTTATAAACGACATTACTTTGCATTGCCGCATAACCCGGCATTCCGGCACGTGCACGCACCTCATCCAGATAACCGATAGCCGCCGTTTCGTTCCCCAGATACATATTGACTTCCGCCAGCATCAGGATAATATCGGCATAACGCATCAAGATCCAGTCGTTACCCCCATATCCCAGTGTCCCGGCAGCATCGCTGACGTCACGGAATTTGGTGATAAAATAGGATTTGGCAACCGCATCATCCGCATATTTCACCGACCATTCCTTACGGGAATCCGTTTCTTCATACTCCTTTACGATATCCGTATTCACATAATTACCGGCACCGGTCGATTTCTTCTGGGAGTTTATCGTTTCGCCTTTTGCCTGGTTGTTGGCAGCGATGGAGGAGTAATAATCCTTATCCCCCTGTTTGTACACAATCTGGAAGATGATTTCCGGGCAGGTCGACTTCTTGGACACATCAAACACATCCTCGTACGGGATTTCGCTCAGTGAACCAAACTTACGCATGCCGTAACACATCTCCAGATAGCTCTTCGCCTGCTGAAGATACGAATCCTTGTTTCCATCGGACAAGGTCGTCGCCATCGTCAGGTAGACCTGTCCTAACAATCCGCTGACAGCGGCTTTACAAGCCCGTCCCTTCCCCGACTCCGGCTGGATATCCGGCAGGTCGCTGTTCAACGCATCTTTCAGGTCCTGCACGATTTGAGCATACACGGTTTCTTTCTTTTCACGGAAAGTATTGGCATTGATCTCCTCCGTTGTCGTCAGGTAAGTCGTGACCAAAGGCACGTCTCCCCATTTGCGTACCAGATGAAAATAGACTAAGGCGCGAACAAATTTGGCTTCCGCCTTATATCTCGTGCGGACCGCCTCATCTTCAAAGGCTACCTCATCTATATAAGTCAGCAGGAAATTACTGCGGGTGACTGCCGTAAACATCGCCACCCAATGGTTCTTCAAATAGGTATTACTGGGCAACAAGGAGAAATCGGTAAACTGGAAAGGCTCACCTGAGCTGGACTGGTTATCCAGACGTCCCATATTGTCCGAGCGCTCTTCCGTGAACATGGTACTCCCTTCTCCCAGGCAGTTGTTGCTCCTTAAAGCCAGATAAACGCCATTCAAGGCCCGTTCTGCATCATTTTCCGTCTGGAAATAAGATTCGGCAGCGATCTTGTTCGGGTTTTCCTGTGTCAGGAAACCTTCGCACGAAGAAAAGGATAAAAGCATGGCTGCCAATGCCGTCGATATTATAATATTCTTTTTCATTCTACTTATTTTTTACAATTAAAAAGATAACTGGATACCTGCATTGTAGGCACGTACCAGGGGATATTTACCATAATCCACACCCGGCGTCAGGTTTGAACCGTCATTATAATCCACCTCCGGATTATACCCTCTATATTTTGTAATGGTAAACGGATTATCCACAGCGACATACAAACGGATATTACTGATATATCCATTCGCAAAACGTGCGATGCCGGGAACTGTATAGCCAAGCGTTATATTCGTGCAACGGAAGAACGAACCATCCTGCAGGTAGAATGTAGACAGACGGGTACTGTTGCTCTGCGTACCGCCGCGTGAAGAACGATAGATCCATCCATTACCAGGGTTTGCCTCATTCCGGTAACGTTCGGTCACCACTTTATACTGGTTGCCGGAACCTTCCATATTGAAGATATAATAATCCTGCCCGTCCAACACCTTGTTGCCATAAGAACCGTTAAACGAAGCTGCCAGGTCGAAATCCTTGTAGCGCCCGCTCAAGTTGAAACCATACGTGAACTTCGGATGCGGTGAACCGATCACCTGTTTGTCGTCATCATCCACAACCCCGTCTCCGTTCACATCTTCAAAATAAATGTCGCCGGGAGCCAAAGCCGTTGTCTGGGACAAAGAGCGGGCCGGACCTTTCAGGACATAGCCTTCCGGGAAAGATTTGGTAGAACTGTTATAATATTTATCGTCTTCCGCGATATTCGCCATATCCGATTCGCGCACCATGCCGGCCACCTTGAAACCATAAAACATACCGATCGGCTGTCCCTCTTCGGTGATATGTGTCTTATAGGAACGTTCCGCACCATTGGTAATAATCGTATTGCCACCACCCAAATCCATCACCTTGTTACGGTTTACCGAGATATTGCCGCTTAGCTTCAGCTCATAATCCTTTCCGGCAAGGATACGTCCATCCACCTGGATATCGACACCCTGGTTACGGATTTTGGAATCCGGAAGGTTTGTCAACATGGAAGTCGTACCCGAAATGGCGGAAACAGGCTGTTCAAACAGCAGATCACGCGTATAACTCAGGTAGTAGTTGACAGACAATGACCAGCGGTTGTTCATGAAAGACCAGTCGAAACCGGCGTTAAACTGCGAAGTCGACTCCCATCCCAAAGCCTGGTCCTTAAATGCTCCCGGATACATCGCCGAATTGACAGAGCCATTCCCCATCACGACGCCCGTCGGCGAACTCATCACCTGTAAAAAGTTATAGTTCCCGATATCGTTATTTCCGCTCATACCCCAGCTTGCTCTCAACTTCAGAGAAGAAGAACTGCCCAGCCTGTCTTTATAAAAAGATTCGTTCGAGATCGTATAAGCACCGGATACAGACGGGAAATACCCCCAGCGGTTCAAAGGTCCGAAGAGCGAAGATGCATCTCCACGAAAAGAAGCCGTCAGATAATATTTATTGGCAAAGTTGTAATTCAAACGGGCAAAATAGGAAACCATTGTCCAGATAGACTTTAACGTATTGTTAGTCAGCGTCAGATTGCTGGCATCCGCCCCGTGGCCGGTCACTTCCTTAATATGGTCGTCTTCAAAACCGGTTGCCTTGACTTCCACAATGTCTCTTTCGTTCTGCTGCAACGAATAACCGGCTACGCCACTGAAGTTATGAATATCATTCCAGCTTTTATTATAGCTTAGCGTAAACTCACCCAGGTAATCCCTTACTCCCGTATTCTTGGAAAGGGCATACGCATCGGCCTTAGCTTCGTCCGAGTAAGGGGGATTGGCTCCGCTGCTTAAGCTGGTCGGCTTATAAAATTCATACTTCTCATTATAATTGTACATGGCCAAGTTCGCTTTGAAGAAAAGGTTCTTGACCAATTCGTATGTTCCGAACACATTATACGTATTCCGCATTCCATCCCGGGAAATCTTTGTTTCCGTAGCCAGCGCCACCGGGTTCTCGATCTGCTGCATACCATACGCACTCGAATAGGAAGCCATTTCATTTTTGACCAAATTGCCGCTGTCATCATAACAACGGAATATAGGAGCGTAAACCAGTGCGCCCAATACAGGTCCCTGGTTAAAGCGGCCTTCCTGGATTTCATGGTTCCAATTCGCCGACATGGAAAAATTCACTCCCAACTTCAACTTCGGGTTTACATCTATATCCAGGTTACTGCGCAGGTTCGCTCTTTTCTGGCCGGTAGACAAGACGATACCTTCCTGGTTCTGGAAACCGCCGCTCACCTGGTAACGGATACTTTCACTACCGCCCGAAACAGAAACAGAATGGCGGTGGCTGGGGGCGTTCCTGTACAACTCGTCCTGCCAGTCCGTATCGTATTTCGGATCCAAGATTTCCTGTGTGGCGAAATTATACATGAATTCCGGAATCATGGCAGCACTGTTGCTCGATCCCAGACGTTGGGCACGCACCTCGTTGGTATCGCCGAAATAAGAATCGTTCCATTCCTTACCGGCATTCAGCAACAGGTTCTTATACGCATTGTTATGGCCTTCGACATGAAGCTCGGCAAATTCACGCGCATTCAGCATATCGACCTTCTTTGCCAGCTGGTTGACACTGAACTGGAAATTATAGTCGACACGCGCTTTGCCGGTCTTCCCTCTTTTGGTCGTGATCAAGACAACACCGCCGGCCGCACGGGAACCGTAGATAGCGGCGGAAGCTGCATCTTTCAGTACTTCTATAGACTCGATATCCTCCGGGTTTATAACAAGATCTTCATTGGAAGGATAACCGTCAATCACATACAGAGGGTCAGAACTTGCATTAATGGAAGCCGTACCACGCACACGGATCTTCGTTCCGTTGTAAGGGGCACCACTCACCTGCGAAATCTGTACACCTGCCACCTTACCGACCATACTCTGTCCTACGTTCGGTGTTGTCAGGTTCAATTCTCCGGCTTTCAGGCTGGCAACAGCACCGGTCAATTCTGTTTTACGCATGGTCTGATATCCGACCACAACCACTTCATCCAGATTCTGGCTATCTTCTTCCAGCCAGATAGACAGCGTTTCACCCGTCTTTGCCGGCAATTCTTTCGGATTAAAACCGATGTAAGATACAACAATAAGTCCCTGCTTATTCTGCAAAGACAATGTGAACTTACCATCGATATCCGTAACAGTCCCATTGGTCGTTCCTTTCTCGACAACATTCGCTCCAATAATCGGCTCGCCATTCATGTCCGACACAACTCCGCTAACCACAGCGACTTGCTGGCTGACAGCCATACGTTCGATCGATCCTTTTGCATCCAGAGGCGAAGCAAACAACGGATGTATGCCGGCAACACCAAAGAACAAAGCAGGCACCATAAAAGCCAAGTACTTTCTTTTCATCCTTCTCTTTTTTAATTTTACACAGTCTTATTTATTTTTCGCCTGCAAAGAACTTTAAACAATATTGTCAAGGTATAACAAAGGCATTAATTTTATATTTCAGCCAATCGGCAACAAAGCTAAGCGTCAACTATATTTTAATACAATAAGCCCCCCTAAGATAGTTGAATGTTGAAAGTTAAGAGTTGAAAGTTAGAAAGGATCGTATTTAAGAATATTTGAATCAATAACGGATAAACGCCGGTCCTCTATTGCATGTTACGGTTGTATTCTTTTCATGTCACAACTGTCTTCCTTCTATGTTACAGTTGAATTTCTTTTGTTTCACGGCTGTAACATGAATAGCGGGTAGGAACGGAGGGGGTACACATCCCACATCGTTCATTCTATCTGCCGGGTTATTCATTCCTTTACGGCACTATAAACCCATGAAGTACTGCATTTGTTGACACGGAGGGCGGTTCGCGAACCGCCCCTACGAGGTCTGTGTGTTTCAAATATGCCAAATTGTGAGTCAATGGAAGAATGTATCAATAGGGCGTAACGTATATTTTTTGTACCTTTGCACACTCGATAGCAAATTAATAGGTAAACAAGATATGATAACGGTTAACAACCTGGACGTACAGTTCGGGAAACGCATCCTTTTCCAGGATGTCAATATGAAATTTACACCGGGCAACTGCTACGGTATCATCGGGGCTAACGGCGCCGGTAAATCAACATTCCTTCGCGTGATCAGTAAGCAACTCGACCCTACACGTGGGACGGTATCATTGGGGCCGGGCGAACGCCTGTCCGTATTGAGCCAGGACCACTTCGCATTCGATGAATATACGGTAATCGACACTGTGCTGATGGGCCACACGACCCTTTGGGAAGTGATGAGCGAAAAGAACGCCCTCTACGCCAAACCCGATTTCAGCGATGCCGACGGTATCCGCGTGTCGGAACTGGAAGAGAAATTCGCCGAGATGGAAGGCTGGAACGCCGAGAGCGACGCAGCTGCCCTGCTGAGCGGCTTAGGTATCGCGGAAGAATTCCACTACACGCTGATGAAGGACATGAGCGGTAAGCAGAAAGTACGTGTCTTGCTGGCACGCGCCCTCTTCGGACAACCCGACAACCTGTTGCTGGACGAGCCGACCAACGACCTCGACCTCGAAACCGTTATGTGGCTCGAGAACTATCTGGCAAACTTCGAACATACGGTGTTGGTAGTCAGCCACGACCGTCACTTCCTCGACTCTGTCTGTACACATACGGTGGACATCGACTTCGGTAAACTGCAAATGTTTGCCGGAAACTATAGCTTCTGGTACGAATCCAGCCAGTTGGCCCTCCGCCAGCAACAGAACCAGAACAAGAAGGCAGAAGAGAAGAAGAAAGAATTGGAAGAATTTATCCGCCGTTTCAGCGCCAACGTAGCGAAGTCCAAACAGACGACCAGCCGCAAGAAGATGTTGGAAAAACTGAACATCGAGGAAATCAAGCCATCTTCACGCCGTTATCCGGGCATCCTGTTCACACCGAACCGCGAACCGGGCAACCAGATTTTGGAGGTGAAGGGACTGACGAAATCCATTGACGGCAAAGTGCTGTTCAAGGATCTGAACTTCAACGTAGAGAAAGACGACAAGATCGTATTCATCAGCCACGACCCGCGTGCGATGACCGCCCTCTTCCAGATCATCAACGGCGAAGAGAAGGCCGACGCGGGGACTTACCAGTGGGGACAGACCATCACGACGACCTACCTGCCGTTGGACAACTCCGCCTACTTCAATTCGGATTACAACCTGATCGACTGGCTGAGCCAGTTCTCACCCGACACGAACGAAGTGTTCCTGAAAGGTTTCCTCGGCCGTATGCTGTTTTCCGGCGAAGAGCTGTTGAAGAAAGTAAGCGTCCTGTCCGGAGGTGAAAAGATGCGTTGTATGATTTCACGCATGATGCTGACGGATGCCAACTGTATCATTCTGGATACGCCGACCAACCATCTGGACCTCGAATCCATCCAGGCGTTTAACAACACGTTGCAGTCATTCCGCGGAAACGTCTTGTTCTCCAGCCATGACCACGAATTTATCCAGACGGTTGCCAACCGCATCATCGAATTGACACCGAACGGCATTATCGACCGTATGATGGAGTATGACGATTATATCACGGATCCGATGGTGGCAGAGCTGAGAGAAAAGTTGTACAAATAGCCTTATGAAGAAAAGAGTCCTGTTCCTCCTCGCTCTGTTTGTCATCTGGTTGCCGATGTTAGCGATCCAGAAGCCGGTGTTCATGCTGTATCACCATGCCTTAGCGAACGGATGTTCGCTAAGCGATTACCTACGGGTAATCACACACGGGTTACTGCTGGACTGCACGATAGCCGGGTATCTGACAGCGTTGCCGCTGCTGATGACGTTAGTGTCGGTATGGCTGCCGGGGAGGTTTTACAGGAAACTGCTGAAAGGCTACTTCGGAATTATGGCCGTACTGATCGCAGCTATCTTTGCAGTAGATGTGGCACTGTACGGTTACTGGGGGTTCAGGCTGGATGCAACGCTTTTCTTCTATCTGCAATCGCCCGGCGATGCGATGGCGAGCGTTCCGATGGGGCAGTTCTTCGGCCAACTGCTGATGTTCATTGTCTATGCATCCGGAATATACTGGCTGTTAAAACAGTTTATCGTGCCGCTCTTTCCCGAAACGCCGGTACGGAAGCGGTTAGGAGGAAGCCTAATTGTTCTCATGTTGGGCGGGATACTCTTTATACCGATACGGGGAGGCGTGACGACTTCGACTGCGAATGTGGGAATGGTCTATTTCAGTAAGAACCAATTCCTGAACCATTCGGCGATCAATCCTTGTTTCAGCCTGCTTGCATCGCTCAGCAAACAGCAGGATTTTGCGGCGCAGTTCAATTTCTTTCCGGAGGAGGAACGGAGGGAGATAATGGGAAGCCTGTCCCCGCACTCGATGCGGGGTCGCACTGGGACAGACCTTGTTGAGACGGATTCACTGTCCGCGTCTTTGCGATCCCGCATCGAGTGCGGGAACGAGAAAGGTGATACGATACCGAAAGTCCTTCTGAATACGCAGCGTCCGAATATCCTGATTGTTATTATGGAAAGCTTCTCGGCGAATGTTGTCGGGGCTGTCGGTGGTGATTCTATCGTTACACCGAACCTGAACAGGCTCAGCAAAGAGGGAGTGCTTTTCACGAATATGTATGCAAGCTCATTCCGCACGGACCGGGGAATCGTGTCGGTATTGAATGGTTACCTGGCACAGCCGACCACTTCCATCATGAAGTATCCGGCCAAGAGCCAGACACTGCCGTCTATTGCCCGAAGTCTGACAAACGAAGGATATGTAGCCGACATGCTGTATGGTGGAGATATCAACTTCACCAATATGCAAAGCTATTTCTTCAGCTCCGGTTACAGCCGGATCACGGCAGACCGCGACTTCCCGCTCACCAGCCGCCTCAGCAAATGGGGAGCGAACGACGACGTCACCTTCCGCCATTTATATGAAGATATCAAGAGTCGTGACAGCCAAAAGCCCTGGCTCAGCACCTTCCTGACGCTTAGCAGCCACGAGCCGTTCGAAGTGCCTTACCACCGGTTGGATGATATGGGACTGTATGCGAACTCGGTTGCCTTCACGGACAGTTGCATCGGTAACTTTATCGACAAGCTGAAAGAGCTGCCGGTATGGAAGAATACGTTAGTTATTTTTGTTTCCGACCACGGATATCCTTATCCGAAAGATGTGGTCAACTACGAACCCCGCCGCTATCATATCCCGATGTTATGGATCGGCGGTGCCGTGAAAGAGCCGGTCGTCATCGACAAATATGCCAACCAAACAGACCTTGCCGCCACGTTGCTGAACCAATTAGGGATCGGGCACGACTCTTTCACATTCAGCCGCAACGTGCTTAGTCCCGATTATCCCGAATATGCCTTCTATACCTATTCGAACGGCTTCGGGTTTATCGACAGCACCGGCATCTCCGTCTACGACAATGAAGGGAATAAGCCTCTGATCGAAACGCCACACGAAGGTAGTGAACAGCGTCTCCGCAAAGGGAAAGCCCTGCTGCAAACGTTGTATGACGATTTAGGCAGCAGGTAACTACATCTATTCTTCCTGCTTTTCCTCGCTTATCAATTGACCGTCATCATCCCAGGTACGCCAAACGCCGCTTTTCTTTCCTTTGGTGTAGAACATCTCGAAGCGGAGGATGCCTTTGTCGTTCCATACACGCCAGGGACCGTCTTTCTGCCCGTCTTTATAGGTTGCGATACCGGTTAGCTGTCCGGCTTCGTTGTAGGTTCGCCATTCTCCGTGGAAGATACCATGATAGTAAGAACGGACTTCGGCAATCTTTCCGTCAGGATAATAAATCACATACGTTCCTTCGGGCCGACCGTCTTTGAGGAAAAGCTCCATCTTCAGCATACCGTCGTCATAGAACTCGGTGTAACGACCGGTATAGGGGGTGGTTTGCGTTTCGTCTGTGTAGTACTGGCCTTCGTTAAGGAACAAGTCCTGCGCCTGGATTACCAGGGCAGAACTTGCCAATAATGTTGATGTTAATAATAACTTCTTTATCATATCTATTAATATTCAGTATTCTGAGGATCAAAGTTAGCCCAACCTTTTGTCCAGTCGTTTGTTCCGTCGAAAGCGCCTTTGTAAGTTACTTTTTCAAAGAAGCTGTTGTTCAGGACTGCATCGGCAAAATCAGCACCCTGTACGGCAGAAGCCACTACGGAAGAGTAATCGCCGTCTTTGGAGATGATTGCATTGGTTGTCTCCAATATCGTGTTGTTCATGCCTGCACGGTTGAAGAAGTTTTCGCTGAACTTTTCGTCATCGTAGAAGTTGCTCCACATACCGGCAAGAATAACATTCTTCACGATCGCACCATCGTTAGCAGAACCTTTCTTATCTGTTGCACGCAATCCGTAAGGCCATCCCGTGAATACGGAGTTATAAACATTCAGGCTTGTGTTACGACGCAGATGCATTGCAGCCTGAAACTTACCACCTTTGGCACCATTAGCAGCATCAGCAGTCTTAGCTTCTACTTCAGCCTGTGTCTTATCAGACACTTTGCCATAGAACGGGCCGATCAGGGTTACGTTAGAAAAGACAGGTTTAGTAAGCGGAGTATTGGAAGAACCGTCACCATCGTTATCAGATTCAAAACCGTTGGAATCAGATGTATCGGCAATATCCTTATCACGTACGCTCAGCAAGAACTGCAAGTTACCACTGTAACCGAAGTCTGTATCGAAATCATCATCCCAACCATGATAAGCAATCAGGTGCTTTGCATTCACCGTACCACCGAACCATTCGTATGAATCGTCATTTGAATAAGAAACCTGAATAAACTCAACTTCCGTACCACTACCAACGCCACCGAAAGTCAAACCATTAATTTCCTTATCCGGTTCCAGAGGATAACCGGCAAACTCGATACGAACATATTTCAGCTTACCGGAGCTTTCACCATTAAACTCATCAGAAGTCGTATTACCGTACGGCGTATCAGGACCACCTTCAATAGTAGGACGAGTCACACGATTCACGCGTGCATTACCACAGATAATCAAACCACCCCAGTCACCTGTCAGACGCTGTCCGGCCGGTTTATCGGAAGTAAACACAATCGGTTTCTCAACTGTTCCGACAGCCATAATCTTAGCCCCCGGCTCGATAATCAGGGAAGCAGCTTTTTCACCCGGATTTACGGAAATACCTTTAATAACAGAACCTGCTTCGATCGTCAGGGTTGCACCCGGTTTCACATATACAAACCCTTTCAGGAAATTCTTGTCGGCTGCATTAAGCGTAAGATCAGAAGTGATATTACCTTCCAGAATCACTTCTTTGGAAGCCGGAGCATCCTTAGAGACTGTTACCGTAGAAGTAGCCGTCTTACCGCCATCCTTAGTTGTAGCTGTAATTGTTGCAGAACCTTCGGCAACACCCGTTACCTTACCGGCGTCTACCGTTGCGATCTTGTCATCGGAAGAAGTCCATGTTATTGTTTTCTCCGCAGCATCAGAGGGAGTAATTGTTGCAGACAATGTGACCGACTCGCCAACCTTAACTGTTGCAGTTGCCGGACTCACAGAAACGGCTGAGACTGCTACAGGCTTGCTGTCGTCATCGTCGTCACTACAAGAAACTGTTCCAAACATCACGGCCATCGTAAACACAGAGGCCAAACCTTTTAAAAGAAATCTGTTCATAATAAAAACATTTTGTTTGTAATAGAAATATTATTCAATTAAACTTCAAAACTTAAGAGAGACGCCGACATTGATATCCACCCCCGGACGGAAGCTGCGGATCAACTGTTCACGTTCGCGCTTGCCTCCATTTTCGTCTGTCAGTTTCACGAACTGCTTGTACTCGACTTTGGAGTTCAACATATCCTGGATTCCAGCTTTGATCTCGACAACCTTGCCGATCTTCTTCGAGAAAGTCAGGTCCAACGAATTGCGGGGCATTTCATATATATCGGGTATATCTTCATTCTGGTTCTGCATCGGGACACCGACCGACTCGATACGCTTCCCGATCCGGTTATAGAGCAGCGAAGCGGAGATCCCTTTGTCATCATGCTGGTAGAAAAGTCCGGCATTGACCAAGTAGGGAGACTGTCCCGCCAACGCACGGTCGCGTTCAGGCGCTCCTTTCTCAAAACGGACGCGGCTATGGATGTAAGCGGCGTTGCAGACCAGGCTCAGTCCACGCAGGCCGATAAAGTCCAGATTCTTCTTCACGTCCAGTTCCACACCGAAGGCTTCGGCGTTCTTCGCATTGTGATAGGTATATTGCAAACCGGAACCGGCTTCGTTGTAGGTTTCCTCGATCGGGTCTTTGAAACGCTTATAGAAACCGCCGATCGTAATCATCTCGCCAGAGGCAGGATAGAACTCATACCGCAAGTCGATATTGTCGGCATAAGCATTCTTCAGTTCCGTATTTCCCACAATGTTCGCATCCCGCTCGAAGTTGAAGTACACATAAGGCACCACCTCACGAAACTCCGGTCGGTTGACCGAACGACCGTAAGCGGCACGCACCAGATGTTTCGGCGACAGGTTGTAAGCGACATTGACAGAAGGGAAGAAGTCAGTCGTCTTGTTATCCAGATGAACCGGAGTCGTACCGTCCGAACTGTATCCGTCCATCTGTAACCGGTAGTATTCCATACGGACACCGATATTGGCATTCAGCACCTCCCCGTAGTTCAACTTGGCAGAAACATAAGCGGAGCCAAGCATATTTTCAGAGGTGTACGAGTCGCTGTTTGTCGTCGTCTCGCGCATCCAGATCTTGTCTGCCGAGATGTTCTCGTCGGTAAATAGGTCTGTATAGTCCCAGTCTGCATACCGGTCATATCCTTTACCCAACAGATTGTAACCAAAACGACGGGCGTCGAACGTACGGCTCTTATATTCTCCGTAGATACCTCCGTTGAAAACAGGGGCGAACATATCGGACACCACGAACTTATGTTCATAGTTTGCCGCTAACGACGCACTGTGATCCTTCAGGTCCTGATAGTAGCGCATCGGGTCGGATACGTAGTAGTCCGGCTTCTCCGTCCGGTTCTCATCGAGAATGGAGTTCACGATCTTGCGGTCCGGTTCGCGATAGGAGGCGAAAGCGTAGCCCGCTGTCCAATCTACTTTATTGATATTTTCCTGCAAGGTATGGGTACCGCTGATCTGACCGGAGTAAGTCGTACGCCCGGTATAGAGGGATTCCCATTTGCGGATATTCTTGTCGGAATAGTAGTTCACTCCTTCCCGCTGTGTCAGGGCGAAAACACCGCGCTGGTTGAAGAAGTTGCGAAGTTCATATTTGTTGTTGCCTTTCAGAAACGACCAGTTGAAGAGGGCGCCTATCTTCGAGGTGTTCTTATAGCGGATGTCATCGTACTCGAAGCGGGGACGGGAGGCATCGTTCTTCACGTCGTATGCGATGAAGTTGTTGTTTACCGTCTCCGAATAATCGTACTCGGTACTCCAGTTTACGTTCGTTATATTCCCGATCTTCCAGTCGCCCACGTCATAAGAACGGTGCGCCGTCAGTGATATCTTCTGGTCGGGAATGGCAGTAAACTTGTCGATTCCCCACCGCTGGTTGATCTGCCGGGTAAAGGCGGCGGCTTCTTCCGTCGTGTGTTCCCCCAAATGCGAAGGGAAAGAAGAAGGCAGGCTTCGCACGCCAGCGCCGAACCCGAGGTAATCCTTCCACGTCCCATCCGTCAACCGGAAGTCGCAGAAAGTGGCATTCGTATTGAAACCCATCTGGTAGGATACATTAAAGGTATTCCCATCCGGGATATTCTTCGTCATCACCTGCACAAAACCACCGGAGAAATCGGCAGGCAGTTCGGCAGACGGGCTCTTGTAGACCATCATATTGTCAATCAGCGAAGAGGGAAGCACGTCGAACGAAAACGCCCGGCTGTCCGTCTCGCTTGAAGGCGTAGTCGCATTGTTGAGCCATACGTTGTTATAGCGTTGCGCCAGTCCGCGCACGACAACGAAGCGGTCCTCCACGATCGTGATCCCCGGAATACGTCGAAGTACTTCGGCTGCATCGCTATCCTGCGTCTTACCGATCTGTTGGGCAGAAATACCGCTCACGACGGGAAGGCTTTTACGTACGGTATTGATGATAGCGGTTTCCGTCCCCAACTTCCGTTGTGCCACGACCACCACGTTTTGCAGTTGCAGGTCGGCATCCGAGAGTTCGATCCGGAGCACCGATTCCTGGTGCGCTTTCACCACCACATCTTTGATTGTTTCCGATTTATAAGACACATAAGACGCTACTAAAGTATATTTCCCCGGTTTGACATTCTCGATCCGGAAATTACCCTCCACATCAGCAATCGCGCCTACCGTCGTTCCTTCGATCACAACCGAAGCACCGATCAGCGCATCCTTATATTTAGCATCCGACACCGTTCCGCAGATAACACCTGTCTGTGCCCAGGCGGACAGCGAGAGGACACAACCCAACACCAGAAGAAAGAACGACCTGCCGTTCCCTGTTTCACCAATACGTCTCATTCCTTTTAATACTTGTTACATTTATTTGACGGCAAAAGTAGAGCAGGTATATTGCAAAAGAATGTAAACCTTATTACAATGCTAAAACAATTATTACAATTCGTTTACATGCTTGCCCAATCCGAATTAGTCGCGATCTCTGCGAAGAGCAACAAATCTCCCTCCATATTATTCCCCTTTACGCCATAATCCGGATTTCTTTATTATCTTTGCCTTGATTTTCAACATACTTACAATCAACTCTTGAATGAAAACCAACATAACAATCATACTGTTTCTCTGCTGTTACTGCCAGATGCTACTGGCCAATGAAAACTTCTTGAAGCAACGTCAGGACAGCCTTTGCGCCGCATTAGGCAAAACGACGAATCCAAAGAACCGTATTGAACTGCTGAAAAAGCTACATGAAATAAAACTCGACACACCTGCCTCCCTGAAATGGATACAGGAAGCCCGGACAGAAGCCCGGAAAATCAATTTGCAAGAGGAGGAAGACTGGACGATACGTGCCCTGACGATCTACTATTATAACGCCGGAAAGCTGGACAGCGTCATCCATTACGCTGCACAGGCCGACTCGCTCGCCAAGGAAATGGGAACACGGACTAAATATTACTACGAAACACAAGCTGTGCTATGCCAGAACCTGTTATGGGCTGGACAACAGGAAAAAGCATCCGATATAGCGATCCGCCAGTTCAAACAGGCCAAAAAAGATAATAATACAGGGGGAATCATTAGTCTTAGCGAAACCCTTGGCCTTATTAACCAGCAGGTCGGACAGGATAGCATTGCCGTCACATACATGACGGAAGGACTGGAACTGTTGGCTGGGATTTCCGGAAAATACGGACGTGCAATCCAGATACTGAACAGTATTATCGAATCGGAGCTACGGCTACAACGGTTCGAAGACAGCCGGAAACACATAAAATTGCTGCAAGAATACCTAATCAAAAGAAAAGAAAGTACTGCCTCTTTTTCATACGGCTGCTACTACTTACTGTCCGAAGCATATTATATTAACCTGAACGTGCAGCTTAAGAATGCAGCCGAGGCTCATAAGCACTATCTGTTAGCCCAACCTTACGAAAAAGATATAGACGACGATTTCGTAAAACACTTTTACGAATACAGCCTGGCCGCCTACTACAAATTAACAGGGCAGTTCGCCCAAGCGTTGGATATGATCGACCGTGTACTGGACATCAAAGTCACTCCCGAAGCGATGAAGCTCAAAGCCGAAATACTGTTTGACAAGGGAGATACCCGAGAAGCTGCCATCCTGTACCGCAAGGTGCTCGAAGAAAACGAGAGCCGGAACGTCGAAACATTCATACGTCAGATAAGCGAACTCCGTGCCATCCACGATATGAACCAACTGGAACTGGAGGTAAAAGAACTACGAGTCAAAGAGCTCGAGCTGGAAGCCAAACAGCTACAGTTGAAGTGGACGATCGCCCTGGCGACACTCTTCTTCTTCATCTTGATATTGGGTACCGTCATCTACTCACACACCAATAAGCTGAAGAACGAGTTGCAAAAAGACAAACAGGCCTTGCTGAGCTCGGAAGAAGCACTGCGCATCGCCCGTGACCATGCCGAGGAATCGGACCGCCTGAAAAGCCTCTTCCTCTCCAATATGAGCCACGAGATACGCACGCCGCTGAATGCGATCGTCGGATTCGCACAGCTGCTGGATATCGAAACGGAAGAGGGGGACGAGCGGAAAGAATATACGAAGATCATCATGGACAACTCCGCCCTGCTGCTCAACCTGGTAAATGACATCCTCGATATCTCACGCCTCGAATCGGAACGCTACCGCTTCTCCTTCGCCGAAGAGAATTTGGCGGAGTGTTGCCGGGGAGCACTGACGAGTACGGAACATCGCGTGAAGCCCGGTGTGGAACTACGCTTCTCTCCTGAAAGTGAGGATTTCGTACTGAACACGGACAAGCTGCGCCTGCAGCAAGTGTTGATCAACCTGATCGGCAATGCGGCCAAGTTCACCACAAATGGATTTATTGAACTGGCTTACACGATAGACAAGGCAAAAGGCTTGGTCCGTTTCACCGTCACAGATACGGGATGTGGCATACCGGCAGAGAAACAAGACACCATCTTCGAACGTTTCGAGAAGCTGAACGAACATGTGCAGGGTACGGGATTGGGACTTTCCATCTGCCGGATCATTGCCGAAAGGTTCGAAGGGGAAGTGACGCTCGACAAGAAATATACCGATGGGGCACGCTTTATCTTCACGCATGCTCTGACCCTGTAGGACTCCGGAAAGGCGGCTGAAAATAATCGCATATTCTTGCGGTTTCTTTCAGCCGATGTAAAACAATCCGACAGCCCTGATTCCGTCCACTTATCTATGATTCAGGCATCTAATTCATCATTCATAATCCATATTTCTTTACTATCTTTGTCTTTATTCTCAAATATAATCGAACCAATATACAGAATGAAGACATACTCTTTTATCATCCTTTTTCTCTATTGCATCTGCAACGTTTCAATGGCTAACGAAGACTCAATGGTACAATCCGAGGATAGCCTCAGCAATGTATTAGCTAAGACAACAGACCCTGCCAAACGTATAGAAATATTACAGGAACTATGTGCCCTAACAACCAACACACCGGCAACACTGAAATGGATACAGCAAACCAGACTGGAAGCCCGAAAGAATAACTCGCGGGAAAACGAAGACTGGGCACTCGGACATCTGGCAGTCTACTTCTACAATTTCGAGATGCTGGATAGTCTCATCTATTATACATCACAATCCGACTCGCTCTCCAAGGTAATGGGGAAACACAGCAGCTACTACTATGGTTCACAAGCACTGTTATGCCAAAACCTCCTGTGGATCGGACAACGGGAAAAGGCCTCCGACACTGCCATCCGCCTCTTCAAGCAAGCGAAGGAGGAGAATAGTACGAACGGCATTATTAACCTTGGGGAGACTCTCGGACTTATCAACCAACAAATCGGACAGGACAGTATCGCCGTCACCTACCTGAAGGAAAGCCTGGATATGCTGATCGAAACCTCGGGAAAAGTACCCTACATCATCCGCGTACTCAACAGTATCATCGACTCAGAACTGAAACTCAAGCGGTTTGACGATGCCCGCAAGCATATAGAAGAGTTGCAGGCCCACTTAGACAAAATGAAGAAGAACATTCCTAACTCGGGAATGTCCCAACTGTACAGCAGCAATTATCTGCTGTCTGAAGCATTTTACATCAACTTGTTCGTACAACTTGGAAATGCAGACGAAGCTAAGAAACACCTCCTCATGGCCCAATCGTATGAGAATGATATAAACGATGGATACGTCGAACACTTCTATAAGCTCAGTCTGGCCGCCTACTACAAACTGACGAAACAATATGCCCAAGCACTCAACATCATCAACCAGGCGATGGAGCTCAACGACTCGCCCGAAACGATGAAGCTCAAAGCAGAAATACTGTTCGACAAGGGAGACTCCCGTGAAGCCGCCATCCAATATCGTGATGCACTCGAACAGAATGAGAGCCAGAACGTCGAGACATTCATCCGCCAGATAAGCGAACTCCGCGCCATCCATGACACGAACCAGCTGGAATTGGAGGTGAAAGAACTCCGTGTCAAAGAACTCGAACTGGAAGCCAAACAACAGCAACTGAAATGGTCGATTGCCCTGACTTCCCTTTTCCTCATCATCCTGATACTGGGAACTTTTGTCTTTATTCATACCCGCAGGCTGAACAACGAGTTGAAAAAGGATAAACGGGCTTTACTAAAATCAGAAAAAGAACTGCGTATTGCCCGCGACCACGCCGAGGAATCGGACCGCCTGAAAAGTCTGTTCCTCTCCAATATGAGCCACGAGATACGTACCCCGCTGAATGCGATCGTCGGATTCGCCCAACTATTGGATATTGAAACAGAAGAAGGGGACGAACGGAAAGAGTTTACCAAAGTCATTATGGACAATTCCGCCCTTCTGCTCAACCTGGTCAACGACATCTTGGATATCTCCCGCCTCGAATCGGAACGATACCGTTTCTCTTTTGCCGAAGAGAATTTAGCAGAGTGTTGCCGGGCGGCACTGACGAGCGCGGAACATCGCGTAAAACCGGGCGTGGAACTGCGGTTCTCTCCCGAAAGTGAAGATTTCATACTGAACACGGATAAGCTGCGCCTGCAACAGGTATTAATCAATCTGGTTGGCAATGCGACCAAGTTTACCAAGCAGGGTTTTATTGAACTGGCATTCACTGTTGATAAGAAAAATGATCTGGTTCGCTTCACCGTCACAGATACCGGTTGTGGCATACCGGCGGACAAACAAGACGCCATCTTCGAGCGTTTCGAGAAGCTGAACGAATATGTACAAGGTACAGGGTTAGGACTTTCCATTTGCCGGATCATTGCCGAACGATTCGGTGGCGATGTTATACTGGACAAAAAATACACCGGCGGTGCACGCTTCATCTTCACTCATTCATTAAACATCTCTCAAGAGAAAGATATATAAAAATAGTGCCAAAAGCCCGCGAGAGACGGACTTTTGGCACTGTTTCCGATAAACTATTCGACAATATGCGGAGAATAGGGACCGGGAACTAAATCCTCAAACTGTTCCCAGGGGATCGGATCGAACTCCATTTCCACCGTAATACGGATTGGTTCGTTCGCATCGATCTTGTTACGTAAGGAAAGAATCTTACGGAGAATTTCTTCGTTCGCTGTATTCTTCCGGATCGACATAGCGTAGGCATCAACTTCCATTTCGACCTCGACTGTCATGCCACGTACGGTAGTCTTGACAAAGATACGTTTCTTTTCCGTGGTAGCCGTCTTGGTCCTGCGGATCGTCGTCTTAACGAATATCCGGGAAGACGCAGCGTTAACAGGCTGTTCGACTATCAAACTGTTCATCGTACGGCTGTTAGCAACGATCAGTTCTTCTTTCAGCCCGACGATACTGCCGTAGCTATCCAAATTCTCCTGATCGGAGACATTCCAGTTTAATGTAGACTTGGAGGCAATCCAAAGATCATTCCAGAAATCAGGATCGTCGGAAGGGAGATCCATCACTTCAGACAACTGCTGTATGGCATCCACATCTTCCGTTTCTTCAGTAGCACCGCTGCCATCCGGGATCTCCGGTATGTCATACGTGATAGCGTCAGCCGGATAAGAGGAAACGTGGAACATCAGGTCGTTGCAATCACCATCACCCTTCAAAAGATTGATACGTTCGTTCGGCAGGTCTTCAAAACCGACAACGACGAAATTATCTTTCTTGAACAACACCGTATGGCTCTTATTACCGGATTCCGGGTTCCATTCGGGATAAGAATAGAAACGGAACTTACCGTCACTGATCGTACGGTTCAACAAATTATAACCATCGGAACGGAGTACCCAACCGATGGAAGTCCCTTGCGGGAAGGTGTTTTCCAACTGACCAGTCTCAGGATTATAATACTTCAACTGGACAGCCTCTCCGGCTTTCAAGCCCGAACTGAGAAGACGGACAATGCTTGCCCTCGGAAACGCTATAATCTCTTTGATCGAAGCGGGATCTACATCTTTAATATCCCCTTTGTAAGAGAAATATCCCAGCACGTTATCAAACAAACTGCCGGAATGGAGCATACTCACCCAAATCTGAGCGTCTTTCTGCACATAGATGTCAGTCCGCTTACGATACTCCGGCGCGGCACTCTTCCATTCCGGGAATGCCTGGTTAATCGCCTTCAAGATAGAACTGCTGACGTCTTCCTTCTTGGTAATATAATCCGGCTTACCCAACGAATTCCAGCCGCCGAGCTTCAGATAGGGGAAATTATCGGACCAACCGAGCAAAGCTTTTGTCTCCGCATCGTCCCGGCTCTGTTCGACTTCTTTAAAATCCGCCGTTCCATTTGCAATCCGACCATACAACAGGGAGGGAACTCCTATATAAGAAGAATAGACATACAAATCCCCGGCTTGCTCCGGTAGCAGGCGGGACAGCATATATTCTCCCCGACCGTTCGTGATGCCGGTAAAGATAGGCGACAGATTCGACTTCTTAACCAACAAGCCACCCTGAGTTTCGAGCGGATTTTCTCCATAGACCTCAAATGACACGCGGTAACCATCCGGCACGTCATATTTGAGATTGAACATTACCGGTTGTGCACCGATCTCGGCAATTGCATTTTGCCGGCCATAGGAATCACCTGTTCCAATCTCTTTCAAGTCCGTATCCGAACAGGAAACGAGCAATAACAAGACAAGATTCCATAAAGAATTCTGAAGAATACATTTTGTGTTCATAGGCAACATTAATAACCCTTTTTACTACACAAAGAAAGTAATAATTATCAATAAACAAGCATATAAATGACATATTTATTCAAACATGCATATATTCGCCGGGCAACGATCTTTTTTTTAACGCTTGAATATCAAAAATAGAATAACCATTAAGAATGATATGATATGATTTGTCAAACATTATATATATCTTTGTAAACATATCATGAATTAAAAATACTATACATACTAATACATAAACAGGCCCCATGAGCAAGAATAAGATTTTCCTCCAACTGATATTCTGCCTCTGCAGCATTGTCACGTTATACGGTTCCGAATTGGAACAGCGAAAAGACAGTATTAAAGAATTGCTTATGGTTACATCCGAAACCAATAAACGTCTGGAATTACTGGAAAAGATGTCTTACCTTTCCATGGACGATTCAACCGGATATTTCTGGTTGAACCAATTACGGAAAGAGGCAAGTGAAGCACGGGATACGGATAAAGAAGGATGGGCGATCCGTACACTGGTCCGCTTCTATTACAATATGGGAGATGTAGACAACGTCTCGCACTATGTGTCCCGAATTGATTCTCTTGCCAAAGTGACGGGAGAGTATAAAGATTACTATTTCGATGCTCATACCTTCCTCTGCCAACTCCTGCTCTGGGACGACCAATTTGAGAAAGCAGCAGACGCTGCCATACGTTTGTATAATCTGGCTAAAGAAGAAAAGAATGAAACCGGTATTATCTGTAGTTGCGAAACACAGGGACTGATCAATCAACGAATTGGCCGTGACAGTGTCGCCGTCGATTTTTTCCTCGAAGGGTTGGATCTACTGCAAACAAAAAAAACAGAGTATCGCTACGTCGTCCAATACCTCAACAATATGATCGAATCCGAGTTAAAACTGAATAGGTTCGAAAGCGTCCACAAACATCTCGATCAGTTGCAAACATTGATTGCCGACATCAAAAGCGGAAATTACGGTCCCGACCCTTCTTTTCCCTACGACCGCTGCACATTGCTGTCGGAGGCCTTTTATCTCAGTCTATACGTCCGTCAAAAGAATGCTCCGGAAGCAAAAAAACACATGGAGGCCGCAATTCCCTATCTTGACAATTTGGATGATACATATGTGCGCATCTTCTATATGTTTAATGTAGCCAGCTACTACAAATTAGCAGGCCAATATACACAGGCTCTGAATACAATCAACGCTGTGGCGGAACTGGATAACAGTCCGGACGTAAAAAAGCTGAGAGCCGAGATACTGATGGATATGGGAAACACGCGCGAAGCAGCCCTGCAATACAAGGAAGCATTAGTGCAAAATGAAGAGATAAATAGCGCCTCCTTTGTCCGGCAGTTGAGCCAACTGCATGCACTCCACGACATGAACAACCTCGAACTCCAGATAAAAGAGCTTCGCGTGGCAGAGCTCGAACTGGGAGCAAAACAACAACAGTTGAAATGGACGCTTGCCCTGGCCGGCTTATTTCTGGTCATACTGATATTGGGTACAATCATTTATATGCACACCCACAAGCTGAAGAATGAACTGCAAAAAGATAAACAGGCCTTATTGGAATCGGAGAAAGCATTGAGAATCGCCCGTGACCATGCGGAAGAATCCGACCGCCTGAAAAGCCTGTTCCTTTCAAATATGAGCCACGAGATCCGTACTCCGTTGAATGCTATCGTCGGGTTTGCCCAGATTCTGGATGTGGAAACGGAAATAGGAGACGAACGGAAAGAATATACGCGTATCATCATGGATAACTCGGCTCTCCTGCTCAACCTGGTCAATGACATTCTGGATATTTCCCGCCTGGAATCAGAAAGATACCGCTTCACTTTTGCCGAAGAGAATCTGACGGAGTGTTGCCGCAGCGCACTGATGAGCGTGGAACACCGTGTGAAACCCGGAGTCGAACTGAGACTCACACCGGAAAACGAGAACTTCACCCTGAAAACAGACAAACTACGCCTCCAGCAAGTGCTGATCAACCTGGTCGGGAACGCAACCAAATTTACGGAGCGCGGTTTCATCGAACTGGCTTACACGATCGACGAAGCAAACGGAGTCGTACGTTTCACCGTCACCGACACAGGTTGCGGAATACCGGCAGATAAGCAAGACGCTATATTCGAACGTTTTGAGAAACTGAACGAATGCGTGCAGGGAACCGGATTGGGGCTTTCCATCTGCCGTATCATAGCCGAACGTTTTGAAGGAGAGGTTACGCTGGATAAAGATTACACCGACGGGGCACGCTTTATTTTCACGCATTCTCTCCACCTCTAAAATATTTGTTACATTTGTGCCCTTAATTAACTAATAATTATGAGCACAAATAAGTCCAAGATATGAAGAACATTAAAATTTACCCGAAAGATTGGTTGCAACTGCATCCCTATAAACAATCCGACTCGACAGACCTTTATTATACAAATATAGCAAACCGTATTTATGATATGCTGGAAGAGACGCATCTTGCCAACTCTTTTGATAAAGAAGAAGTCAAGCAGATCAGTATGCGTATGGCCGCCCATTTCGAAGATGTCATTTCCGGCCTGAATATCTGGCGTTCGTTTATCAGGGAGCATAAGGCGCTATACGGCAAATACCTGCCGTTCTATACGCCCGGCGACTACTACTACGAAGACGAGGTCAACTACGAAGATATCCGGTTCCTGCTTTGGCATTATACACAGCAATACCACGGAGCCCGTAAAGGGACATTCGTCAGCCCGGACAATGCGGCAAACGGGGATACGGCAGGCTTGATCTACCAGTTATTTTGCGACGAATGGACTACTGCTCCCGAAAACGAAAGGATGCAACAGCTTTTTGCACCGGAAACCCGGTATGAAGAACAACCCCAATATAATGAACTGTTGTACTGGTTTCATTATAAATGTTATCTGTTTACCGATGCGCAGGAAGTGTTAACCGAGACGATCAAGGAATATTGGCAACAAACCGAAGAACGGAACGATCAGGCCATTATGGTCATCCACGATTCGCTGGCCCGCGTCTCAAAAAGTCCTTTCCTTACCTACACGTCTCCGAAATGGCTTTCCCTGATCCTTCCGGCCGAACACCCGGACCATGAGCTGTTTGCCGGAGAGGGCGAGAAAACCCAGTCGTTCAAAGAACCGGTATCGGAAGAAGCCGAAAAAACATTAGCCGAACATTTCAGGAAGTTCACTACTGCCGCAGAAGGCAAACCGCTTCTTTATTTCAAAACCAAACAAGAATTTCTGGATTTTCTCACAAATATCGGCATAGACACGCAAGGCGCAGCCGGTGACACCGTTCCACAGAAATTTGCCGTTTACGCCACACCGATGGAAGGGCTGCAGGTCCTGACTAACGGAGTCGAATATATCAAAGATGAAAACAACCCCTTCTACGATCAGAAGAAAGCGGAAGACCAAGGTATCTCTTTCTTTATGGTCAAACGATGCAGCCCTTATCTGCTCCGGATACTGGAAGAAAAAGGCATGCTGACAGACGCCCAGGCCAAAAGCCTGCTCGGCGAAGAACGCAGCAAGGCGATCATTCATGAGAACTGGGACTTCCTGATGCGCTATTTCCTCCGGGAATATTGATCTGTCATTCCTGATCCGCCGGATAGACAATCCCTAACTGCCGGCGGACCTCATCTATTATTTCCAGGGTGATGAGTGAATGCTCATGGCTGTTAATCGCGGATTCGCGTCTACCGGACAGGACCAGGTCGATAAACTCGGCAACTTCGTAATAATACTCGTCCCGATCCGTCACGGCGCTGATATCCTGCGGTTCGGCAACCGGACCTTTACCGGATGCCGCTGCCAGGCGAGGCGTATAGGTGACTTTGCTGATGATATTGATCCGGTCGAGCGTCATATTGCCGTCTTCACCCTGTATCTCCGTCGGAAGAGACGAGTTGGCTATCTTGGAATAGAGAACCGTCGCATTCATTCCGTCATATTCAAAATTGACCACCCCCTGCCCGTCCGCTCCTGATGACAGAACGATTCCGGAAGCATCGACCTTATCCGGGCGGCCGAATAAAACGACCATCGGATAAACCGTATAGATGCCGATATCCATCATCGCCCCGTTCGACAATTCCGGCTTGAAAGCATTCAGGACAATCCCTTCTTTAAACTTGTCATAACGGGAAGAATACTGGCAATAGGAAGAGAAATAGCGGCGCACAGTACCCAACCGTCCTAAATTCTCCCGTACAGACAGGAAATTAGGGGTAAGTGTCGGCTTCATAGCCTCCATCAACGTAACATTATATGTACGGGATGCAGCAATCATCTCCCCCGCCTCCCGGGCATTCGACGCGAAAGGTTTCTCACAAAGCACATGTTTACCGTGTTTCATACACAAGATACTTTGTTCGGCATGGAGGAAATTAGGCGAGGCGATATACACCGCATCGACCAGCGGGCTCTTCGCCATCTCTTCCAGTGAAGTGAATGTATGCGGTATCTGATGTTTGGCAGCGAAAGCATCCGCCGTTTCCTGCTTGCGGGAACAGACTGCCGCCAACTCGAAGCGTTCGTCCTGCCGGGCCCCGGCGATCACCCAGTCGGTTATAAAGTTCGTACCGACCACTCCAAAACGTACTTTTCCGGTATGTTTATCCATCTATTCTATCTCCTCATTAACGTAATATCAATACTCCATCTTCGGTCACAACAAGTTCGGGCACCTTGTCTGTCAGATTCAACGTCAGACAATAGGGCACGGCATCTTCCAGATGATTGGCTTTCAGGCGCGCTATATGCTCAGACAGCTCCAGATAGCCAGCCGGGTCTTTCTTGTTATTCGTCCACATATCACGGGCTATCACAGCGGCATCGCTCCCCGTCCCATACAGGCCGGTATTGACCAGGATATCGGCCAAGGCTCCCCCGAAAAGCGTATCTTCCATATTCACCTTATCCTGCCATCCGGAACACAGCACGACTACATCCCGTTTATACGCCAGGCAATAACCGGCTACTGCATGCAAATTGATAAACGCCCCCGTCACCACCCGGTAAGCCGAACGGGCAATCGTGATCGCACGTGTGCCATTGGTGGTGGTAAAGACGATATCTTTTCCGGAAACCTTTTCCGGCGTATAGTCGAACGGAGAATTGCCGAAGTCGGCAAACTCACACCGTTTCACATTCCGTTCGGCACCGACCAGCCACCCTTTTGCCTTATACGCCTGCGCCTCCTCGACCGTCGCCACCGGACGAATACTGCGCACGCCATTACCGAAAGCGGCAGCCATTGTCGTTGTTGCCCGGAATACATCCACCACGACAACGATCGCTTCCGGATTATGGTAAACCGGGTATAAAGCCGGTGAAAAACAAACATCTATTTTCATATCAATCGATTATTATCCGTACAAAAATACAGGATAAATCATTTCCGAGCACCATTCCAGGCAAGTTTCCCGCATAAATATCGCGATTAACATAAATACTCCGATAGAATGTTATTGTATCTGTAATCGCGTACTTGCCAGAAACATTTCCACAATCCGGTTGTTTTTCTATTACATTTTTGAATAAACGTTTTAAACTAAATTGTATGAAAAGAATTGTATCAATGATGGTGGTCTGCACCCTTCTGTTGGGTGGCATGACACACGTGCAGGCTCAGACAAGCAAGGCTGCAGAAAAGGCTGAAAAAAAGCTGGAAAGAAAAGAGAAAAAAGAGGAAAGGTTAGCTAAGGATGCCGTTATGGGCGAAGAGGCATTCAACAATGCCATGCAGGCTATCACAAACCAGTCGTTCGTTCTCGAAGCCAACTCCGTACAACCGTTGAACGGGCGCGTTTACTATGTAAACTCCAACACCAACTTCGTTTCGCTGAACGACGGACAGGCAATGGTACAGATTGCTTCCAACTCTCCCTATCCCGGCCCTAACGGATTAGGCGGTATCACCGTACAGGGATCTGCCTCCAACGTACAGGTCAAACAGGAAAACAACGGAAACGTATATCTGTCCATGAGCGTACAGGGCATCTTCATTTCCGCAACCGTCAATCTCGTCTTGTACAGCGGGACCAACAATGCGATGGTAACCGTAGACCCGAACTTCTCAGGAAACGATCTGACAATGAACGGAACTTTGCTTCCTTATTCAGATTCTAACGTGTTCCAGGGAACTACCTACTAATAAATTACCGGACGCAGATTTCACAGAAGACGCAGAATAACGCAGACAATATTTATTACAAATAAAAGTCTGCGTTTTTCTGCGTCTTCTGCGTTGTCTGCGTCCGGTTTTAACAGGGTTTATCGAACCGGAACATATTGCACGAATGCTTCCATCGCTTCATAAGAAGCAAGGCCCAACTGGTGATATAGCTCGGCTGTAGCCCGGTTACGGTCTTCGGCACGCTGCCAGAACAAACGTTCGTCATCACCCAGGAACGGAGCGCTTTCTGCCTGCGACTGGTGTTTCAGGATCGCATTCCGCTTATGGCGCAATTCTTCGGGAGAGATAGGCACGGCCATTTCCACATGGTCCATTTCCCACTCGGCCCACGCACCGCGATACATCCAGATACGGCAGTTCTTCAACCATTCTTCATCTTTCAGTTCGTCGAGGGCTGCCAGGACAGCATTCAGACAGACACGGTGAGTCCCGTGCGGGTCGGCAAGGTCACCGGCCACAAACATTTCATCGGGCTGCACATCCATCAGCAACTTCTTCACGATTGCGATGTCGGCTTCTCCCAGGTCGTTCTTCTTCACCAGCCCGGTTTCGTAGAACGGCAGGTCGAGGAAGTGGATATGGTCGTCACTCTTGATTCCGCTGTAACGGGCACCGGCACGGGCTTCTTCCCGCCGGATCGTACCTTTCATAAAGAGCACGTCACGCTTTTCAGCCTCGCCTTCCACCTTCTCATAACGCAGGAAGTGGATGATTTCTTCGGCCTTCTTCTTCACCGTTTCGTCTTTTGTGTACTTTTCACATACGTCGCGCAGGTATTCGCAGTAGCGGATTACCTCTTCATCGCCGACCGCAATGTTTCCGGAAGTCTCATAAGCGACATGCACATCGTGGTGCTGTTCGCACAGGCGATGGAATGTTCCACCCATGGAAATCACATCATCATCGGGGTGCGGGCTAAATATTATCACCTTCTTCGGATACGGGGTTGCACGTTCGGGACGGTTCGAATCGTCGGCATTCGGCTTGCCGCCCGGCCATCCGGTAATCGTGTGCTGGATATCGTTGAATACTTTGATATTTACGTTATAAGCGGAACCGTAAAGGGCAAGCAGTTCACCCAGGCCGTTTTCGCTGTAATCCTTGTTTGTCAGTTTCAGGATCGGTTTGCCGGTCAACTGGCACAACCAGACGATTGCACGGCGGATCAGCTTATTGTCCCATTCGCAATTGGTCACTAACCAGGGATGGCTGATACGGGTCAGATCATAAGCGGCGGACAAATCGACTACGACTTTCGCATTCGTATGGTTCTGCAGATAAGAAGAGGGAACAGCGTCGCTCACCTTGCCTTCCACTGTCTTTGCAATGATATTGGCTTTATCCTCGCCCCATGCCATCAGGATCACATTACGTGCCCTCATCATGGTTGCGATACCCATCGTAATAACGCCGGCCGGAACATTATCTAATGACGGGAACGTGCGCGAAGCCTCTTTACGGGCCGCACCTTCCAGCAGAACCAGGCGTGTACGGGAACTCAAACTTGCTCCGACACCGTTGAACATGATATTGCTGGCATGTCCTACGCCTAACAGAATGTAATCCAAACCACCTGCCTTCTGGATATTTTCTTCATATATCCGGCAGAAATCGATGATAGCATCTTTCGGCATACAACCATCGGGTGCATACACATTCTCAGGAGCGATATCGATATGATCTAACAAAGCCTCTTTCAACTGTGCCACATTACCGGCGGAAGAAGAAACAAGCGGGTAAAATTCATACTCAACAAAGAGAACCACATTGCGGAAGCTCAATTGCTCTTCCTTATGCATACGGATCAATTCCTTATATATGCTCAACGGAGAACGGCCTCCGGGAATAGCCATCACGAAGTTTTCTCCGATTTCCTGTTTCTTACGGATTTGATCGGCTATCTCTTTGGCAATAGCAAACGAGCCTTCATCGGCCGATTTATAGATGTTTGTCGGAATCTTTTCCAGACGGGTTAAAACTGAATGCTCGAAAGCATTTTCCGGACGATAGTACCGTTGCGGTATTCTCGTCAGGGTAATCTGCGAACTAAGGTCTGTCTTCATGTTTAATTATTGATTTAGTATATCATTCATAACTTGAATCACAAATATAACAATTAATCCACGAATCCAGCTTTACAAACCATTTAAAAAATCAATACATCGATAGGAAGTATATATAAAACAGGTTTTGGCAGAGGGAAAAACTGTAAATGAGATAGAGCCTGACGGCTCTGTTGAGGATTGTGACACCGGTCGTCCCTATGCGATCCCGCATCGAGTGCGGGAACAGGGGAATCATCCTTGTCCCCGTGTTTGACACGGGGCTTCAAAGAAACAGGCGGTGTCGGCCATCCCAAGAGAAAGCGGAGCTTTCTAAGAAAGGCCTAAGCGGACAGGCGTCAAGCGGAGGGTAAAGGCGAAGCGCCCGGAGCCTGCGCTGTCTGAGCGAAGCGAGTTTCGCAGGCGACAGCGTAGCCTTTACCCGGAGTAGCCTGGACGGTTAAGCCTTGACTTTTTGGTTACTTTTGGGTCAAGCCAAAAGTAACACATAAATCATCATTAATATAATGTATTGGCATCCGGAACAAGATGTCCCAGCGACCAAACGGCACGGACAGCCAGATTGCGGTCCATGATGATGATATCGGCATCCTTGCCGCGCTGCAAAGTTCCCGTACGATCGGCAACCCCCATCAGGCGCGCCGGCGTTTCGGAAGCCATACGGATTGCATCGGCCAATGGGATATTCGCCTTCTGGACCATTGTGCGGACCAGTACGTCCATCGTCGCAATACTTCCGGCAAGCGAAGAATGGTCTGCCAGCTTACAAACACCGTCTTCTATGATAATACGCGAATCCTCATCCGGCTTTATATCGCTGGCGGCATACGACAACGCGTCGGTCACCAGACAAGTGCGTTCCACACCTTTCAACTTGTAAACCAGGCGGAGGATCGTGGAAGGCAAATGCTTGCCGTCGGCAATCACTTCGACTGTCATATCATCCATCAGGAACACACTTTCCACCGTTCCCTCATATTTATATTCACGACGCTTGTGGAAACCGGGCATTGCATTATAGAACTGGGCAGCATGTGTGAAACCGGCAGCATAAGCAGCCTTGATATCACCAAACTCGGCTTCCGTATGCGTGATAGCAGCCAGAATGCCTTTCGACCGGAGGTAACGGGCAAAATCATGCGCACCGGGCAATTCCGGACTGGCATCCCAACGCTTGATGCAACCGGTACTTTCCAGAATAGAGGTATATTCCTCTTTATCCGGGTCTTTCACATCATACAGGCTGCCTGCCATCTTTGTATTCAGGTAAGGGCCTTCCACATGAAGCCCCAAAACCGTACTGTTCTTTTCAGCCATCAGGCCCTCGCAGATGGAAACCGCTTTGCAAATGGATTCTTTCGGGGAAGCGGACAAAGTAGGGAATATAGTCGTCGCCCCATGTTTCAAATGGGCTGCAACCGCCGTACGAAAGGCCTCTTCCGTACACTCCTTAAAATCGTGGCCGCCACCGCCATGCACGTTCATGGCCACAAAACCGGGAACGATATACATTCCCTTGGCATCTATCACCTTGGCGCCTATCACAGCCAGGTCGCTATTTGTCACTTCCAGTATCTTACCGTCGCTTACCAATACGGAGCCGTCTTTCAACCATCCCTGCGGGGTGAGAATCTGGCCATTTATAATCTGAGTCAGCATAATTTTCAATTTTCAATTCTCAATTTTCAATTAGAACAGCTTATTGGTTCCTTCGACCAATTTTCCCATCGCCCAGACAGCACGTACATTCAGGTCCTTATCCAAAATCTGGATATCGGCATCCTTACCACGCTGTAAAGAGCCCTTACGGTCATACACACCCATGATGCGTGCCGGTGTTTCAGAAGCCATACGGACAGCGTCCTCCAACGGAATCTCCGCTTTCTGGACGATCGTACGGATCAGGCGGTCCATCGTGGCGACACTGCCGGCAAGGGCGGAACGGTCCGCCAGTTTGCAAACGCCGTCCTCGATGATCACACGCGGGTCGAACGCCGTCTGGCTGTCGCTTGCCGCACAAGCTAACGCATCGGTAATCAGACAAGTGCGTTCCACCCCTTTAATTTTATAGACCAGGCGAAGGATCGTTGGCGGCACATGAATACCGTCAGCCACAACCTCGACTGTCATATCGTCGATCAGGTAGATACTTTCCACCGTACCTTCATATTTATATTCGCGACGTTTGTGGAAGCCCGGCATTGCATTGTAGAAGTGTGTCGCATGCGTATATCCGGCCTCATAGGCAGTCTGGATGTCTTCATATTCAGCCTGTGTATGCCCGACGGAAGCCACCACGCCTTTCGATGTGATGTATTTTCCGAACTGCATAGCGCCCGGAAGTTCGGGGGCTGCGTCCCAACGTTTGATACAATGTGTCTCTTCCAGCAAAGGAATGTATTCTTCCGGGTCCGGATTCTTGATGTTTTCAGGCAACTGTCCGCCGGCCATCTTCATGTTGAAGTAGTGCCCTTCGAGGTGAAGGCCCAGAACCGGACTGTCTTTTTCAGCCATCAACTTTTCAGTCGTTGCAGCCGCCTCGCGGATCATCGGGATTGTGGAAGAAGACAGCGTAGGGAAAATACTGGTCGTACCGTGCTGCATATGGGCGGCTATTGCCACCCGGAATGCCTCTTCTGTGCCTTCCATAAAGTCACGTCCACCACCGCCGTGCACATGGATTTCTACTCCGCCCGGCACGATATACATGCCTTTGGCGTCTATCAAAGTGGCTCCAACAACTGCTAAGTCGCAGTTCGTCACTTCCAGAATCTTGTTATCGCTTATCAGAACAGAACCGTCTTTCAACCAGCCCTGTGGGGTAAGGATCTTGCCATTTATAATCTGAGTTAACATAGCGCAAGAATTAAGTTTGTGTTTTTTAGTTTTAAGTAGGCAAAGGTAGAAAGAAATTTAAACGACAATTAAGAATCAAGCGTTAATATTTGCTTTTGGCAAACAAATAATCCGATTATAAAGAAGCAATCTCTTCTTCCGTCAGGCCGGAATAGTTGACGATACTTTCAACTATCGGGGGGGCTTATTGTATAAAACACTTTTTTCAGATTCAAAAGACATCCGAAACAAAACAAATGTTAATCCACTTTTTCGACCTCAAAAAGGGACTTTTTCCTCTTTTTCGAGCGTTTCCAGCAATTACGACCGTCCTCTTTGCCATTACGACCGT
>NZ_QREV01000043.1 GCF_003363715.1 Parabacteroides acidifaciens
CTCAAAAAAGGCGAAAAAGTCCCTTTTTGAGGTCAAAAAAGCGGATTAACATTTGTTTTGTTTCGGATGTCTTTTGAGGCTGAAAAATGCGTTTTATACAATAAGCCTCCCCTGTTTGGATAGTTTTATATTATATCGAGGCTTTTTGATTATATTTGTATCTCCTTATAATAGATTCATTGTAACAATATATCATATTATGGAAATGTATAAAGCAAAAGAAAGCCGGTATGCCGATATGGTTTACAGGCGTTGTGGAAAGAGTGGATTACTGTTGCCCGCCGTTTCTTTGGGATTGTGGCATAACTTTGGCAGTGTGGACGTGTTCAGCAATTTTATACAGATTGCACATGCTGCTTTCGACAATGGAATCACGCACTTTGATCTTGCCAATAACTACGGCCCTGCTTACGGATCGGCGGAAGAGAACTTCGGCCGTATATTAAAGAAAGGTTTAGGACACTACCGCGACGAGCTTATCATTTCCACAAAAGCCGGATATGATATGTGGCCCGGCCCGTACGGGAACTGGGGAAGCCGTAAGTATTTGATGGCGAGCCTGGACCAGAGCCTGAAACGGATGGGGCTGGATTATGTGGACATCTTCTATTCGCACCGCCCGGACCCTCAGACGCCTGTCGAGGAAACGATGGGTGCACTTGTGGATATCGTGCGCCAGGGAAAAGCGCTCTACGTAGGTATCTCGAATTATAATGCCGAGCAAACGGAAAAGGCGCTTGCCGTATTGAAGGAACACCGGGTGCCCTGCCTGATTCACCAATCACGTTATTCCATGTTGGACCGTTGGACGGAGCCCGACCTGCTGCCTCTGCTGAAACAGGAGGGAGTCGGGATGATCGCTTTCTCTCCGCTGGCACAAGGAATGTTGACGGACAAATACCTGAACGGTATTCCTGAAAACTCCAGAGCTGCTAAATCCACGGGACATTTGCAACGGGAACAGGTGACGGACGAGGTGGTTGCCAAAATCCGTCAACTGAACGAACTTGCCGGAAAACGTGGTCAGACGTTGGCCGAGATGGCACTTGCCTGGTTGCTGAAGGATGAGCGGGTGACAAGCGTCCTGATCGGCGCCAGCTCCGTAGCCCAGTTGATGGACAACCTGAAAGCATTGGGGAATATCACTTTCTCAGAAGAAGAATTGCAAACGATAGAAAATATATTAGCTTAATACTCAGCTTAATGAAACCATTCTTATACCAGGTCGCCTCCCTGTTTTACTCTCAATACGGGGCGGAGATCAGCCGGTTGGCCTTTGTTTTCCCGAACCGCCGTACAGGACTTTTCTTCCAGAAATACCTGTCGGAGGTAGCCGGGAAGCCGCTTTTCTCACCGACTATCCTGACGATTAACGACCTTTTCGTGCAACTTAGCGGCAAGCAGACTGCCGACCGGATCAGTATGCTGTTCAAATTGTATGGCATTTATCTGGAGCACAGCGGTTCGTCCGAAACGTTCGACGAATTCCTTTATTGGGGCGAAATGTTGTTGAACGACTTCGATGACATCGACAAATATATGGCGGATGCCCGTATGCTGTTCACGAACGTGACGGACCTGCGCGAGATTGAGAATGATTTCAGTTTTTTGAGTCCGGAACAGATTGCTGCTATCCGGACGTTCTGGTCGTCCTTCTATCCGAAGGGAGATACCCCGAATCAGGAAGAGTTCCTGGCTGTCTGGCAAATCCTGTATGCTCTGTATGCAGACCTGCGGGAAGCATTGTCTGCTGAAAATAAAGGCTATGAGGGGATGATTTTCCGGGAAGTGGTCGAGCGGATGGAGAAGGAGGAATGTTGTGACCTGCCTTATACAAAGATTGTATTTGTCGGTCTGAACGCCCTGTCTGTGGCTGAAGAACGTTTCCTCTCCCTGCTGCAAAAACAGGGTATCGCAGATTTCTATTGGGATTATGCCTCTCCGAAGGTGACTGATCCGGATAATAAGGCTTCCTATTTTGTGGAACGCAATTTAAAGCAATTCCCCTCGCAATTGACAATTGACAATGAAGAGAGCGACGACAAATTGTCAATTGTCAATTCTCCATTGTCAATTGAAGTGATCGGTATCCCTTCCGGTATCGGGCAGGCCAAACAGGTGTATAGCATCCTGAGCGATCTTTGCAAGGAGGATGAGATGAGTGCCGAAGAGGCCTTGAAGACTGCTGTAATCCTGCCGGATGAACACCTTTTGATCCCGGTCTTGAATGCAATCCCTGAACAGATCAAGCGGATTAATGTGACGATGGGATATCCGTTGGCAGGTACGCCGGTGGCTTCCCTGATGGAATATATTCTGGCTTTGCAAAAGAATGTGCGTTATGTGGACAGACAACCGGTGTTTTATTTCCGGGATGTTTTGCCGATCCTGAACCACCGTTACATAATGACGACTTCCCCGGATGTTATTTCCAGGCTTGTGAAAGATATTTCAGAGAATAACAAGATATACATTTCGTATGCGGATTTGAATAAAACCGCTTTGCTATCCATCCTTTTTACTCCGGTAACGGCTGTAGATATGTTCTCTGATTACCTGATTAATGTTTTGCAGGAGTTGAACAAAGCGATTGACAATGGACAATTGACAATTGACAATGAAGAGAGCGACGACAAATTGTCCATTGTCAATTGTCCATTGTCAATTAAAGACGTGGAGCAAGAGTTTATCTTCCACTACTTTACGACAGTCAACCGAATGAAGGAAGTCATGCAGGAGGCCAACGTCGAAATGAAGATCGACACCTATTTCCGTCTGCTGAAACGGGTGACGGATACGATTACGATTCCTTTCCACGGTGAACCTCTTTCAGGATTGCAGATCATGGGTGTGTTGGAAACGCGTGCGCTTGACTTCGACCGCCTGATCATCCTTTCCATGAATGAAGGAATCTTCCCGTTGAAGAAAGCGGCCAATTCGTTTATTCCTTACAACCTGCGCCGCGGTTTCGGTCTGCCGACCTATGAGCATCAGGACAGTGTCTGGGCCTACCATTTCTATCGTCTTATCTACCGTGCCAGCCATGTCAGCCTGCTCTATGACACGCGGAGCAACGGATTACAGACAGGAGAGGTGAGCCGTTTTGTCCACCAGTTGCATTATCATTACGAGGAACCGATACAAAATAAGTTAGTTGTCTATAATGTCTCTTCCTCCAAGACCCCGGCCCTGCAGGTCGCCAAGACGGAAGAGGTCATGAACCGCCTGGCCGTCTTCCGTAAAGACGGGCCGCGTGCGATTTCAGCCAGTGCGATCAATACGTATCTGGATTGTCCGTTGAAATTCTATTTCTCGGTTGTCGAAGGCATCCAGGAAGAAGAAGAGGTGAGCGAGACGATCGAAAGCAATGTCTTCGGGAGTATCCTGCATAAAGTGATGGAGGAATTGTACAAGCCTTTCTGCGGAAAGATGGTAACAGCCGATTTGCTGAAAGCGATCCGGAAAGATACGCCTGCCCTGACGGGTGCCGTTGCCCGCGCCTTCGCCGAAGTGTTCTTCAAGACAGATGTTGTCCGTCCGCTTACCGGACAGAATTTCCTGATTGGCGAGATGATTCGCAAGTATGTGGAGAAGGTACTGGAGCGTGACGGTAAACTGACGCCTTTCCGGTATATCGAATCGGAAAAGAGGATTAACAGACTGTTCACGCTTACGGATAAGAGCGAGATACAACTCAAAGGCTTTATCGACCGTATAGACGAGGTGCGTGATGCCGTCCGTATCATCGATTATAAAAGTGGGAGCGGCACACCTCAGTTTACATCTGTCGACGCCCTTTTCGATAAAGAAGAAACGGACCGCTCCAAAGCTGTCATGCAGGTCTTTATGTATGCCTGGATGTACGGCATGGCTCCTGCCGGAAAGGTGATACAGCCAGGCATATATTATATGCGGACGCTCTTTTCTCCATCCTTCGATGCCGGCGTCTACCAACGCATCGACCGGAGCAAGACGGAGCTGGTTGTTGATTTCGCCAATTACTATACGGACTTCGAGAATGGCCTCCGGAAGTGCCTGGATGAGATATTCGGAACAGAAACACCGTTCGTGCAGACACCTAACGGAAAGGCATGTACGTATTGCCCGTTTAAAGATATTTGCGGGAAATAAGACCAGGTTAGCTTCTGCTGAATGTCTGGCTGACAAACTTCAGGACTTCCGGCAGAGCTGTCCGCCAGTACGTCCAGGAGTGCCCGCCGCCGTGTACGCGAAATTCGTGTTTGATGTTCTTCTGCCGCATGATCTGGTGAACTTGGAAATTTCCTTCCAGCAACCCGTCTTTGTCACCGCAATCGATATAGTAACGGATGTTGGGCAGTTTGTTTTCGTCCCAGTCGGAAAGTATCTTTTCGACGCTGTTCTTATGCCAATGTTCGTCGCCCGGCCCGAACAGGCGGTTGAATAGATCCTTGTGTGATTTGGCTTTCCGCGTATCCATGACCGAATCATCGAAGACTGCGGCGCTTAGCGGGGCGCATGCGCAAAACATATCCGGATGGTGCAGGCTGTAGAGGAATGATCCGTATCCGCCCATCGACAGGCCGGCAATGGCACGGCTTTCCTGGTTGCTGCGAACGCGATAGGTCTTTTCCATATAAGGGATCAGTTCTTCAAAAAACATATCTTCGTAAGGAACCTTTCCGTCATACTGGTTCACATACCAGGTGTCCCATGCGTCCGGCATGACGATGATCATTGGGACTGCCTCTTCATTGGCTATTGCACGGTCGGTAATCGTTTTCATCTGACCCATATGTATCCAGTTTGTTTCATTGTCTGTGTAGCCATGCAGAAGGTAAAGGACCGGATAATTCCTCTTTGAGGTGTTGTAGTCGGAAGGCAGGTAAATGGAGTAAGAAACTTTCCTTCCTAATTTCTGACTGTCGAATGAGAGCGATTCGAATACGGCACTTTGTGAATATCCTGCAAGATTGACTAACAAGCACAGGATAAGAGATAAGCATACTTTGTTTTTCATATAATATTGATAATTAGATTTGCCAGTTGTTCACGTAGAGGGGGTGCCAAAAGTCCCATTTATAGCGTCTGTGTCCTGGCGGGCTTGATCCGCCATCTTATCCTAATCATTGTAAATCAATTTAGTATGAGATTGCGGGGCAAGCCCGCAATGACATGCTAAAGCGTTAGAACTTACATTTGACGCACCCTCACGGATTAAAATTAATCGACAGGATAAGGGAACTGTGTCAGTCCTTTATACATGAACTGGTAAGTCGGCACTTCAACCCCCAATTCTTCAGCGGTCCGGACAACATAGCCCGTCAGTGTCTCCACCTCCGTACGGCTACCCCGTTTGAAATCACTATGCATGGAAGTGGTGGAATTGTTCGGCATGATCTTCTGTGCTTCAATAGAAGAAAACACAGGATTATCTTTAAACCGGATGCCTTTTGCCTCTGCCACGCTTTTCAGTTCATAGCTTAATGTAATATACAGGTCGATATGACGGTCGAGCACTTCACTTATCGTTTCATTAAAATAAGATGTGGCGGTTGCGGCTGTCGAAATCATAAAGAACTTTTTCCATATCTCCAGATCGATGTCGTCCGGCACAGTTGTCAGGATACGGGCGTTTGCCAATATCTCCTGCAATTCCTTCAACCGTGTTTTGTCTTTTTTGTTGTTACCTAAAAAGACACGGTCTTTGATTGTGAATTTCTCGATTCTTCCCGGTCTGACTAAGCGGGAACCTATATACACGCATCCTTTCCAGACTTCGTTGTCCGGTAATAATTTCTGTATGCGCTCTGTTATGTCCGCCCCGTTCAGGAGAGGGATGATAACCGTATCAGGTCCGATTATCGGAGCCAGTTGGGCTATATTCTCGTCCAGGTCGTAACTCTTGGTACAACAGAACAGATAATCGACCGGACCGCCTATCTCGGCTGGCTTGTCAGTCGCAAGGGTAGGCTTGGCTTTGATCGTCAGGAATGTATTTTTGACTTCGATGCCGTTTTCCCGGATTGCTTTCAGGTTTTCACCTCGGGAAATGAAATAAACATCTACATTGTCTGAATCTTTGTAACGGGCGGCCAATAATCCTCCGTAGTAACCGCCTACGGCTCCTATGCCGGAAATTGCTATTTTAGTTTTACTCATGTTTTATACTATTATTCTGCAAAGATGAAAAATAAAATTGGAATAACTATATCAGTTTGAGTTCTTTTAGAAAGTCAGGGATACATTGTTCAAAATTAACACCGAAACGATAATCCGTTTTCGCTTTATAGGTCCGCCGTATGCTGTCTGCCGTGAAGTTTACGGCTATCTGTGCCGATTCGTTTAAGCTGAAATTGTTCAGTAACCCGGATAGCAGGGCGCTCGCGAAAATATCGCCTGTCCCATGATATGCCCCCGGTATCCTTTGGGTGAACAGGAAGCCGACTGCATCTTCTTTTCTGTCGTAGGTCGCGGCTCCTAACTCTTCTTCTTTGAAATAGACACCTGTCAGTACGACTTTTTCCGGTCCGAGCTTGCTTAATTTCTTTAAGATATTTTCGATATAGGCCTGGGTGTAAGGGCCAGAATGGTAACTTTCTTCCAGCAATAAGGCGGCTTCAGTCAGGTTGGGGACGATGATGTCGGCTTTCTTGCACAGCGAACGCATACCTGCGGCAAACTCCGGTTGGAATATGCGGTATAGTTCGCCGTTGTCAGCCATGACCGGGTCTACCAGGATCAGATTGTCTTTGGACTTGAACAGGGTGAAGAACTCTTTGACAAGCTCCAGTTGGTCGAATGATCCTAAAAAGCCGCTGTATGTGGCATCGAATCTGATGTTCAAGGATTTCCAGTGCTGCATAAATGCCCGCATATCGCTTGTCAGGTCACGATAGGTATATCCGTTGATACCGCCCGTATGGGTGGATAAGATGGCTGTCGGCATGGCGCATGCTTCTATACCGGCTGCTGAAAGAATGGGTAAAGCGACTGTCAGCGAGCATTTCCCGAAACCGGACAGGTCATGGATGGCTGCTATACGTTTTTGATGTTCTTTATTTTTCATATCTGATACTGATTTATCCATATAACAGCCAATCGGGGAGAATCGTTCTCTGGTGGCAGGGGAAATGCCTGACTGTATGTCGAATAGTTATTTTTATTACTTTTGTGGCAGGCTTATGATTACTAATATGACTCATTAATAATAAAAGAGAATATGGAAAGAAAAGAAAATGCTGAAATATATCTGGCTGGCGGATGCTTCTGGGGAACGGAACATTTCCTGAAACAGATCAGAGGTGTGGAGAGTACGGAAGTTGGCTATGCGAACAGCCATGTTGCAAATCCGACCTATAAGGAAGTCTGTACCGGAAATACCGGGGCAGCCGAGACCGTTAAAGTTGTTTATAACCCGCAAATTGTAAAATTGCAGTTGCTGCTGGAGCTTTATTTCCAGACCATCGATCCGACCAGTGTCAACCGGCAGGGTGGTGACAGTGGCTTGCAATATCGTACAGGCATTTATTATACGGATAAAGAATATCTCCCGGTTATTGAAGCAGCCATACATGAATTGGCAAAAGCATATGCCGATCCGATTGCGATTGAAATAGAACCGCTCGTTAATTTCTATGCGGCGGAAGATTACCACCAGGATTATTTAGATAAGAACGTAAACGGCTATTGCCATATCAACCCGAAACTGTTCGAGTTGGCACGCAAAGCGAATATGTAGTTCGTATTTTAGGGGACGCAGACTACGCAGACGAGCGCAGAATAACGCAGAAATATAATTTAAATCTGCGTTAATCTGCGCTCGTCTGTGTTATCTGCGTCCGGTAAATCAGAACTTCTGCATATTCAGGTTCTTGTCCACCAGGATACCGTCGATCGCTTTCAGGTTGAATTTAACCTTGCGTTTCGCTTTCAGCTTGATGGTGAAGAGATCCGTTGAGCCTTCAAGCGTCGCCTTGTCGCCCAGATTGACGAAAGTAGGATAGAGCGCTTTCTGGCCGCTTGTGTGCAGGCGGTCGTACGTCAGGTTCTCCATTGCACCCAGACCGGCAGGTTCGATACCTGCGAAGTCATAGTCTTGCTGATCGTACGGAAGGGCGAAGCTCAGTGCATTGACAGCTTTGAGATCCTTACCTTTCACGAGGATTTCTATTGTCTCGCCTGCGTTGTAAGTCTGCTTCGGAGTGCTCAACTCGATTGTTCCGGCTACGCGATCCGTGCCCGGATCTTCAATGCCGTCTTCCAATTGGGTGGCAACAACCGAGATGTCATATGCATCGATCAGTCCGTTGCGGTTGATGTCGCCGGCGCTGACGTAGTCGAAATCGCTGTCGCCACGGCGCAGCCCCGTGTAGTTCATATACGAAGTCAGGTCGTTTGCATCGATCTTCTTATCGTTGTTGATGTCGCCCGGCAGATAGCTTTCAGTTCCCGGAACCTTAAATACATACAGTTCGCGGCCGGCACCGTAGTTGCCAACGCCTTCCGTGATGTGCAGCTTGATGTAACGGGCCTTCGGCTGTTCCTTGAATGTGAATGTCTTCACGTCGCCGGTGCGTTCCCAGCGGAAGGAGTCGACAGCTGTCCAGTCTTCTTTGTCCATACTGTAGGACACAGAGCCGGCGAGGATCGTACCGTTGCCACCATCCTGGCGAGGCAGGTAGTCGAACTTATCCAACTGGTTGATCGTGCGCAGGTCGATAATCATGTCGAACGGCATTGCGTTCTTGCGGTATTTCGTATGGAACATATCGCCCAACTCAGCAAAGTCGAACAGACGGAAGATTTCGAAGCCTTCCTGTTCTTCGGCTGTTACTTCGCCGCGAATGCCCTTGATCGCAAATTCCAGCGGGTTGGACTTAGTCTTGACAGAGACGGTAGACCAGTCGGACTGGCCATCTTTGTTGACTGCACGGACTTTGAATGTATAATCTGTTTCGGCACTCAGATCGTCGAACAGCAGTTCGGTGTTCTTGATCTGCGTGTACAGCATACCGTTGAACTCGATTTCGTAGAAGTCGGCGCCGGAGACCTTGTTCCAAGTCGGTTTCAGCGTGTAGGCTTCGATGTTTTCATCCGCCACCTGTACTGTCGGTGCAGTCAGTGAACCGGTAGAAATGCGGTGGCTGTCGCCCATTTCGAACTTGTAACCGTCGATGTTGACAATGGTTTCGTTTTCGGTGATGTCCGTAGCGGCCAGCTTCACTAACAGCTGCGGGTTCTTGGTGATCGTAACCTTTTCAAATTCGCTTCCTTTGGTGGCGAACTTGTTCAGGTTTGGAGTTGCGTCGTAGAAGTAAACGTCTGTGCCGTTCAGGTATTCGGCCATCGAACGGGCTGCGGTCAGTTTCACTTTGGAAGAACCTACTTTAGCTGTGATCTTCTTCGGCATTTCCGAAAGGTTGATGCGTAGTTCGGTTGCCTTTTCCTTCACGAAGCCGTCGAAGTTCCCTTTTGCCGGGTGTATCGTGATGGTAACTTTATCCGGATTATTTTTACCGTTTGAATCGATGATGGTCTTATTACCGATCACTACTTTCACTGCCGGATCATTGTTGTTACCGATCTCTATTAGTGTCGTAACACCTTCACCTTTCTGGTAAGCTTGTGTAATACCATCGTCGTCATATTCCGTGAACGAGCTGTAGCCCGACGGATAGAGTTCGTAGATACGCAGGTTCTTGTCGATTTCCTTTACATTATTATTCGGGTTCGTCATCGGGATGATCGCACCGGCTTTCACGAATACCGGAAGTTTCCAAAGCGGAGAGGCGAAGTTGTTGACAACGCAGCCGCCTGTATATTGTTCACCGGTGAAATAGTCGAACCATTCACCTTTCGGCAGATAGATACCGTCGCGGATGTCGTTACCTTTCTCGTCTGCCTGTGTTTCCTGGTAGATCGGGGCAACGAGGAAATACGGGCCATACATAAATTGGTATTGCGTAGCCTTACCGTATGTATAAGGATTCGGATCTTCGAGGAACATGGCGCGGATCATCGGCTTGCCGTCTACCGCTTCGCGGGCGATACTGTAGGCATACGGCATCAGTTCTGATTTCATCTTCAGATACCAGCGGTTGATGGAAGTTGCCGGTTCGCCTAAGGCATGCGGGTATTTCTCATTCGATCCCCAGCCGTCCATATTCAGTTCCATCGGCGTCCAGGTCTTCCACTGGAAGTCGCGGGTGTTCATTGCCAGGTTCTTGCCTCCGAAGATACCGTCCATGTCGGACGTGATGTTCGGCTGTCCGGAAAGTCCGGAACCGATATAAGTCGGGATGTGGAAACGGATGTATTCCCATTGTCCGCCTGTCTGGTCACCCGACCAGACACCGGCATAACGCTGTGTACCGGCCCAACCGTCGAGGGAGATGATAAACGGACGCGCATCGTTTCCGTAATACGGCATGATATGTCCGACGTCGGACACACCGTTCAATCCGAACGAGTAGCCCCAGCCAACCCAAGCCACGTCTGTTTTCAGGACGCGTACACCTGCGTCGCGCACCTCTTTCACGATGTCGCGTTGCAGCAGGGCGCTGATACTGTCTTTCGGATGCAGGTCCGATTGAGTCCAGAGACCGATTTCGACACCGTTCTGATGTGCGTAATCTGTCAGGCTCTTCAGGTTCTGGATATTGCCGTCCAGCGTTTCGGTCTGTCCATAGCCGGCTCCGTAGCCGTCGTTAGGCAGCAGCCAGCCGAGCGGCATATCATGATTCTTATAGCGGTCGATCACGGCACGTGCGGAGAACTGGTAGTTGTTCTTTTCGCCGTTCAGCGATTCTTTGATACCGCCGTTGTCTTTCTGGCTTTCCTTGTAGCGTTTGCCGTCTTCAAAAAGGATACCCTTTTCGTCTTCCACCCAGTAGTCGCGGTTGTAGGCATTCAGGTGTCCCTGGTAGAAACCGAACTTAGGCAACAGCACCGGGTTACCGGTCAGCTGGTAGAAGTCGTTCAGCAGGGCGACAGCGCCGTCGTTAACCATATAAAAGGCATCCAGATAGTCCGTGTCGTGTGACAGTTTCACCGTACCTTTCTCGGCTGCGCCGAAATCATATTTCCCTTGTTTGAAGGTGTACCACATGAAGCCGTAACCGTTCGTTGACCAGTAATAGGGAGTAGGAGAGGCCACGCCTCCGTCTGTCCAACTGTTCTGGTTTTCGATGGCGATTGCTTTTCCCTTATGTGAGAAGCGTCCGTTTTGCACGCCGCCACCGTAGAAGTATTCGTCGGGATTTTCTTTCAATGTCAGGATTGTCTTTCCTTTTTCGTAAGCCACCGGTTTCACCTCTTCGAAGGCCACTGTGTTTGTGGCAAGGTTGGTGACTTTCAGCAGGGCGGTCGATTTGTCCAGTTGCAACCGGACTTTTCCGGTCGTGATGGTTACTTGTCCGTTCTCGTCCTTGATATCCAGTGCTGACACCGGTCGGCGGGGATTGTTGACCAGGATTTGTGCTTCCGGTTTGGCTTCCGGATCGCGGATAATGCCGCCATTGTTGTCCTGGAACACGCGGAAGATGTTATCTCCGTAGAAGTCGAATGTCATTCGCTGGTTGTTGGAGAAGATTACGTCGACCGTTGTCGGGTTGATTCGCTGCACGCCGGTTATTGCTTGTCCCTGTTGGGTGATAGCCATCCCGTTTCCCGGGGTAACCATTGCCATTACTGGCGCAGAGGACAGCATGAACGGCACAGCTAAAGCGATCAGGATCGCCTTTTTCTGTTTACGATTAGCCATTAAGCGTTTCATGTTTAAATTAATTGATTTATTCAGGTTTTTATATCTGAAGACAAAAGTACGTAAAAATAATTTTACTTTCAATTTTCAACTCTTAACTCTCAACTATATTAGGGGACTTATTGTATAAAACGTATTTTTCCGACTTGAAAGACATCCGAAACTAAACAAATGTTAATCCGCTTTTCGGCCATCAAAAAGGGACTTTTTCCTCTTTTTTGAGCATTCTCCGCCACAAAGATGACCTTTATTTCATTTTTCTGGTACTTTATCGCCCTGAAGACGGTCGTTGTACCCTATGAAGACGGTCGCCATCCAGATGAAGACGGTCGCGAGGGCGATGAAGACGGTCGTCGTGGCGACAAGCTCCTTGAACTTCTTTTGGAATATTTGGAACGCCATCCGTTTTGTTTTGAAATATTCGATTCTCCGGGAGTTAAGGTTTATCACTTTGACGGTGTTTCCGGTTTTCAGTAATCAAATTGCACGCTTTTTGGAGTGGACTTAGCACCTCATTTTATCTATTGTTATCCGATCAGGTTAAAATCATGAAAAGAGTCAATCCAAAATCGATCAAGATTTCGGACGAAATAGAAAAACGGTTGAAATGGGGGTTATTGTATATTATTCAAGTTTGCTTTTTCTTTTCATTGGTATATTGACATATTATCTAAATGATATTTAACATCTAAAAGAACGGAAACTGTGACGGAGGATAATGAAGCATTTGAATTTTAAATATTCAATCCTAAAAGCCTGGCAGATTGAGGAACGGGATATGCCTGTTTATTCATAATAATGTATAAGGACACCTTTTTTGAGGCTCACTTTTAATCCCTAACTTCACCCGCTATTAATGTTGAATTAAAAAAGATTTTTATGAAAAAAGGTGTATTTTGTTATGCTATGGCATCACTTTGTATTGTATCTGTTATGTCGTCCTGCGATGATGATGACGATAATAAACTGGCGCCCGGTTATTCCGGCAAGGATATAAGCGGACAGGTGGAGCTTGTGCGTGATGCTGAAACCAAGAAAGCGGTTTTGAATGTTTCTACCGATAATGCCTGGCAATTGTATGCGGGAACGACTGAGGATGATATCGATTTGAGTGCACCTTATCTGGATGGAAGCGGGAAAGGAACTTTCGACGTGGACGCAGATACGAAGGCGAGGTCCCTTTTCCTGTTTAAGACCTCGGAAGGGCAGGGATTCGTGGCCGAAAAACATTTGCCGATGGAGGGCGGATATAACTTCCGTGATTTGGGAGGTATCAAGAACAGCGAAGGACGGTTTGTGAAGTGGGGAAAAATCTTCCGGACCGATGAAATGAATAAGTTGACCGATGAGGACTTGGCCTATTTAGCCAGCACCGGCCTGAAAACGGTTGTCGATTTCCGTACGGAAGCCGAAAAGAAAGGCGGTATGGGAGGTATGATACCGGAAGCATACGACAAGAATCCTTCGACTGTCGAAGAGACATATGAGTTGCCGATCAATGCCGGTAATATCTTTTCGGACGAAGTCATCGGCTATATAAGCGGCGGAGCTACAGCCGAACAACTGGAACCGATCATGGTCAGGACGTACGAGGAAATCGTGAGCGTGGATGAATATGTCGCCATGCTGAAACAATTCTTTACGTATGTACAGAATGAAAACTGCCTGCCGTTGAGCTACCATTGTTCCGCCGGAAAAGACCGTACGGGAGTGGCAACGATGCTTATCCTCTCGGCTCTTGGTGTGGACAAGGCGACGATTATGAATGACTATATGTTCAGCAAAGAATGTATTGCCGGGAAATATGACCGATATGTTGCCATGCTTCCCGCTATCGCCCCGTTGGTAACCGTAAAGGAAAACTACCTGAATGCTGCTTATGATAAGATTACGGAGAAATATGGCTCGGTGGATAAGTTTCTGACCGAAACCTTGCAGGTCGATATCCAAAAAATGAAAGATTTATATCTGTATTGATATAGGCATTTGCTCTTCTCTTTCCTGGGAAAAGGCGTGTTGTAATAAATATTACTTATCAGGTGATAGATAAATCCTATCCTTGCATCTGATAATAAGTAATATATAAATGATTACATTGCACAAAACACAATTAAACCGGAAATCCCATGAAAGAGAAAATTGATCAGTTAGAGGCTCTCAACCATCAGGCGGAATTAGGTGGCGGAGAAGACCGGATCGCGAAGCAACATGCGGCAGGAAAGCTGACTGCACGTGAACGTATTGAACTGCTCCTTGAAAAAGGCAGTTTCGTCGAAGTAGACAAGTTTGTCACCCATCGGTGCACCGAGTTCGGACTCGAGAAACAGCGTCCGCTGGGCGATGGGGTCGTGACAGGCTACGGGATGATAGGTAAGCGTACCGTCTTTGTCTTTGCCCAGGACTTCACGGTCTTTGGTGGTGCATTGTCGGAAACATATGCGCGTAAGATTTGCAAGATTATGGATATGGCCATGCAGTTGGGAGCTCCGGTGATCGGGCTGAACGACTCCGGCGGGGCGCGTATCCAGGAAGGTGTCCGTTCGTTGGCGGGGTATGCGGAGATATTCCTGCGCAACTCCCTTGCTTCGGGCGTGATCCCGCAGATCAGCGCTATCATGGGCCCGTGTGCCGGGGGAGCGGTCTATTCGCCCGCGCTGACTGATTTTATCTTTATGGTGAAAGATTCCAGCTATATGTTCATCACAGGCCCGGAAGTGGTGAAGAGCGTGACGCAGGAAGAGGTGACAATGAATGATTTGGGCGGTTCGGAAGTGCATAGCACAAAATCCGGCGTGGCCCATTTTACGGCGGATAACGACATGGAGTGCGTCATGAAGATACGCGAACTGATGTCGTTCCTGCCGAACAACAATATGGAAGAACCTCCCTTCGTCCCGACGACCGACAGCGCCAACCGCATCGACGAACAGTTGAACAACCTGGTCCCTATCAACCCGAACCAGCCCTACGACATGAAAGACCTGATCGTGTCGGTGGCAGACGATAATAACTTTTTTGAAGTACAGGAAGAGTACGCCCGTAATATCCTGGTCGGCTATATCCGCCTGAACGGGAAAACAATCGGGGTGGTGGCGAACCAGCCGGCTGCCCTGGCCGGGACGCTCGATATCAATGCGTCGGTAAAGGCGGCCCGTTTTGTCCGTTTCTGCGATGCGTTCAACATCCCGCTACTGACGTTCGTGGATGTACCTGGATTCCTGCCGGGCGTGAATCAGGAGTACGAGGGGATTATCCGTCATGGTGCCAAACTGCTGTATGCCTATTGCGAGGCGACTGTCCCGAAAGTGACCGTTATCACACGCAAAGCCTACGGAGGCGCCTACGATGTGATGAGTTCCAAACATATCCGGGGCGATATCAATTTTGCTTATCCGACAGCCGAGATCGCCGTGATGGGTCCTGACGGCGCCGTCAATATCCTGTTCCGCAAAGAACTGAAAAAGGCGGAAGACGTAGAGAAGAAACGTAAAGAATTGCAGGACGATTACCGCGAGAAATTCGCCAATCCTTACCGGGCGGCCGAGTTGGGATATGTGGACGAGATTATCGAACCTTCGGTGACCCGCCCGCGCCTGATCCGCAGCTTCGAGCTGTTGGCTAACAAACGGCAGTCCAATCCGCCGAAGAAACATTCCAATCTTCCACTTTAAAACGCAGTCAGTTATGATTAAGAAAGTATTAGTAGCCAACCGCGGCGAGATCGCCATGCGTATCTTTCGTACCTGCCGCGTGATGAATATCCCCACCGTCGCCATTTATACACACGTCGACCGGGGCGCCCTGCATGTCCGCTATGCAGAAGAAGCCTACTGTATTTCCGAGGATGCAGCCGACACTTCTTACCTGAAGCCGGAACTGATCCTCTCGATAGCCAAAAAGACCGGCGCCGCTATCCATCCGGGTTACGGTTTCCTGTCGGAGAATGCCGATTTTGCCCGCCGTTGCGAGGAGGAAGGTGTCATTTTTATCGGGCCGAGCGCCGACGTGATCGCCCGTATGGGTGTCAAGACGGAAGCCCGTAAGATTATGGCCGCGGCCGGTGTCCCGATTGTTCCGGGGACGGAGGAACCTGTTGCCGGTCTGGAAGAAGCCCGCCGTGTGGCGCTTGAAGTCGGTTACCCGATCATGCTCAAGGCGCTTGCCGGAGGGGGTGGAAAGGGAATGCGCCTGGTCCGCGATGAAACGGGGTTAGATGAAGCCTTCCGGCTTTCCCGTTCGGAAGCCGCCAACTCGTTCGGCAATGACGCGATTTATATAGAGAAATACATCGAGCATCCGCATCACATCGAGGTGCAGGTGTTGGGTGACAAATATGGGAACGTGATCCACCTCTACGACCGCGAGTGCTCGATTCAGCGCCGTAACCAGAAGGTGATCGAAGAAGCTCCTTCGCCTTTCGTGAAAGACGAGACGCGGCAGAAAATGCTGGCCGTGGCTGTCGAAGCCTGCCGCAAGATCGGTTATTACAGTGCCGGGACGCTCGAGTTTATGATGGATAAGGACCAGAATTTCTATTTCTTAGAAATGAACACCCGCCTGCAGGTGGAACACTCCGTGACGGAAGAGTGTACCGGCGTTGACTTGGTGCGCGACATGATCTTAGTGGCATCCGGCAGCCCGCTTCCCTATAAGCAGGAAGACATCGAGTTTCGCGGGGCGGCCATCGAATGCCGTATCTATGCCGAAGACCCGGAGAACAATTTCATGCCTTCGCCCGGCATCATCAAGGTGCGCGAGGCTCCTGAAGGACGTAATGTCCGCCTGGACAGCGCTGCCTACGCCGGCTTCGAGGTATCCCTGCACTACGACCCGATGATCGCCAAGCTATGCGCCTGGGGGCGTAACCGCGAGTCGGCGATCTCCAACATGGTGCGTGCCCTGCGTGAGTATAAGATTTTGGGAATCAAGACGACCATTCCGTTCCACCAGCGTGTGCTGCATAACGAGACATTCCTTTCTGGCAACTACGACACGACCTTCATCGACACCAAGTTCGACAAGGAAGACCTGAAACGCCGCCAGAACAATGACCCGCTTGTAGCCGTGATCGCTGCCGCTATCAAGCATTTCGAGCAGGAGAAAGAGGCTGCCGCACGGGCAACAACTGTTCCTCTCGTAGGCGAATCTCTGTGGAAGTATTACGGCAAGTTACAGATGACTGCCAATAATTATTAAGGAGGATTTATTATGTCAGCAAAAGCATTAGCGACTTATTTCGCAACAGTAAACGATATACCCGATACCGAGTTTAAGGTGGAAATCCTGGAAGACGGTCCGGTTAAGAAAGTCTCCGTCAATGGAAAGATATACGAAGTGGATTACAATATGGGAGGCGACACGATCCATTCTATCATCCTGAACCATAAATCGCATGGCGTGCAGATCTCGAACATCGGCGTCGACACGTATGAAGTGAAGAATAAAGGCGACCTGTTCCAGGTCCAGGTGATCGACGAATTGAAGAAGATGCGCCAGTCCCGCATCCGCTCGCAGGCTGCCGGACGCCAGGTGATCACAGCCCAGATGCCGGGTGTTATCCTCAAAGTCCATGTCAAACCGGGCGAGGAGGTGACGGCAGGCACTCCGCTCTGTGTCCTCGTCGCCATGAAGATGGAGAATGAGATTCGCAGCCCGATCGACGGTGTCGTAAAAGAAGTCTACATCGCCGATGGCGACAAGGTTGCCGTAAACGATAAGATGTTGGTAGTAGAATAGTTTTTTGTTCATTTTGCAATTTTTCATGGTGGTAAAAGGGAGTTTCTGCGAAGATTCTCCCTTTTTTGAATTTAAGGGGCAGTAGCGCTTGATTACTAATGAAATATTGTTTGGATAGAGTTGTCTATTTTTAAGATTGTACAGGCTGTTTTTGCGGAAATATTAAGATTAACTTTTTTATCGTTGCTTAAGTTGTAAGTATTCTTTAGTTTTGTCACCAATCCGAACCTTGAACACAAGGTTCTATGTTTAATTAAAAAAGATGACTTTATGAAGAAAATTTTTACTTCGATTAGTATGGCGCTATGCCTTGCTGCGTCTTCCTTTACTACCTCTGCGCAGACAGTGCAGTTGAGCGAAGCTCAGAAAAAACAGATACAGAAAGAAGTTCTGCCTGTCGTATTCGAACAGATCAAAGAACAAGCAGGTCTTGACATCTTAGGATTGGCACAGCCACAGTTGACATCCGATTTTATCGGAAGTTTGCCTATTTTTAATGCACAAAGCGGTTTACGGGCAGATGCGACTGATCCGTTCAAGTTGCAAGTGGACAGTATTATAATTAGTACTGCTGCTATTCCTGGCATTCCCGCCTTCATCGCTCCTATACTTGGGGAGAAACTGAAAGTGGAATTTTCGGACTTCAAGACCACCACGATTCCAATGGTAAGTATGTTCATAGGACGTGACTTAAAGATCGAGCTGCCGGGTACTATCAAAGCTGGGGCATTGGCAGAGATTAATATCACAACCACTGGTAAAGATGGCGATTTGGCTCCGTTTACAATGACTATGACAATGTCTTTGTTAGGAGGTGCTGCTACGCCGTTGTTGGAATACTCCATGATCCAGAATCCGACGACTTCTTTGCTTGAGGCATCGTTGGATATCCAGGAAGGAATGAGAGCCCTTATGGGAATGTTGTCACCGGCCGAGCCTGGACAGCCTGAGACGCCGGCTATGGATTTCCTGGTAACGATGAATCCTGCCGGCTTCTTTACCGGTGCAATCCCTATGTCGCTCTACGGTGTTCCCGAAGCTGCTCCTACACAGAGAATCCCGATGGGAGATGCTGCCCTTGCTCTTGATTTCAGCAACCAGCAGATGCCGATTAAATCCATCGGACTTACTTCTTATGAGATGGCACAAGCTAAAGGATGGCGTGATCTCATGTTCAAGATGGAACAGAAAGACAAGGATCTGGTGCTGACGATCGACAATATGGTATATAGCTCCGCTGATAGGAATGATGCTAAGTTGGCCAATTCGACAATCGTTACGATGACCGATAATACGAAGGATATGACCTTGAAAGATACGAAGTCTGTCGTACGTTCTGTCATTAACCGTGTTGTTACCGAACTGGCGACAGAAGGCAAGGTTGCTCCCTACAGAATGCTTGTAGAGACTGCAATTGATGCAGATGGTGACGGCGTGATTGACGCTAACGACACAAAAATGCCGGTTATGGACGTCGAAGTGACCCCGAGCATCGTCGGAACAAACGCTGTTGCCGAAATGAATATCAAATCGTATGCATATGATGAAACAACACATGCTCAGACCGTCACGAATATGACTGTTAATGCAACAGCCGACATGACAAGCGAAATCATTAAAGTCGACGTGATTCCGGAAGGCTCACCAGTTTCGATTGCCAGTGCTTATTTCAAATCGAATGCTTTAGGAATCATTGCTACAAGCAACGATAACATCACTGTAAGCGACCTGAAAGTAACACCTGTAGACGGTGGCTTGTATATCGCCAACAACGGAAAAGCAACCTATCGCATTATCAATATGACGGGTGCAACTCTTGTTAACGGAACTGTTTCCGGTGATAACGCTTACATCTCTACCTCTTCTTTGGCAAAAGGTATTTATGTAATCGTCGTAACTGAAAATGGCGTTAGCCAGTCTGTGAAGTTTGTTCGTTGATCAGTATTTTGATCTGAAATATTTATTTTAATGACGCCGGCTGTCTCTTCGGATTCAGCCGGCGTTACTTTTTTTGCCTCACCCTTTGGGGAGAAATTAGAATCAGTAAAGGTTTTGTGTGTCAAAATAATCCATATATTTGTAATGTAGTATAGTAAAAATATATCGTATATGAAAACAACGCAAGAAATCATACAAATATTAAAGGACTTCAAAATACGCCATGCCAGCCAGTATGGTATTTTGAGGATGGGAATATTTGGGTCTGCCGCGAGAGAAGAGCAGGTAGAAGGTAGCGATGTTGATATATACTATGAAGGGGAATTATCCGGATTGTTTGCATTATCGCATCTGAAAAATGAATTGGAAGAACTATTAGGTTGTAAGGTGGATATTGTACGCTTGAGAGACCGCATGAATCATTTGCTTCGTAAAAGAATAGAACAAGATGGCGTATACATTTGATAAAGATTTAGCTGTTGATACTCTCGAATTAATAAAGGAAACTTTATTAACTGTTATGAGGCGAACATCCCATATCAATACAGTCGATGACTTTTATGCAAGTGAAGTAGGGATGATTCTTTTAGATAGTGTTTGCATGAAGCTGGTTGCTGTTGGGGAAAGTGTTAAAAACTTGGATAAGATAACAAATAAGAGTTTATTAGAAAACTATCCTGAAATCAATTGGAAAGATATCATGGGCATGAGGGATATTATTGTGCATCATTATTTTGATATTGATGCGACAATTGTAGTTGCAACTCTCCGAAATGAAATACCTCAGCTCTATAGAGTAATAGAGCTTATTATTGAGGATTTAATTTGAACTTCACCCAACAAGCATTCCTTTTTCTCTCCTGCTATCTTTACCTCGGCGCCTTCTGATATAAATAAATGGCGATGAACGTGTACAATATATTTGGAATCCAGGCTGCCATGGCAGGGCTGAGGCTGCCGTTGATGGCAAAGGTCGAGGTGACAGTGGTAAAGAGGATATAGGAGAAGCTTAACGCCAGTCCGATACCGATATTCAACCCCATGCCGCCTTTGATCTTGCGTGAGGAAAGAGAGGCTCCTATGGAGGTCAGGATGAAAGCCGCCATAATCGCAGCATATCGTTTGTGATATTCGATCTGGAACGTCTGGATGTTTCCAATACCCCGCTTCTTTTGGCGGTCGATATAGGTCGATAGTTCGGGTGAAGTCATTGTCTCGCAGTCATTCACGGAGATCAGGAAGTCGGAAGGGACGATCGTCAGTGTCGTATCCATACGGCTACCCTGGGTGATGTGTTCGCGCATGCCGTCAAAATCGCGGATCATGTAGTCGATCACTGTCCAGTTGTAAAGCGAGTCGTATTTGATGGACTTTGCTGTCAAACGGGAAATCATCTTCTTATCCTCAAAATGCTCTAAGGAAAAACGGTAGCCCATACCCGATTTCGCATCATAGCGGTCGAAATAGGCAATTACACCCGGCTCTATCTCCAACTGGGCGGAACGGACATAATCTACTTTTTTGTTTTTGATGTATGTGTTCTGGAAATCGATACGCGTTTCATTAGCCGGAGGGATGATATATGCATTCAGGACGAAGGTACTGAGCGCGATGATCCCTGCTGAAATCGCATACGGCAACATCAACCGCCGGAAACTCATCCCGCTTGCCAGCATGGCGATGACTTCCGAGTTGTCCGCCAGTTTCGACGTGAAAAAGATTACCGCGATGAAGGTGAACAGCGGACTGAACAGATTCGCAAAGTAGGGAATGAAGTTCATGTAATAGTCGAAGACGATCGCTTTCAGCGGCACGTCCGGACTCAGGAACTTGTCGATCTTCTCATTTATGTCGAACACAACCGAGATAGCGATAATCAGGGCAATAGCAAAGATGTATGTGCCCAGAAACTGCTTGATGATGTACCAGTCTATCCGTTTCAGTTTGAATTTCATGTGACAGCTTTCTTATAACCGGTTTGATAATTGGCGGACCATTTCACTCTTCCAAGTGGTGAAATCGCCGGCAATAATATGTTTACGCGCCTCTTTGACGAGCCACAGGTAAAACGCAAGATTATGGATGGAAGCCAGTTGCAGCCCCAACATCTCGTTCACCTTGATCAGGTGATGCAGGTAAGCCTTGCTGTAGCGTGTGTCGATTGCCGAATGTGCATCCGGGTCGATAGGAGAGAAGTCGTTCTCCCATTTCTTATTACGCATGTTGATCGTGCCGAAGCGGGTAAACAACTGCCCGTTGCGTCCGTTGCGTGTCGGCATGATACAGTCGAACATATCGATACCCCGTTCGATCGATTCGAGGATGTTGATCGGTGTACCGACACCCATCAGGTAGCGGGGTTTGTCTTTCGGCAGGATTTCGTTGACAACCTCGATCATCTCATACATCTTTTCAGTCGGTTCACCCACTGCCAGTCCGCCGATTGCATTGCCGTCGGCTTCTTTGCGAGCAACGTTTTCGGCTGCTTCCCGGCGCAAATCCGGATAGACACAGCCCTGTACGATCGGGAAGAGGCTCTGCCGGTAACCGTATTTCGGCTCTGTCGAGTTGAAACGATCAAAACAGCGATCCAGCCAGCGTTCCGTCAGGCCGAGGGATTTCTTTGCATAATCATAGTCTGCATCGCCGGGGCAACACTCGTCAAAAGCCATAATGATATCCGCTCCGATAATCCGTTGGATATCCATTACTTTCTCGGGTGTAAACATATGTTTGGAGCCGTCGATATGCGAACGGAACATGGCGCCTTCTTCGTGCAGCTTACGGTTTTCGGATAGTGAGAACACCTGAAAACCTCCGCTGTCGGTCAGGATCGGGCGGCTCCATGTATTGAACTTATGCAAGCCGCCGGCTTGTTCCAGTATTTCCAACCCGGGACGGAGATACAGATGGTATGTATTTCCTAAAATAATTTGTGCGTTGATATCTTCTTCCAACTCGGTCATATGCACCCCTTTAACAGTGCCTTGTGTCCCGACCGGCATAAAAATAGGCGTTTCAATTACTCCATGATCAGTGGTAATCAGACCCGCCCTTGCATTTGATTTTGTGTCGTTATGTTGTAATTCGAATTTCATACTGCAAAGAAACTCATAATTCTTCTAAGAAAAAAGAGTTTGCGGGAAAGATAATCCGATCATATATTCAGCGGGCCCGAATTGGAGACAGGTAGGGGGAAAGATGCTTCGATTGTGGGGTCCTGCTCCTGCGAGAATGTTTGATAGAGGTAGATTTCTTCTTTTCCTTCAAAAATCTGGTTTCGGATCGTATAGTACATTTCGAAATTCGTATTCTTCCCCAGATAGAAAGGACCGGCAGCAATGATATGGAGGTTATAGTGCCCCGGTTTATCCGTACTCTTCGCTTCGAACCGGTGTGAACGGACCTGCTCCCCTTTGGAATCATGGACGAGTCCGCTATTGACATAAGCGACATATCTCAATCTTTTCATATCCGAATATTCCCAATCCTTTTCCTTTCCGTTAACTGTACGCTTGCATTGGCACGTAAAAGGAATGAAAAATTCACCTCCTTCTTTGGGGATTATGAACGGGTTCTGTTCGGATTCGATTTTGTATGCATATGAGATTTCGGAGGCGGATTGTTTTAGCGCTATTTCTTCTGTTTTTGTCACAGCTCCGTCAAGGACGGAAACAAGAAGAGAGGCCTGCACCAGAGTGTCTGCCTGGTTTTCTTCTACACTGATGTCGAATAATGCGGCAGAAGAGGAGGTGAGTTTGAATTCATCCGACTTAATTGTAACGGATATTCCGGATTCCGAAACCGGGACCCACTGGTCGGTGGCAATCCCATCCGCATATTTCTGCTTTAATGCAGAGATGGTGAAGGTGCGTTTTTCTCCGATATTCTTGAAAGTCGTTGTGTCGCCTTCAAAGACAATTTTACAATCTGCATACGTGATTTCTTCATTGTCACAAGAGATACAGAAAAACAATAAGACAAATAAGGCAAAACTACATACTTTCATGACGGATGGAATTTATGGTTTACTATTCAATGTGTGGCAAACATAATGAAAAAGCCTCACTTTCGCAAGCGAGGCTTCGTAGTATACTGGTTTATGAAAAATATTCCATCGTCAGAACCCGAAATCGTCAATTTCGACCTCTTTTACCTCTTCTTCTTTCGGTTTTTCGACATATTTATGTTCCACATTCGACTTGACGATAATCGCACGCATCGGACGGACCGGACAAATCGATTCGCATCCGCCACATCCGATACAAAGATCCGGATTGATCTGCGGAATCGTCAACGTCCCTTTGTAGGGAACCATATGCACGGCCTGAGTCGGACAGTGTTCTGCACAGGCGCCACAGTCTTTTTCTTCCGTATTCACGACGCAACGGCCTTTGAAGAAGGTGGCGATGCCGACCTGTGTCGTGACTTTCTCTTCAATGGTCAGCGGCTTGATTGCACCTGTCGGGCATACATCGGAGCATACCGTACATTCGTAGTTGCAATAACTGCTGATGTAGGCGAGGCGTGGTTTCAGCATATAATCCAAACCATATTCCAATCCTGTAGGACGGAGCACCTGGCTCGGACAGCGGACTACACATATTTGGCATCCCGTACATTTGTCTTTGAAACGTTCCAGGCTGATAGAACCCGGCGGGGTGAGGGGCGGCCATTTCTTTCCGCCTTTTCTGTGTTTTTTACCTTTTCCCGCTTCTTCGGCAATAGCCGATACGATAGGCAGGGAAGCGGCTATTGTCGCACCTGTCGCCAGGAATGTACGGCGGCTGTTGGCTGCCGAAGGCTGTTCGATAGGTGACGATTGTGCAGCCAAGACGTCAGCGGTTGCTCCTTCCTGTTTCTTTTCCGGAAGTTGCAGGCGATATTGCAACCCGCCTTTTGCGCAGGATGATACGCAGTTGAAACAGTCCACGCAGCGGGATGTGTCGACCGTTAGGCTTTTGCTGTCGATCGCTTCCGCCTTGCAGGTATGTTCGCAGTTTCCGCAATGTGTACAGCTTCCTTTATCGAAAGAGATACGGAAAAGCGAGTAGCGCGAGAAGATGCTCAACAGTGCTCCCACAGGACAGATCGTGTTGCAGAACAGCCGTCCGCGAAAGACTGTCATCACAATAAATACGATTAGTGCGATACTTGCCGCTATCAGACCGGATACCGTAACAGTGCTGATCGTCACATGGAACAAAGAATAGTTGTCCATTTTCATCAGCAGGTTGGCTGCAATATTGTTGCTCCACATCACGACGGGACGGAACAGGCTGGCTGCTATACGTCCGAAATTGCTATACGGATCCAGTAACAGGCATAGCCCGCTGAAACCGAGTACCGCCATAATAGCTGTAATTGCTAACAGGATGTATCGAAGCCAGTTCATCGGTTTATGGTAGGCGAAACGGCGCTGGCCTTTCTTCTTCTTTTTCCCGATGCAGAACAGACGGTTGATGATGTCCTGCAATACTCCTGCCGGACATATCACAGAGCAATAAATACGTCCGAATACCAGCGCCAGCAGGAAATGGAATACGATGAGCCCGATCATTCCGCCCAACAGCGCCGGCATCAGTTGCAGATGCAGTAACTTGTGTATGTCGCCCGGTAAAACTCCAGAGAAATCGACAAAGAACAGAAGTATGGGTACGAAAAACAGGATTGCGAGCAGTACCCTCAATCCTTTTAGATAATTCGGTTTCTTCATCAGATCTTAATACGTTTGATGTTTATTTTTTTCAGATCGGTAGAACCTAATTTCAACTCTTCACCTTTGCCCAAGTGCCCAACTGCATCCATATCTAACTTTTTCACCTGGTTGAACAACGCGAGGGCAGCCGTATCAGCAGCAACAATGTTAGGAGATACGATCATTGATTTCAGGGTAGCCACGTCGGCTGCGCTTTTTCCTTGCGGACCGTTCTGGTGCATCATGCGGTAAGCGTCTACGATGTGCAGAACCGGTTTTTTCTGCCAGGTACAGATATCGGCGATACATTGCTGCAAATCGTTCTGGTGGAAGAAACGACGGTCCCATACGATACCCATCATGTTTTTCATCGCGCATGAGAGTTTGGCCCCTCCGTGATTTTTCAAGATAGGAACGTTGATCCAAGCGTCTGCTTCGATCAGTGATTCATGTATCTTGGCATTTTTCAGTGTTACACCGCCGGGGATGGCCACTTCTTTGAAGTACTTTTCGTCGTTACCCGGCATGATGATACCGCCGGCTTCTTTTACGGCTGCGGCGATACCGCTTGTTTCGTAGCATTTCTGCCAGTTGTCGCAGGTATGATCGAATACGGTTACCTTTTCCGCTCCCGCTTCGAAGCATTTCTTTACGAGCGCTTTTATCAGTTTCGGATTTGTATTTCCTGCCAATTCAGGTGTACGGTCCCATCCGATATTTGGTTTGATAACTACTTTTTGTCCTTTTTTGATATATTTATTAATGCCACCAAGAGCTTCTAATGCTTTGTCGAGCATTACTTCTGGCTCTCCACCCATCACTGCGACCAAGTCCGGGGCCTGTTCTACTGCAACAGTATTAGACGAAAGGGCAGCCTGTAGTCCTTCAAAATTCAAAGATAAAGCAGCACCTGCTACAACACTGGTCTTTAAGAAATCACGACGTTTCATTTTGTTCAATTGGTATTATGTAGTTTATAAATGTTTAAACAAAGATAGATAATCTCTTATATAATCCGTATATTTGACCTCGAAAAAAAATATAAAAGATGGATTTATATTCCTATGTTTCAGTAGAATCCTTTGTCCGGGGATGCCAGCTTTCCCAGACACCCTGTTCTTTCAGCCTTCGGGTTCCTAATTTGATGTATCGTTTGCCGGAGCAGGAAATAGGCTATGGCCTGTCTCTTCTTCGTCGTGCAATCGTTTTGTATGAAGAGCAAAAAGGAATCGGCGCGGAGCATAGTAAGCGTGAAATTCCTTTTTTCAGGACAAACCGCCGGATGCTGATCGGGCCGGAAATGGAAATGTATGCCCTTCCTGTATATCAGAGTCCGGAAATACCTTCAGGGTTGAAACAGGGAAAGAGTCCGTATCTGCGGTTGACTTTCGATTATGGAGCGATAGGAGAATATAGTTTGTCTGACGACAAATATTTGCTTCAGTGTAAATATAATGAGGAAGAGAATTTGAAGACTTTTGTCTCGCAGATGGAACGGGAGTACGATAAATTCTTCTACGATGAAGAACATACCGGGTTTACGCGGGATTCCCGCCTCTTTTCGATGCTTTGTAATGCCTGTCTCGAAGTACGGGAACCTTGTTTTGCTTCCGAACAGGAGTGGCGGATCGTGCAGTTTTGCGATCCGGTTAATGCCGGATATGATTTTACGGATGGCGATCTGGTCCCTTATGTCGACTATACGATACCATTCGATTGTCTCCGTCAGATTGCTTTGCAGAACCGGGCGGAGAACAATTTGACATACAGTGCCCTGGCTGGTTTTCTCCAGCGCATGGGGCTGGCTCCCGAGCGTTATCTGGAAGGGATGCAGGAGGAGTAATTGCTACTCCTCTTTTTTATCCAGCTTGTAGCTTAATGCGCCCGAAGGACATTTCCCGATCTGGTTGATCAGTTCTTCGGTTGTCGCATTTTCAATTTTGATCCAGGGACGTTCTTTGGGGTTATACACCTTCGGTAACATCTTAACGCAGATCCCGGCGTGCTGGCAAAGGTCAGGTTGCCAGACAATGGTGAGTTCACCATTTGAATACTCATGAATTTTTCCCATACTCTTTTTCTTATTACCCTATATTAATACCTCTCATAATTAAACTTTTCCATTCCGGGTGCTTTTGTATGTACCCGGCTACAAAAGGACACATCGGAACCAGACGGAGTTTCCGTTTCTCTATTTCCGTGAGTACTTTTTTTACCAATTGGCTACCGACACCTTTCCCTTCCAGTTCTACCGGAACTTCCGTGTGGGTCAAGTAGATCTCGCCGTTTTTCGATATGATATATTCGATCAGCGGTTTGTACTTGCCGATATGAAACTCGAATTGTTTCTCTTCGGTGTTGTCTATAAGTTCATAATCTTCCATCATGTATTTGTTTTAATTGATGTTTGGTTTTATTTAGAACAACAGATACAAAGATTTTGTTTTATGGAGACGAAGATTTGTAAGGCGTTAATCCTTTTTTCTTCATTTTAATGTTGATTTACACAGTTTTATAGAACTATTTTGGGTGTAGAATTGTTCAATTTTTAAAGCGAAAAGTATTTGGCTTTCTTAAGAAATGGTGAGGAATAATTTACATTTAAAAGCAAAGTATTATGAACAAGAACGATGTTGTTTCAGAGGCCGGTCAGATCTGGTCTTTGTTATCGGAAAGAAAGACTCTCTCTGTTGAAAAGATAGGTGAGATGACTCATCGTCAAGAGTCTTTGGTTTGTTTGGCTTTAGGATGGTTAGTCAAGGAAAAGAAAGTGCGCTTGGTAGAAAAAAGCGGTGTGCTGCATGCTGAATTGAATATTTCGATTCCTGAAATGTATTACTAAAATTGAACAGCAGTCTTTTTGATAAGATTCCTGAAAAATAGAAAAGCCTGCAAACGATTAATCTGCAGGCCTTCCGATTTTTATTTTGCGGAGAAAGAAAAGCGTATTTTGAAAATTTATGGAGCTTTCACTTCCTTTTTCAGCTCGATAAATAAAGTCTTCACACGTTCTTTTTCATTCCCTTTTCCTAACGTCTCAATAGGTAGGTAACCACAGTAATTTTTCTGCTGAATGAGCTTCATCAATTTTTTTACATCGGTTTTAGTCTCCACTCCATTGATGAACACACTTTCTTTTATCTGCCATGTAATAGCATGGTGGATCACTTCTTCTATTTCTGCATATGGATCACTCGTACGGAAACAACCGATATCAAGCATCAGTCCTACATTGTCCGATTTACACATGGACAAAAACTTATTCACTTCATCCGCCGTTTTCAAAAAGTCATTATGATTCTGTATGGCAACCATAACTCCGTATTGCTTACCAAACTCAGCACATTCGTCTGTCGCTTCTGCAATCCATTTAGCGGCTTCATCCCATGTATAGCCTTTTGGGATAGCTGGCCCGGAAAAAACACGTATTGTGCTTGCCCCCAGTTTTGCCCCTACGACAATCCAATCTTTGACTAATTGTATCTCTTTTTGACGTTCTGCCAAATCCGGTTTGGTAAAATCGTTTCGGACGCCAGTTCCTGATATATCGATCGCGTTACGAAACGCACAACGTTTTACATCATAAATATACTCATCGCTGGGGACCTGCGGATAAGTTGGGAAATAATAACCCGTAATATCTACACATTCCATATCTATGGAAGCTGCATACTTAATTACATCAAAAATATCGAGTTCATTATTTTTGATCGGATTATCAAAAGAGAAAAAATTCAGTCCGATCTTCACTCGGCTTTTCTCACCAATACTACCTCTATTGGCTGGTTGTGAAAAGCCGTTTGTTGCAAATAGAGCAACTAAAATTGTAGTAAAAATAATTGATTTCATGTTTGTAATTTTAAAAGGTTTAAAAATGTTAGTTGTTGAAATATAATTAAAAGTATTACATTCGGTGATAAAATGCAAGTATATTGATCCTACCAAGGTTTAGAGCTCATACAGGTCACAAAGAGTTTTTACAAGAGCAAGTGCTTTCTCAAACTGATCTACTGTAGTTATTCCGCCATACTGACTTCCACTACTTAAATGCGGTTCTAATGTCAGAAAGCCTTTATAATTCATTCTTTTCAGCTCCCAGATTAATGATGCAATTTGTGCGTCACCTTCTCCAGGGAAAGCACCGACATCTTTGCTTCCTAATATCCAATCCTTGATATGGACATGTACAATATAATTTTTCAGTATAGAAAAACATTGTTCTATATTATTTACGATAGATTCTCCCCATACGAAATTTGCCGGATCATATGCCTGTCTTAAAGAAGGTGAGTCTATCGTTTCCATAAGATCCAGACAGTTCGATGCCGAATGTCCATAGATACCCGATTCATTTTCATGTACCATTATAATATCTGTTCCTTCCAGATAAGACGTTTGAATATGAAATCGTTGTAGCACCTCATTTCTGAAATCTTCAATCTTACTCCCTAAAGGTGGATAGTAACTAAAAACTCTGATGAACTGAGTTTCAAAGATACTCGCAATCTCAACAGTTCGTTTAAAACGAATAAATTCATCTTCGAAAGGACTGGTTATGCAACTTTTTCCTATGGGAGAGGCAATTGCACTCACCTGAATATGATAGTCGTCCATCATCTGTTTCAAATATACCCATTTATTCCGGTCGACGTCTATAATATTCATTCCGTCAATAAAACGGAGCTCCAAATAGCCGACTCCATTTGTTGAAAGAAGCTCCAATTGCTTTTTAAATGCAGTAGAAACCTCATCTGCAAAGGCACTAATTCTAATCATTATATATTAAAAATAAGTAGGTAAAACTTTTATTATATAAAACGCTACGCATATTAAGGTTATTGCAATAGCAACAATCATTGCTGTGTTCCATATAAACCTTTTTCTGCCTCGCGGCATGTCCTCCTTTAGATAAGCAGCACTATTATTGAGCAGGAAAAAGCCGATATAGGCTATAGGTAGCATAATAAGGGCTATTGCTGATGTTGGAATCGCAATCCATGTACCCATTTTACTCCAAAAGATTGCTCCGAATATTCCGGGTGCCGGTATAAGAGTGGCCATCCTGTATTTCCATCCTGTGGGTTCGATTTTAAAGATTTCACAAACAGCGAACCCGGATACTACCATATGCAAAATAATAGCATTTATCGCCATTGCAATGATACCCAAGCCAAAAATCACACGTGAGATAATAGGAGGTAATCCTGTTGCTTCCAACATACTGGCGGCTGCTATGGGAGAAATGTTGGTAACATTCGAATCCAGAAAATCTTGTGTATGTAAAGTTGAACCAGCTGCAATAATCATTAACGATGTGGCAAGTGTGTAAGGTATTAACATACCGGTAATTAAATCAAAATTGGCCAATCCTGTATATTCTTTTGTCCATCCTTTTTTTAAAAAGCTATAACCAAATAAAAATGTCATATTCAAGCCTACTGCCGCACTTAATGATGCAATAAAAATTGAAATTCCGGTAGTATCAGATGGTATGTTCCAATGAAATCCGTTTTTAAACGAAAAAGGAATAAAACCGGATAAAACTTCACCCCAGTCTATACCCTCATTTGTTAAACCTTCTGCCATTACAACGCCGGCAAACGAGATAATAATAAACCATACGATACTTTTAATCGTATTTTCGAAAAAGGTCACACCTTTACTGCCTTTTCCATAATTCCATACAATCGTTGCTGCAACACAAAAAATTATAAACGCAATCACCAGAAGGATAAAGGTCTGTTGTATAGATGAAGGGGCAAGTTTAAACGAAAAAATTTCTTCTAATAAGTCTAATGACATTCCAGAAGCTATTGCATATTGTGGAAAATGCCAGATCATCGTGGTTATAAGCGTGAAAATGACCCATATCCATGCTACGGCCGGACTTACATATTTCTTCATTGCATAAAACGGCCTTTCACCTCGTGTCAAGGTCTGGAAAGAAAGAGCCGATAACATTGTAATCCCAATAAGCATTGCTACGGGTTGTACCCAAAGCAACTGATATTTTAAAAATGCTCCGGAAAACAAGGCAGCCATAGCGCTTCCTCCTCCTAAAGTCATCGCACTTTGCATCCAGCCTGGACCTGATTTGGAAAAATACCACTTCAGGCGAGTTGGTAGACTTTTATTTTTCAACGAAAGTAACTCTTGCCGTTCTTTCTCTATATTTGTTTCGTTCTTCATTATGCATAATCTTTTATATGAATTTAATCAGATACCAAACAAATCTCAAGTTCAGCCCCTTTTTTTTCAGCAGACAAGTATGCCGTATATATTGTAATAATCGTATCGGCAGCTAACTGACTATTGCTTTCAATTCTACCATTTTCAATATGAGCATTATAAAATGCATTCATTTCGTGCTGATACCCAAGAAACCAACCTTCGTCAGGAGAAACTTGGCTCCATCCTTGTTTTGTTTCAGTTTTTTCCACGATATATACATCTTCAAAGTTTTTCTCTTCCGGCGTATAAGTTTGCATTGAATTATTATGGCTCATATTACATTCCGTACGATGATTATTCGCGTAAATTTTCAACCAGTTGTTTGTTCCTCCCAAACTTAACTCGTTGGCAAAAATGTCGGCGACTGTTCCATCTTCGAAGACCAGATGCAACGTTGCAAAATCTTCAATATCAGAATAGTGTGTTTTTAAATAGCCTTTATTATCGTAACTATCCATTCTCGTTAGCGCATGAACACGAGCTGAGACTGTTTTTGGACGAATAGGCCTGCCCAATCGGGCATAACCTTCCACTGCTTTTAGATAAAATACAGCCGTTAGCGGATGACATCCTTTTCCGATCAAAGATCCACCTCCTGATAATTTCCACTTTCCGTATGACAAAGAATGTGATCCTGAATGTGACTGTTCTCCGCTTATCCACAAAATTTGTGACTTGCTTTTTTCAATAATTTCACGTTCCTTTTGGACAGCAGGTGCATATATCCAGTTTTCGGCGTACATAATACGTCCTTTACTTTTGGCTTCCGCTTGTAACATGCGCTTTACACTGTCAATGGCGTAAACCAACGCTTGCTCACGAGGAAAGGTGTCTCCGTTAAATCTATCATCTTGATTTCCAAAATACCCGGTAAAAGGTTTTTCAACAATGACATCTTTATCGGCTTTTAATGCAGACAGGACTATCTCTTCATGATAGGCAGGCGGTACGCAAACATGAATTATATCGACATCTGCCATAATTTCCTGTAAAGTCGCATATCTCTTTATTCCACGGCTCGTTGCAAAATCTTCCGCTTCGTCCATTGCGATAGAATATACGCCTACTACTTCAACCGCTGCACTAAATACACGCTGTAACGCTGCATAATGAAAAGAAGCCGCAAATCCGGAGCCAATAATCCCGGCTTTTATAGTTTTTTTATTTTGCATAATCAGTTGTTTATTTAAGTCCCTATCTTATTTGAGACAATAAAACCTTCTCCAACTCAAAAGAGCGGATTCTAAAAAGAATTAAATGATAAAAAAATGAATTGTGAAAAGATGACTACAAGCTATGTAAATCAGGAGTAAAAGAAAAAGTCACATCCAAAAGCTAAAATTGCTTTTTAGGGTGGGTGAGAGGGGACTATTCTTATTCCTTCACTCCTGGTTCACATATGTGTGCCATTAATTCCCGGAATAGATCGCATCGTTAGAATCCCAACCTGCGTTCTGTTTCAAAACACCATTACTTAAATTAATCTGATTTAAAGGTATTGGAAGAAGACCTTTAGTTTCAGGACGATATTTAATCGTGATAACTTCCGGAATGCCAAATCTGTACACTGGTACATCTGTTTTATATTTTGTGATTTGTTGCTCTTCAATCCCCCATCTTCTGATATCCCAGGCACGGATTCCTTCAAAAGCAAACTCATGCCTTCTTTCTTCTTGGATATTTTCCTGGCTAACCGCTTTATAATAAGGAGTATTTTCCAATGGCGTATCTCCATGATTCGCAAAATATCCGCGCGACCTTACCCGGTTATAATAGCTCTGAGCATTAGGACTACCTAATTCAGCTGCCATTAAAAGAACGTCTGAGAAACGTATAATATAGATACCGACAAAAGAATCGGATTGTCCGTTCTTTGTTGCAATTCCATTTACAATGGTATTTGCAGCAACTCGCGCTCCATCAACTTTTACATAAATATGACTGTATTTTTTCTGATGGAAACCGGTTTCTTCCATATTACTTTGACTGTTAAAATAAAACTTTCCCGAGTTTGGAGCCGGAGTTTCACTAAACTCAATGCCTTCTGTTTCAAAATCTCGTACATTCCATATCGAACCGGCTTTTCTTAAGTCATCGTTATCCCATTCATTATAAACTTTAGGATTAACGGCACTCATTCCACCGCCATTGCCAAAAGGAAATAATCCTCCTACCGTACAACTTACACTATGAGCAAATCGATTGAAGTTCATATTTTCGCCTAAGGCAGAAAAAGATATTGAATAGATGGCTTCCGTATTATCTCCTTTTTCTCCAATCCAAGATAGGTTATTATCTCTTGCAAACTTGTAATCATCAGCATTCCCACGATTAGCAAGCGCATATAACCATAAATTTCTAAAATCATTTATTAGGCGATATCCACTATTGTCAATCACATCATGGAGCCAATCTAAAACTTGACTTTTATTTATAGCGCCGCCTTCAAAAAGAGGTAATTCTGATTTATTATAGTAACCAGTATAGAATAAAAACACACGACCCGCCATCGCTTCTGCAGCCCATTTGTTCGCATTAAACAAATCTGTCGCCTTATTAATTCCCTGAAAAGAAGTGGAAGGCAATATTTCAATAGCCCGTTTTAAATCACTTGCAATAAGCGCAAAACAGCTGTCTGTACTCACTCTGGGAGGATTATTTGATTCGGTCGATAACTTAAGCGGAACTTCTCCGAATAGTCTGGTAAGATCGAAATATAAAGATGCTCTTAAATAGCGGGTTTGCCCTTCAATATTATTCTTGGCAGCATCAGAAAGTGTATTTCCGTTTTTCTCCAGGCTCTCAAGTACAAAATTCGCTCTGAATATCCCGGTATAGTAGTTCGACCAAGGTGTACTATATGCATCCAAGTTCCGAACCTGATATCGCTCTGTTGCTCGGATCGCAGGATCATCAAATAAAGCTCGTCCACCGGCAATATGATCGTCATCCAGATAGTTGGACAGACCTACAAAACTATTTATCTGATCATAGTAGCAACTTTTTTGTGCAGCATATACTGCCGCGATTGCTTGTTTGTAATCATCCTCCGTAATTGGAAAAGTCGAATTGGTTTTTTCCGTCAGGTCATCTGTTGATAAAAAATCAGAACAAGACACTGAAGCAAGAACTGATAATATTAATAATAAGATTATATACTTTTTCATGATCTGAAATTTTAATGATTAATGTTTTATCGTTATGCCAAACATGACTGTACGGGCAAGCGGGTAAGGAGATGTGTCCACTCCACCAGCCCAGTTTCCACTATTCGGACCACTATTCCCAACTTCCGGATTAAAGCCTTTGTAAGAAGTTATGGTAAAAAGATTTTGAACAGACACGTAAAAACGGAGCTGTTTCAAAGGCATTTTCTTCCATAGTTGACAAAAATCATAACCAAGTGTCAGATTTGTTAATCTTATATAGTCCGCATTAGCAACAAATCGGTCAGACATTCGTACGTCCTGGGTAGATCCGGTGTTAATTCTTGGATAAGAATTAGAGGTGCCTTCTCCATGCCATCTGTTTAAAGCGATATCCATCCAATTATAAACTCCATGATTGTTGTTATTGAAATAATTCCACATGATTTGATTTCCGGCCATACCGTTGGCTATGGCGTTAAAATCAAACCCCTTGTACGATAGATCAAGGGAAATGCCAAATATACAATTCGGATTTGGATCTCCTAAGTTTACATTGTCTTCCTGATCAATGACGCCATCTCCATTCTGATCCACGAATCGCATATCTCCTGGTTTAGCATTCGGCTGAATGACCGCTCCTTCGGCATTCTTATAATTATCTATCTCACTTTGGTTTTGGAATAAGCCATTACTCTTTAAACCCCAGAAATATCCGATCGGGTATCCTACTTGGGCACGGTATGCTTCTGTTTGGTCAGCATGTAATGTACCATTGGGACCATGGATAATACCTTCGGGGTTGTTTATTTTAGTTACCTTGTTTTTCTGAAATGTAACATTGGGAGTTATTGAATAGCTAAAACCTTTAATATTATCTCTCCAGCTTAAAGCAATTTCATATCCTTTATTTTGTACATTTCCACCATTTACATAAGGAGCACCCGTACCATCCGAAGCTAAAATCGGGGCGCGGATTAACCAATCTCTCGTTGTTTTCTTATACCAGTCAAACGTAACTCCTAATTTGCTATCTAATAAGTAACTGTCAAAGCCTATATCTACTTGCTCGGAAGTTTCCCAAGTTACATCTTTGTTTGCAATAATATTGGGATATCCTCCACTCGTGTACTTCGATTTATCTGAATAGTTATAAAAATTCGCGTCGGAAAATGAAATAGTGGATAAATATTGGAAAGGAGATATGGATTGATTTCCATTCTGCCCCCAGCTTGCCCTTAGCTTAAATTGGTTGATCCATTTTCTGGCAAACTCCATAAAGTCTTCATTGATAATTGACCAGCCCACTGAAACGGATGGGAAATATCCCCATTGGCTTCCTTTGGCAAAGTTGGAAGATCCGTCTGCACGTAACACAACCGTTGCCATATAAGTCTGATTATAATCATAGCTCACGCGCCCAAAGAATGATAATAATCGACCAGGGGTAAGCGGACTACCGGTTAAGGTTGTCATAGATGGGTCAATTGTTTTATTATTCACTAAGTACGCATAATCAAAATCATTGAATAACGAATTTCCATTACTTCCAGAGATATTTTCCCCGATACCGGATTTTTCAGCAGACGTACCCAATAAAAAGTCAAAATGGTTCTTTTTTACATCTAAACTGTATGATAAAGTATTCTCAAACATCCAGGTTAACCCGGTACTCATTGTTTGAGTTGTCCGGTCTATACTATTGATATAATAACTGGAAGTAGTGGTCGCTGTTAGAAAATATTTGGGAACATATTGGCGGTACGACTCCGAATAATGATTGATCCCGAAAGAAGACCTGAAAATTAGATTCTTAATAGGTTGAAATGAAAGATAGACATTTCCGTTAAGACTATTTGCCCGGCTACGATTTCCAGACCGTGCATATTCTAAGTAAGCTAACGGATTTGGTGCTGTCGGAGCTATTCCTGTTGGTCCTCCATATTTGTCATAAGGAAAATATGCTGGATATAAGCCCGGGCTTGTCGGGTCTGGGTTATATACCTGAATAACTGGTACACCGCTCATTATGCTTGCAAAACTGTTTTGATTGGCGGAATTCGGACTAACAGATACCCTTCTGGATCTATTGTTATAATTCAAATTTTCACCGATTTTTAATATGTCAAAGTTGCTATTCTTCAATAGGGTAGTTTCCGTATTTACCTGGAATGTATATCTGTCAAAAGTAGGTGTTGCCGGTTTTCCGACTATTCCTTCCTGAGAATATAAAGACAGCCCCAGTGAGTATATAGATTGTTCAGTACCCCCCGAAACATTTATACTGTGACTATGAATTGGTGCATTTTTGTTTGTTGTCTCATGCAGCCAATTCGAACCATTCCATTTTCCACTGACAATATCATCATAGCCGGATATCATGGAAGCATAATCTGGAATTGGGGCATCATTATTCGTATAAAACTCAGACATGAGCATTAAATAATCTTGTGCATTCAGATAATTGAGTTTTTTGGCAATATTTTGTATGCCAAAATAGCCATCATAAGTCACAGTCGGTTTACCTATGACACCTTTTTTCGTCCCGATCAGTACAACGCCATTCGATGCCCGAGCACCATAAATTGCAGCTGAAGAGGCATCTTTAAGTACATCTATCGTCTCAATATCAGATGGATTCAGATTATCAATATCCGGTACGGTTACACCATCCACAATGAATAAAGGAGATGAATTACCTGTTGTGCCTAAGCCTCGGATACTAACTTTAAAGCCGTCTCCTGGTTGCGCCGAAAGTCTCTGAATACTAACACCCGGTGTCTGACCTTTCAGTGCGTCTAATACAGTGGATGTGTTTTTTTTAGTAATCTCGCCACCTTTAATTTGGGTGGTGGCACCTGTTACCAGCTTTTTTTTCATCACGCCATAACCAACGACAACAACTTCGTCGATTGCTTGCATATCTTCATGTAGAATGATATTGAATGTTGTTTGGTTAGCCGTATTAATGGTCTGCGTCAGATAACCGATATAGGAAACAAGTAATACTGCGTTATCAGAAACATTCAGTGTAAACTTACCGTCTATATCTGAAATAGTTCCGTTATTCGTGCCTTTCTCCATGATACTGGCTCCAATCACAGATTCGCCTTTTTCATCTACAATTACGCCTTGTATGCTTTTATTGTTTTGAAGGCGTTCATTTATGACAAACTCGTTTTTACTTAATATTATTTGCCGGTCTTCAACTTTGTAGATCACATCAGTAGTTGCAAATAGTTGTTCCAGAACCGAATCGATAGATTTTGATTCTACATGTAGATTAACCTTACGGTCTACATTGATCAATTTACTGTTATACAAAAAATAAAACTCGGTTTCTTGTTCTATCGCATTTAAAACTTCTTCTATTGTTGCATTTTTCATGTTTAACGATATGCTGGCAGATTGTGAATAAAGGCTGGTTGTAATAGCCCCTGCTTGTAAAATCGTTATAAATAATAGAATTATGGTTATTCTCATAAAAATAGGGATTTTACGTATTAGTATAAAATAACACTTTGAATTTTTGAATTGTTGTGTATTCTTCATAATTTTGCATTGTCAAATTAATTATGTTGTAAACTACTTAATTGATTGAATTACCGCTCCTAAGATGAGATTCTCGGATTGGTAGTTTTTTGATAGGCGGGAAAATACTGGTACTATTTTCCCGCTTTGTTTTTTATGATCTTTTCTCCATAGGCAATTTAATTTTTAGGTGATTTATTCTCTTAAATGAATTAAAACAGTTCGTTTTGAATACGTGTAATCGTCCGATTGCGATGGCTCTATGATCTTGCACTTTATCGGTGCCGATTTTTCCAAAAAATACAATATTTCATTTAATGTTTCGGTAGTAAATGTTGCCGAATATTCATAGTCATATAATTCACTTCCTTCAAGATATATATCAACATTGAAGTGACGTGATAACCGCTTGACTATTTCTGTCATCTTTGTTCGACGGAATATCATTTTACCGTCTTTCCATGATGTTTTTACAGCCAGATTACCGTCTTTTATTTCAAGACGGTTACTTTTTTTGTCAAAGATGGCTTGCTGTCCTTTTGATAAGATTTCCGAACCTGATGATTCAGGTAATGAAACTTCGATATTCCCAGATGCAAGTGTTGCTTCAATTGTAGAATCTTCGTCATAGGCGGATACATTAAATTCCGTACCATAAGCGCTTACTACGATTCCATTCTCAGTTAATACCTCGAAACGATTTGAAGGATCAGCCTTTACCTTAAAATAGGCCTCACCACTTAATAATACTTTGCGTGTTTCCGTTGAAAAGGATTGTGGATACGAAATTGTCGATCCCGAGTTTAGCCATACATCTGAACCATCAGGCAATGTGACCTTCGAAACTAAACCATATGCAGATGTTAACTCAAGTTGTCCAGACAAAATACTTTCCCGATCTTTCAATATGCTGTACATTATGAAAGTCGTTATCATAACCGGCAAAAGCAATATGGCTGCTGTATTACGGATGAATCGCCATAAATTATTTTTATATTTATATAAGGTAATCCGACGGGATATTTCCTCCCAGTTCCGTGATACATTAATTTGTTTGTGTAATGCCAGTTCAGATGTTTTTTCCCAGACAAAACGAATCTCTGATACTTCTTTTCGTAGCGTCGCAGAATTATTCAACATCTGTTCGAAATGTTTCTTTTCCTCTGCAGATAGTCTCCCTTCAAGGTAATCAATGATGAGTCTTGTTTGTGCTTTCATATAAATTAGACGTACATCAAAGAAAATACCCTATAGGAAAAAGATACTTTTTATCAAAATAAAAGTAAAGCGAGTGGCAAATAATCTTTTAACTCTATGCGAAGTTGCTTCAAAGCCTTTGTTATATAAGCTTCAACGGTTTTAATGGAAATACGCTGTTGTGTTGCAATTTCTGTATATGTCAGGCCTTCAAAACGACTCATCTCAAAAACTTGACGGATATTTTCCGGCAAATTCGATAATGCAGCATTCAACATATTTTCTAATTCTACAGTCGCGTATAAGTCATCAGTGGAATATTCTGTTTTATGAAGTGATTTTTTTTGTATCCATGAAGTTTCAATTTCCTGCTTACGCAAATAATCTACGCAACTATTCCGTACGCTGGTCAGCAAGAGATTTCTACCGGAAGTATTAATGATCATTTTTTTTCGGTTTTTCCATATCTTAAAGAATGTATCCTGCACAATATCTTCGCAGGTTTCCCACTGTTCTATATATCTATGAGCAAATACACAAAGGGAAGAGAAAAATTTAAAAAATAAAGAACGAAAAGCATCTTCGTCGTCCAATTGTGCGATCTTCCAGAATAACAGATCAATCTCATTTGTATGTGTGCAATCATCCATGTAACGAAGATACGACTATTTTTCGTTATTAAAAGTTGTTGTTATATTGAATATTCGTAAAGTGTACGGTTTCTTATATACCAAGATTGTGTGGACAAATGAGCAAATCGGGGAAAAGAATCTTTTTTTGTAGCGTTTGTCATTGTCAGCAATGAAATATAAATAAGATAGAACTCTTAAGTATGTGCCTTATCTTATTAGCGGAGAAAGAGGGATTCGAACCCCCGGAACCTCTCGGTTCAACGGTTTTCAAGACCGCCGCAATCGACCACTCTGCCATCTCTCCAATTATATTTTGCAACAGTATTTTTTTTCTCTATTGCGGTGCAAAGGTAGTGATTATTTTGGAATATCCTATTTTTTGCGCTGATATTTTTTATTTATGAGCTCATACTTTTCTTTTAACCACAGGGATTGAACGTTTGTGGTTTTTTATTGTTATTTTTGTAGGTAGTAATAATTAATAGTAACGAGGTTTATATGAGAAATTTGAAAAGTCTATTGATGGTGGCTATGGCGCTGATTTTGGTTAGTTGTTCCATGTCTGCAAAACCTGAAAAGAATGAAACAGAAAAGGCGGCTGCATCGGGGGAAGTGGTTGTCTTAAATAAGGCGGACTTTCTGACGAAAGTATATAATTACGAAAAGAATCAGACGCAATGGGTGTATGAGGGAAACAAACCTGCAATTATAGATTTCTATGCAGATTGGTGCGGACCTTGCAAGCGTGTGTCTCCGATCCTGAAAGAACTGGCAGCGCAGTATAAGGACGACATTATTATCTATAAGATTAATGTGGATAATGAAAAAGAATTGGCGGCTGCATTCGGCATCCAGAGTATACCGACTTTGCTGTTTATCCCCAAGAATGGTAAGCCGCAGCTTGCTCAGGGAGCTTTGTCGAAAGAGCAGTTTGTGGAACAAATCGACAATTTCTTGTTGAAGAAGTAAAGTATATCTCTTTGAAGATAATTGCATAGCGCCTGGTTCTCTTTGTAGGGCCAGGCGTTTTTTTGTGTAGGAGAGAGGCGGCGGGCAATAAAAAAGAGGGCACCTTGGGGGTGTCCTCTTTTTATTTTGGCTCGGCACGAATTATTCAGCGCTTTCTGCTGCTGCAGGAGCTTCTTCTGCCGGAGCGGCAGCAGCTGCTTCTTCAGCTTGCTTAGCAGCTTCAGCGGCTGCCAATTCTGCTTTCTTTTTAGCAACGATTTCTGCTTTTGCCTTGTTTGCTTCTTTTTCGGCTTCCAGACGAGCTTTTTCTGCAGCTTTTGCAGCTTCGCTGTCTTTCTCTTTTATAGCCTGAGTAGAAGCTTGTTTGTTCTTCAACCAAGCCTGAAACTTAGTTTCAGCTGTTGCTTCGTCGAATGCACCTTTCTTAACGCCTTCCAGTAAGTGCTTTTTCATGCAAACGCCTTCACGGGAAAGGATATTACGAGTGGTGTCTGTAGGTTGTGCACCTACCTGTAACCAATACAAAGCTCTTTCGAAGTTCAAATCTACTGTAGCAGGATTAGTGTTCGGATTATAAGAACCTATCCTTTCAATAAACTTTCCATCACGTGGAGCCCTGCTGTCTGCGACTACGATCTGATAAAAAGCGTAGCTTTTACGACCGTGTCTCTGCAATCTAATTTTTGTTGCCATGTTTGAAATAATTAATTTAAGCTGTTTGTATTAGCGGGTGCAAAGATATGAATTCCCGGATAGAAAACAAATAGATCGGGAAAGAAAATAATTGCGTATTTTTGTAGCGGATGCAAAAATACACAATTGCCTAATAATAAACGAATACATTATGAATACAAATATACTGAAAAAGATAATCTTTACATTGCTGTGGACTCTGTATGTGAGTGTTTCCGCCTTAGGGGAAGAAACGGTTTCTACAGTCCTGCCGATTGCCGATCCTTATATCTTGTGTTATAAAGATATGTATTATGCCTACGGAACTTCAAGGGGAGACGGTTTCGAGGTCTATTGTTCGAACGATCTGAAATCATGGAAGCGGTCTGCAAACCTGGCTTTGAGCAAGGATGATTCGTATGGAGACAAGTGGTTCTGGGCGCCGGAGGTTTACTATGTCGAGAAATACAAGAAATTTTATATGTATTACTCGGTGGAAGAACATGTTTGTGTCGCGACGTCCGATTCCCCTTTAGGTCCCTTCGTGCAGGACGAAAAACGACCTATCCGTGAAGAGAAGGGGATCGATACTTCTGTCTTGTTCGATGAAGACGGGAAGGCTTACCTTTATTTCGTCCGTTTTACGAATGGCAATGTGATCTGGTGCGCGGAGCTGAAAGACAACCTGAAAGAAATAAAGGAAGAGACACTGACGCAATGCATCGAGGCGACCGAGCCATGGGAAACAGTGTTCGGAAAGGTTGCAGAAGGACCTTCATCACTTAAACTAAACGGTGTTTATTACTTGCTCTATTCAGCCAATGATTTCAGAAGCCTGGATTATGCGGTCGGTTATGCCACTTCCGCATCGCCCTTCGGCCCGTGGAAGAAATACACGGGAAATCCCTTGTTGCACAAAGTGGAAAACCTTGTCGGCACAGGGCACGGCGCTCCGTTTGTGGACGGAAATGGGAAATATCGTTATGTCTTTCACGCGCATAAAAGCCAGACGGAGGTCAATCAGCGGAATACATATATTATCGATATGTCTTTTTCTGACAAAAACGGAGTCTCGATCGGCGGCAATCTGATTCGACCGGTAGTCGTGGAATAAGCTTCCGCCTTATAGTTTATTGACTAACTCATCTGCAATAAAACCGAGCTCTACATCTCCGATTTCTCCTATTCGTACGACTACAACTTTTTTGTCAGGATCTACGTATAAGACTTGCTTCATATATCCCATGGCATAAAAGGCATTTGTATATGCGAGGACGCACCATTTCCCATTTCTCTGCTTTTTTATGTCGTAATAGTCGTATTTTGTTTGCTGCATAGCTTTTGCAGCACTGATTGAATCCGGAAAATAGGGCCCGTCTTTGGTGTAATACCATTCATCCATGCTATACCATTGATATTGATAGCCTTCATTGTTGACATTAGGCGTGGTGGATTTCTTTATCCAATCGGGATTAATAATTTGTTTTCCGTTCCATTTCCCCTTGTTCAGGTAAAGTTGTCCGATCTTGGCCAGGTCGATAGCCGTCAGGTTTAGTCCTTGATAGGCTTTGGCCGAACGATGTTTCTCGTCGTCGAGGCTCCAGGTGGCATCATGCTCCATGCCTAATGGAATCCATATTTTCTCTTCCAGGTATTTACCCAATTCTTTACCTGTTGCCTTTTCCAGGACGATACCTAATAGAGCGGTGGTTACGCTTTGATACTCATATACGCTGCCCGGTTCGTGGGCGAACTTCATTTTCTTTATTTGTCCCAATTGGTTTTTACCGTAATATAGCTTGGCCATTTTGGAAAAACGGCTGCCATAATTTTCATTGAACTTCAGTCCGGAACGCATATTCAGCAAGTCTTCAATCGTCAGTCTCTGAAATTTAGCATCACCACTCAACAGTTCGGGTACATACTTCGTGACAGGGTCCGTAACGCTTTGTATATAACCGTCTTCAATGGCTAATCCGGTCAATAGGGATGTTACTGATTTTGAGATGGAGAAAACGTTTATCAGCTGGTTGCGGTTGTAACCGTTATAGTATTTTTCAAATAAGACGGAGTCGTTTCTTATAACGACAAAAGCGGCTGTCCGGGTCGATTGCAAGTAGGTGTCTAAAGGTAAATCGACTGTATCTCTGTCCCTGCCTTGACCTCTTACTAATAGCTGGCTAATGTCGTTATTGCCGCGTGGTTTAAAATGATAAACGGAATCTCCATGATGGATTGCGGTATAAGGGAATTGGGTATAATCGTTGATAGTCGGATATTTATAGAATATCCCGCATGATGAAAGCAGGGCAACGGCAAGGCCGATAGAGCCAAGAGCGCAGATTGTCCTTTGTTTGGATTTAATGTAACTGTTGAATTTCATGTTGTCGTGTTTAGTAGTTCTTTGTTTATATAAATGCAAAAAATGTGCCAATGTGTTTAAGACGTTGGTTATCAATTGGAATAGGTCTGTCGGTGTGGTGGCTAACTGTCAAATTTTTAGACAACGGTGTCTAAAAATTTGACATATTTGAAGCAAGAAATAATGATTTACTGTTTTATTTTTGGCCTGTTTTGAACCTCCTGCAAATCTGAAAAATATACATTACCCCCCCTTTTCGACCGTTTTTCTATTTCGTCCGAAATCTTGATCCATTTTGGATTGACTTTTTTTGCAGTTTAAGCTCCCCTTTATGACAATAGGAAAAACGAGGTGCGCAGTCCGTTCTGAAAAGTATTCTTTTTGATTGCCGGAAGGCATAAACGCCGACAAAGTGATAAAGCTTAACTCCCGGAGAATCGA
>NZ_QREV01000044.1 GCF_003363715.1 Parabacteroides acidifaciens
GAGACGCCGCTTGTAAACGTAGGGAAGGAAGCTCCCGTTGATTCTGTTATTGAATCCGTGGAGACAGCATAAAAGTTATAAGTGCCTTTTGCCAGATAGATCGTATCGCTTGTTCCAATAGTCAGATCGCCATTGTCTCCTACTTTATATTCTTTATTTACAGGACTTGACACATTAGCAACAGTTGCATCCGATTTATAAACGTAGACTTTCGCCTTTACGTCCTTCCGCATCAGCGTAGTATTATCATCCGTCTTCGTCTGTACCAAATCAATCCCCCCGCTGAACGTGACGGGATATAAGGTATTATCGTCGTTCGTGTCCGGTATCTCGGTCGCTTCCTTGGTGCAGCTTGCGGCACAAAGGAGAAGGGCCGCAGTTAGTAAAATGTGATTTGTTTTCATGTTCGTTGTTGTTTTATTGATTGCTGTTAATAATTTATTTATTTGAGGGTATAAAATCCAAGTCGCCGCCGGGGACGTCCGTCCAGCCGGTAACGGTCGCTGTGATCGTGATCGACGGCTTTTCGCCCGATGGTTCGTCAGGATCAACAGGGTCGTCCGGGACAACAGGGGGCTTGACCGGGGGAACTGGGATGTCCGGATAGTCCGGGTCGTCAGGATCATCTGGATCATCTGGAACTGGCGGGTCCGGGTCGTCCGGATTATCCGGATTGATCGGAAGGTCGGGCGAGCCGACGATAATGTCGATATTATAGGCGACATTACCTTCCGAGCCGTCTCCGCTAAAATGGACGGCAAGGCCGGTGTACACCAAATCATGCTCCGGGTTGCCGTCTTTCGACAGGATGAGGTCTACCGTCAGCTCCGTACGGGGCTGCACCAACAGGTTGCCATTAAATGCACTGGACGCCGAAATTTCCATACCGCCTTCCGCTCCGGCTTCATAGAGCACCAGTTTCGGAGCATCCGCGCCGAACAGCAACTCACCGCTCGCCAGGTCGAGACGCGCCGTTTCCGAAGAGCCGTTAAGGCCGAGGGATTTCAGGTAGTAAGTCTCCGGGCGGTCTTCCGACAGATAGACCTTTATTTTTAGTAATGCCAATTGATGGCGGAACAAGAACGGCTCTGCTTGCTCCTCGAAAGGTTCTACAAGCGAACCGGACTGCGCTTTCGCCGTTATGACATCGGTCTGCCCATCCAGATAAAAGTCCACAAAACCGTCCGTCGCGGGAGCTTGCGGATAGTAACCGGTCAGATGTAACGCCGAACTGTCTGCCGGATAATAACGTTCCGGCACAAAACGGATTTCATGCCCGGTAGCGACAGCCTCCCATATCTCATCGTATTGCGCCGGACTATTCCCTTTGGCAATATAGAGGGCGGTACTGTCGAAACTTTCTATTATCGAACGGCTCATAAGTTGGGTGTGCAGGCGGATAGGGACTGCGGCCACCGGTAGATCGGGATCAGGGCCAGGCGGCGTGGGAGGACCCGGCGGTACAGGGTCGTCCGATTTGCAGCAGCTTAAAACAGAAAAGCTACCGATCGCCATTACATATAATAATATATCCCTAATTTTCGTCATATTCGTTTTTCTACTTTACCCCTTTGATTTTCATGTTTCATGCACCTTATTTATGAAATAAGGATATGGCTTTGTTCTTATTTATGAAATAAGAGAAAAAGAGAGAGCTAAGAGGTTTTCTTGCCTATAGCTAACAGCCTCCAATTGTCAGAATAGCTCATTTAAGAGTAGAAAAAGAGAAGACTCAAGATAGAAAGATTGAGTTGATTTTGTTAAAACTCATTAAGGACATGGCTATTCTAAGCCTCCCATGTACCTATACCTCGGTTTTCGGAAAAAGAAAGCCACAAATTCGACTTTTTTAGTATTATTCCAATCGAATAGTATGTTTTTTCATCAAATTACACGAATCTATTTGGTTTTCATTGTTTTTATTGTAATCTTTGCAGAAGATTTATTCTAAAAACGAAAATAAACAGACATAAAGCGCTGTAATATAGTATAAAACGACTTGATTTACCTTATTTCATAAATAAGGTTTCCTCCATTTTCCTACCAGTTTTTCGACCCTGTGTGACACTTTTTCATTCGCTTTAATGATCTCTTCCGGGGCAAGACGCGCCAGGTAATTACGGGTCATTTTCTCCGTCGTATGTCCCAATGCCTGACTGATCACACTGATCTCAACGTGGCATCTATAGGCTTCCGAGGCCCAGGTATGCCGGAACACGTAGCTGGTTAGCGGCACGGCAAGTCCCAACAGGCGACCGATCTCTTTCAGATGCCGGTTATGAAGGGCCAAAGCAGCTTTGTAGGTCTCGTGGCGGGCATCCGCAGGCAAGACGGGGAAAAGATACACCGAATCCGGACGGGCATACCGTTCGATCAGTTGCCGCATCCCCGTATTGATACCGATCTGGATCAGCACACCCGTTTTCCGCCGCCGGTAGACAAGCAGCCGCCCTCCGTCCTGGATATTCTCGCGTGTGAGGTGCACTAAGTCTGTAAACGGCATCCCGCAGGCCATAAAGCTGAACAGCGCCAGATCAACCGCCCCGGCCAGCTCCGGCTTTCCCCGCAGGTTCAGCCCGGCAATCCTCTCGACCACCTCGACCGGCACAGCCCGTTTTTTCGTCTCCTCCCGTTTCAGTCGCAGCCCCGCAAAAGGATTCTCCTTCCAGCGGCCACCCGCCTCCCGACAGGCAGCGTTATACATCGCCCGAAGGCTACTCATATAACTGTTCACCGTGTTCACCCGCAGCCCTTCCTTCCGAAGCGCCGCCCTGAACCCCGTAACCCTTGCCGCCGTCACCTCCTGCAACAGCAACCTCTCCTTCATGCAATACCGTCCAAACCGGTTCCGCACCGCCCTGTACAAGTCCGCCGTACTCTCAGCGCCCGCCTCCCGCTTGCGCCTTTCCAACACCCGCATACTTTCACTAAAATCACTTTTTCGCATAGGCCTTTATCTATCTGATTAAAAATGATAAAGGTACAACAGATGGGGAGGGGGAAATGACAATTAAAAATTGAGAAACATGAAGAAGGAAGTAACATTTATGACACTATAAATATTATGCCTTTCGTCTCACGAAACTTGCCCTGCCAGACCGGATTTGATCGCTTTAACAAGAGAAAGGTTATAAAAACAACTGCCGTGTGCACAAAAATTTCAGATAATCCGAATCGTTAATTTAATGACAAATATTAGATAATTCTTATAAGAATCAGAGAATAATTTCCATTTCAGAAATTATTCTCTGGTATTTTTATTATTTTTACACCGAAAACAATGTTATATACGATGGAAGAAAAAAAACTTAATCGCCTAAAGGTTATTCTTGCGGAAAAGAATCTTTCCAACAAGTGGTTGTCAGAGCAACTCGGTGTTGGGCAGGCTACAATATCCAAATGGGTGACGAATTCTTCTCAGCCCAATTTAGAAATGCTTCTCAGAATGTCTGAATGTCTTCAGGTATCACTCGAAGAATTAGTTCGCTTCGACGCATTGCCTAAAATTGAGAAAAAGAAAATTACATATAAAACGTGATAATATACAAAAGATGACAACAGTACATTCAATATACATTGGTGCTTCGCAGCATATGACTTCAACTGAAAATAATACCATAGATTTGGTCGTAACATCTCCACCATATCCAATGATTGAGATGTGGGATGAGATTATGGCTAAGCAGAATCCTGAGATTACCAATAACCTTGAGAGTAATCCTGAGATGGCATTTGAATTGATGCATCGGGAGTTAGATAAAGTTTGGAAAGAATGTTTTCGTGTATTGAAGACTGGAGGTTTTCTGTGCATTAATATAGGAGATGCCACGCGTACAATCAATGATAATTTCACACTTTACAACAACCATAGTCGTATATCAAAAGCTTGTATTGAGATAGGATTTGTTGGTTTGCCTAATATCATTTGGCGCAAGCAGACAAATGTTCCTAACAAGTTTATGGGTAGCGGTATGTTACCTTGTGGTGCATATGTAACTCTTGAGCACGAATGGATTCTTATTTTCCGTAAAGGTAGCAAGCGTGAATACAAAAAGGCTGATGCAAAGCTGAGCAGAATGAAGAGTTCTTTTTTCTGGGAGGAACGTAATGTGTGGTTCTCTGATATGTGGGAGATCAAGGGTACAAAGCAGAAGATTCAAAAAAAGACATCTCGTGAGCGAAGTGCTGCATACCCATTCGAGGTCCCTTATCGGCTGATTAATATGTTTTCGCAGAAGGGTGATATAGTAATGGATCCTTTCTTGGGGACAGGTACAACCATGCAAGCAGCTATGTTATTAGGACGAAATAGTTGTGGTTATGAAATTGACCCAAACTTTGAGACAATCATCCGAGAGGGAGTTGATTCCTTGGAGTTGGTCTTATGTAATAGTTTGATTAAGCAACGCTTTGACGCGCATAGAGAGTTTATCGTAAACAGACGATCATCTGGTAAGGAAATCAAACATTTCAACAACACATTGAATTGCGAGGTAATGACCAATCAGGAGAAAGAAATTGAACTGAATTATCTTGAAAGTATTCTATTGGATCAAGAAACCGGTAAGTATATTGTTACATATGAAGACCACTCAGATTTGAATGAACTCCCATTTAAAGACACGTTCTTCAAAGTAGCGAGATAATACGATGAGAACAAAGCATTTACTTATAAACGGCGATAGTCGTAAGATGCCACTGATTTCAAATGAGTCGGTTCAACTTATTGTAACTTCTCCACCTTATTGGCAATTGAAAGATTATGGTTCTGATAAACAGATTGGTTTTAACGATTCATATGAGGAATACATCAACAATTTAAATCTCGTTTGGAATGAATGTTTCCGGGTGTTAGAACCAGGATGCCGTCTGTGTATCAACATCGGCGATCAGTTTGCACGTTCTGCCTATTATAGTCGATATAAGGTAATTCCCATTCACTCGGAGATTATCAGATCCTGCGAAAAAATAGGATTTGACTATATGGGGAGTATCGTATGGCAGAAACCAACATCAATGCACACTACTGGAGGTGAAAAGGTTATGGGTAGCTTCCCTTATCCTCGTGGGGGTATTGTTAAAATAGATTTTGAGCACATTCTTCTTTTCAAGAAAATTGGTAAGGCTGCTCCTGTATCGAAAGAAAAAAGAGATGCATCTAAATTTACAATGAAAGAATGGAATGAATACTTCTCTTCACATTGGACTTTTGGAGGTGCAAGACAAGATAAGCATATTGCCGTTTTCCCAGAGGAATTACCCAAACGCCTTATCAGAATGTTTTCATTTGTTAGCGATACAGTTCTCGACCCTTTTATGGGAAGTGGTACAACAGCATTGGCTGCAAGAAATCTCGATAGGAATTCCATAGGTTATGAGATTAACAAGAATTTCCTTCAGTTCTATAAGGAGAAGGTTATGCTGTCGAGCGACAATGCTGACGCTGTATTCGACACCAAAGAAGATCATAATATTATCGACCTTCAATGTGCATTGGACAATCTTCCATATAGATTCGTGGACGTTCATAAGTTAGACAAGTTGATTGATGTTAAACAGAATAGCTATGGTAGTAAATTTGAAACAGATAAATCTGTGTTGACAAATAAGAGCGACTTGTTTGTTCCAAATACCGACAAGGAAGTTAAGGAAGTCGAAGAACCTATGGTGATGGTTAATCATGCGCGCAGGGAACTTCGTCTACTCATGATCGAAAAAGGAATCTGCTATCTGCGTGCAGGGAACACAAAAGGCTCTGTATTAGTTCAGGCTGGATTCGAACGTTTGCAATATGTATTGTTGCATACAGCAGGTTACGAGCCTCAGTTGTTCAAATTAAAGACAAAGGGCATGTTCCAAATATGGACAAAAGAGACACTTATTGAAAATGGCTTCAATCCTCAAAGTTCACCCTATTATGTGGTGCTCCATTTTGACAATCAGCATCCATTACTGATGAATAAAATGCCTGAACTTAAGGAAAACAAGAATACATATAAAGCTAAGATTAAGAAACTAAGTGAATTTGTGGAGTAAAAAAGGACAGGTGATTGAGCCTATCCTTTTCGCTTTACATTTTATTGAAAATCTTCTGGATTGTAGTCAAATATTATTGTCTTATTGCCTTTTTTGTATGATATTACAGCGCATTGCATTTCTTCGTTGTGAAGTCTTCCAGTCCTATCATATGTATCTGACTTAATTTGGACTGGATGATCATTTATGTAGCCATCAATACCTTGTCGTTCTTCCTCAGGTGAAGCTAACCGATAGTTTTGAGTGTTTATCTCTTCTGCTATTTTCTTAATGATGGCATTTTGGACCATTAACCCATCATAGGTCTTCGAAAACACAAAATCCTCTTCCCACTTTTGGATGTCTTCTTTAGTTACAGTATTGAGACTTTGTACCATCTTTTGGAACATATCCCATGCAGCATCAGTAGCCTTTTGTATGCCCTCTGGATATTTATTTTTATGCCAGTTTATCCAATCTTGATTTGTATATCCTGTAAGGGTCTCATCATCTCTGAAAGTTTTTATATCTTCAGAAACCTGTCCAACGTTGGCCGGTCTGGTTGCCTTTGAATAACCATTTGCAAGGTTGATAACTTGAGAAGAGTATTTTGGAAGCTGTATTTTCTGCGTACCATTAGCAAAAGACACATCATTAAACTTTATCTTTGACTTTACCATTTTATTAAAAATCATTTGGGTTATACTCAATACTTATGCCATCCTTCTTTTTGTCGTAATATACTATTGGTACATTGATAGTTTCAGAAAGGCGTGCTTCTAATTTATATGTAGCAGACTTAACCTGAAGTGGCTTGTCACCAATAAAGCCATCAATACCTTGAGCTTCTTCTTCAGGATCAGTCTCTCTCCAAGGCTTGTCTAACTGATTAGCTATCGCTGAAATAATAGCTGTCTGGAATTTCAAACCACAGAAGGTTTTGCCATAGATAAGATCTTTCACCCAATTCTCGACCATCTCTTTGGTGATAGTATTGAAAGCACCTTTCATAGTCTCATACATTGTCCATATCTTTTCAGTAGCATCATTAACAGCATCAGGGTATCTCTCTGTGTACCATTCAATCCACTCGTCAATAGTCCTACCGTCAAACTCTTTAACTAATTCTGACATCTGACCAACTACCTTAGGACGAGTACCACCAGCGTTACTATTTACCAAGTTAATAACCTGAGTCACATACTTTGGAAATTGATATTGAGGAGCATTTGACAACTCCGCAACCTCATCATTTGAAATCTTGAATTTCTTCATGAGATAATAGCGATTTATAATTATTAAAATAATTCTGTTACATGAACACCCAAACCGTTTGCAATTTTGTGGATGCACACAAGTGAAGGATTGCGTTCGAGTCTTTCCACCATACCTATATAGGTGCGGTGAAGCCCAGCTCTTTCCGCGAGTTTTTCTTGTGAAATTTTTTGCGCTTCTCTAAGTGTTCTGACTCTTTGAGCAAACTGCTTCAAATAATCGGTATCTTCAATATTTTGCATACAAATGTATAATAGTCTTTTGTATATAATATAAAGAGGCGTCAACACACAACTGTATGCAATTCGCCATAAACTCGCTATGCAACGTTAAACATTCACCTTTATTAGTGTAAAATAAGTAAAGTTTCATTCGGTTCTCATATCCCTTATAATTTCACCGTTTAATTTTCTTCTCCCTCCACGTAAATCCGATTGCGAGCCATAGCCGCCAATCCTCACATGAACTTGTATCGAATTACTGCTGACCAACATGAAAGCAGCACCAAATAGTTGGGTTTGTGCCGGAGTTTCCTTAATATGCCTTGCCATACAACTTTTCCACCTTTCTATTTAGTTTTACTATGTAAAGGTTAGATCTTTTCCTCTAATCTTCAAAACAATCTCTCAAAGAATGTTTTTTACAATAACCCCCATTTTTCTATTTCACCGTAAAAAAGGCACTGTTCCGGTTTGACATTTAGCTGCTGGAACAACGCTTTTTATGACATACGGACAAACGGGCTGCGCGGCTCGTTTTAATGGCAGGACAATTGTCAAGCCATAATATATTCTTGCTGACATTCCGATAAAGCTTAACTCCCGGAGAATCGAATATTTGAAACGACCAAGGGGAGGATATGGAAATATGGGAAGGAGCAGAAGTTGATTTCGGAAGGAGCCGGCACCTCATTTCCATGAAGCCGGACTTCATCGCGCTGACCCGGAACTTCGTTGCTCTGAAGTCTGACTTCATGGGTAACGAAGGTAAACTTCAGAGCGATGAACCGATACTTTAGGGGAATTTTCTGCGCACCTCGCGGCAATAGACTGGAAACTGACCTGTTTTTCACATCGGGCGCAAGCTTCGGTAAGGAACTTCACGGATGCCCTGCGAAGGGATTTCAAAACGTTTTTTACAATAAGCCCCCATTATTTTAATTACTTGTCATGCGCTTGATAATGCTGTATGCATTGATGATCCCCAGCTCGCCGGCTTTACTCAGGTCGGCGATACCGCGATTGGCATCTCCCTGTGACAAACGTGCCAAACCACGGTTGAAATAGGCTTCTGCAAATTCCGGATCACGTTGGATTGCCTCGCTGTAATCCTGGATGGCTGCCCGGAAGTCACGCTGCGCGCAACGCAGGTTTCCACGGTTGAAATAGGCATACACGAAACCGGGATTCAGCTTGATTACCATATCGTAATCCCTGGTAATCATTTCGTGTTCATAGGCGCGTTTATTATCTTTCAGCGAGATTGAAGACGGGTCGTTCGTAGACGGGGTACGGGGTGTCGTCGAGCTCTTACCCATATTCAGATTCATGCTCATGGTCGAAAAATCATCCTGTGAACTTGCTGCCTGGGACAGGTTATAATCGAGCTGCTTATAACGGACAACCGCCCGGTTGAAATAAGCCATGGCAAAGTCCGGATCCTGTTCGATCACCTTTGTATAGTCTTTCAGCGCTTCGGAAAAGTCCTGTACAAGCGTAAAGTCTAATGCACGGCCGAAATAGGCATCCACATCGTTCGGATTCTTGGCTATCTTGGCCGAGAAATTATCGATAGATGCAAAATGCACGGCTATCTGATCTTCCGTCAGGGCTGCCTCTTCATTCGTGATACGCAGTTTACGATCCAAAACCATACGGGCATTGTAAGCCTCTATCATCTTATCATAGTAAACCAGATTCTTTACCTGGTCTATCTTTTCGTAATAGGTCAGGACAAACATCGGTTCCAGGTCTACCCGTACGTTGCGGTCTTGTACGCGTCCGCGAATTTCGCTATGATATTTCGTTTTGCGTTCCTCCTCCTTATCATAAACGACGAGGCGGTTAAACTTGTCGATATTCTTATCCGATTGTTCGCGCGTATTCTCATCTTTACTGTCAGGCGCCGGATCAGCCGTTTTATTACCGGTATTTTTATTGCCGTTGGAAGCAACTGCATTTCCTCCTGCATTATTCTCATTTTTCTTCTGCTGCTCCAGGTTGTAGGCAGTCCAATAATCGCGATCGGCGCCAGCCTCGTCATGCATTTTCCGTTTCACTTCCGAACGGCTCATGTAGCCGGCTATGAAGTTCGGGTATTGTTGCAAAACGACATCGAAGTCCTTCACGGAGCCGGAATAGTCGCCCGTTTCATAACGGAGCAATGCCCGGTTATAATAAGCCATATAATTATCCGGTTCCATCTGGATCACCACATCGAAATCCTCGATAGCCCGGTTATTGTCTCCGATCTGGGCACGAAGCAATCCACGGTTGAACCGTGCAATCAGGTTATGGCTGTCGATGCTGACCACCTGGTCATAATCGGCCATTGCGCCACGCAGGTCTTTCAATTGGTAACGGACCAGACCTCTGTTAATATAGTAACCGCTCTCACGGGTATTCAGGCGGATTGCCTCATTCAGGTCGGCAAGCGCGTCTTTCAGGTTATTCATCTGATAAAGCAGGATGGCACGGTTGCCATAGGCGGGAGCATAGTAAGGGTCCATCTGGATCGCCTTGTCATAGTCGGCAAGCGCCTTTGCCGTATCGCCTTCCTCGGTGTACATGGCTCCGCGCGTCAAGTAGTTCATTGAATATTTAGGATGGGCAGCCATCAGCTCTTCAAAGGTTTTCTCAGCCGCCTTATAATCCTTCTTCTGGATATTGGCTACAGCCATATTGACCAGCATCTGGCGGTCTTCCGCCTTAAATTCCAGCCCTTTCTTGTAATCTTCTATCGCTTCGTCAAACTTCTCCTGGCTCTGGCGGGCAATGCCACGCGCATAATAGGCTTGTACCAGGAAGGGGTTTCGCTCGAGGCAAAGCGTACAGTCTTCCTCGGCTCCTTTGTAGTCGTCCAGGTTGATCTTCGCCACGGCGCGATAGAAATAGGGTTCTGCCAACCAGGGTTTCGACTTGATTACCTGATTGAAATATTGTATGGAAAGAACGTAGTCTTCAAAATACAACGCATTACGTCCGACAGTCAGCACACGATCTGTATTGATTTGCGCAAACATGACTAATGAACATAACTGAAATATAAGTAAGAGAATTGCTTTCTTCATCTATATTAATATTCAACATTGATCGCAGGCAAAAGTAAGTAAATAATCTTAGCCATTAAAACCTATACATAAAAAAAGCTTTCACAGACTGCAAAACAGTGTGAAAGCTTTCTATTATTTATAAAGCAATTTAATTACTTCGGCTCGATCTTCACCATCAAATGGTCTTTGGGGATCTTATCACCTTCCTGTACACCCAATTCGATAATCGTACCGGATATCGGAGCGACTACGCGGTTGTACATCTTCATCGCCTGGTGGATCAACAGCAACTGGCCGGCTTCAACCTCCTGCCCTTGCTGAACTTCCAGTTTGACGATCGTCCCGGGAAGATGAGAAATCACATCACCGATAAAGGGCTTGTGCCACATTTTACGGTTTTTATATTTTGTAGTCAGCGTCGTCTTATACTTACGGGCCGTTACTACAAAATCTACATATTCGTTATCTTTCTCTTTCTTTTCCATATTCAAAAGTTTTAACAGAGTCAATTAGAACGGAGGCAATCCGTGCTTCTTAGCCGGTCTGTATTCCTCTTTTAATATAGAAAGTTTAAGTGCATGGAGCAACAGCGAGCGTGTTTCCTTCGGCTCGATAACCGAATCGACAAAGCCTTTGGATGCTGCCACATACGGATTAGCGAACTTCTCGATATATTCTTTTACCTTTTCCTGGCGCATTGCGTTCTGGTCTTCCGCTTCCATGATCTCCTTACGGAAGATAATGTTGGCAGCACCTTCCGGTCCCATAACAGCGATTTCGGCACTCGGCCATGCGAACATGAAGTCTGCACCCAGATGGCGCGAGTTCATAGCGATGTAACCGCCACCGTAAGCCTTACGCAGGATAACCGTGATCTTGGGAACAGTCGCTTCGGAATAAGCATACAGCACTTTCGCACCGTGACGGATCACACCGGCATGCTCCTGGTCTACGCCCGGCAGGTAACCCGGCATATCTTCCAGCGTAATAATAGGAATATTGAAAGAGTCGCAGAAGCGGATAAAACGTGCAGCCTTATCAGCGCTGTCGCAATCCAACACACCGGCCAAAACCATCGGCTGGTTGGCTACGAAACCGACTGTCTCGCCTGCCATACGACCGAAACCGATCACAATGTTGGCAGCCCACAGCTCCTGAACTTCCAGGAAGTCGGAATCATCCACGATACATTTAATTACGTCGCGTACGTCGTACGGCTGTTTCGGATCTGCCGGAACCACCTCTTCGATGTTCAACATCGCTGTCGGTTCTTTCGGCTCGATCGCCTTAGCCTGCTGTTGGTTATTCCAGGGGATGAAGCTGACCAGACGTTTAACCTGTTCAAAACATTCCTGCTCGCTCTGTGCATAGAAATGAGCGTTACCGGTTGTTTCGGCATGTACACGAGCACCGCCCAAGTCCTCCATCGAGATGTCTTCGCCCAACACGGTCTTGATTACATTCGGACCGGTGATGAACATTTTGGAGATATTTTCAACTACAAACACGAAGTCTGTCAATGCAGGCGAGTAAACAGCACCACCGGCACACGGTCCGAGAATCAGAGAAATCTGCGGAATCACACCGGAAGCAATTGTATTGCGATAGAAGATTTCACCATAACCGGCCAATGCACCGACACCTTCCTGGATACGTGCACCACCCGAGTCGTTAATACCAATAATCGGACATTTCATCTTCAGGGCATGATCCATAATCTTTGTAATCTTACGGGCATGCTGCAAACCCAGCGAACCACCGGCAACCGTAAAGTCCTGTGCATAGATACAAACCGGAGCACCGAAAATCGTACCTGTACCTGTAACAACACCATCACCTGGTAAATCCTTCTTTTCCATACCGAAATCACGGCCATCGTGTTTCACGAAAAGGTCATATTCGTGGAAAGAATTTTTGTCCAACAAGGATAGGATACGATCACGGGCAGTCAATTTGCCCATTGCAATCTGCTTTTCGATAGCAGCCTCGCCTCCACCCATCTCAACGACGGCTTTCTTCTCCCTGAGGGCCTGAATGTTTTTACTTAAATCTGTCATAACTTATTAGTTAATAGAATTCTTATTATTTGCCAACCGCCTTTGCTTTATAAGAGCAACGGGCTGTTCCTTTAATAATACTGTTTAATTTGCTTTTATTCAATTGCCGGCGGATTCCGGAAATATTGTCGATGAAGACATGGCCTTCCAGGTGCTCACATTCATGCTGCACCACACGGGCGGCAAAGCCTTCCACCACTTCGTCGTGTTCTTTTAGGTCTTCGTCCAGATATTTCACACGCACTTTTGCCGAACGGGAGACTTTCTCGTGTACACCCGGCAAACTCAGACAGCCTTCTTCCAGTGAGATTTCCTCTTCACTGCGCTCTATAAAAACGGGATTAATCATGGCGCGCTTGAAACCTTTGCATTCCGGACAATCATCCCCCATCACATCGGCGTCGATCACCAAAAGACGCAATGACAAGCCTACCTGGGGAGCAGCCAGGCCCACACCGTCGGCGTTGTACATGGTTTCAAACATATTGGCTACCAATTGTTTCAGATCCGGATAGTCCATCGGAACATCTTCAGCCTCTTTTCTCAACACAGGCTGTCCATATAAATATACTGGTAAAATCATAAACTATAACTGATATTTTTTATTTTCCAAATATGACTGCAGGATGATAACAGCACTGATTTCGTCCACCAATCCCTTATCCTGCCTTTTCTTTTTCTTTAATCCGCCGTCTAACATTGCCTTATGTGCTAAAACGGATGTAAACCGTTCATCGTAATATTCTACCGGAATATCAGGGATTACTCGTTTCAGATGTGTAACAAACGCCTCCACATATTTCATATTCTCGGATGGTTCGTTATTCATCTGTTTCGGAAGCCCGACAACAAACCGTTCCACTTGTTCATGCGAAACATAATCGGTAAGAAACTTTGCAAGTTCACCGCTTGGTACGGTTGTCAGTCCGTTTGCAATCATCTGCAACGTATCTGTAACTGCCAGTCCGGTACGCTTCCGGCCATAATCTATTGCTACAATCCTTCCCATCGGGCACAAAGATAGCATAAATTCGGCTTTTTATTACACATATATGTAAAAAGTGTGCAATTTAATACTTAGTAGGCATTCTTTTCGCCCTTGAACATATTGAGGACTGTCACCACTATAATCTTAAGATCCAGGAAGAAAGACCAGTTTTCAATATACCAGACATCACGTTTGACGCGGCCTTCCATTTGTTCTAAATTTTTCGTTTCACCTCTGTAGCCGGTTACCTGCGCCCAACCGGTCACGCCCGGCTTTACCAGATGGCGCACCATATATTTATCGATCAGTGCCGAATATTGCTCGGTATGTTTCAGCATATGGGGACGTGGGCCTACAACCGACATTTCCCCCCGCAATACATTGATAAACTGGGGAAATTCATCCAGATTCGTCCGGCGAAGAAAATCGCCCACCCGTGTTTTACGCGGATCATCTTTTACCGCCTGGAGAGAGTCGGCCTGGGGATTTACCCTCATGGTACGGAATTTATAGCATTTGAAATCCTGCCCGTATAAGCCTGTTCTCTTCTGCTTGAACAAAACCGGACCCGGAGAACTCATCTTAATCAAAATACCGATTACGATATACAAGATCGGATAAATCGTAATTAAGACAAGCAACGAGAATACAATATCGAATGTCCGTTTCAATGCCCGGTTATAGGCTGCCTGCAAAGGCTCGCGACGAACCGTCAGCAAAGGAATCGATTCCAGCACCTCCATCACCAGACTCTTTTTCAGGTTTCGATAGAATTCCGGCACAATATAGAAACGGATCATATGTTTCTCCGCAAAGTTCAGCAAGCGTACGATCTTGGCATCATTCGTGCCCGGCAAAGTACAATAGATTTCATCCACCTCATTTTCCAGGACAAAGCTTTCCACTTCGTTCGTCATTCCCAGATAATTGGGCAACACTGATTTCAAAGACAAATTATCATCAAAGAAACCCAGGATATTGAAGCCGTATGACAGGTCGTCCTTCATGACCCTATAAAGTTCCATACCGTTCTTTCCGGCTCCGACAATGACAATTTTCTTAAAATTGTATCCTTTACGGCGATACATCTTCAAGGTTACGCGTACAATTACGCGCCACAAAGAAAATATAACGACGGTGACCGCATAATAAACCAACAGGAAAGTAGCCAGTACATCACCGATATTCAGAAAAATCAGGCAAGTAGCAAACAGGAATATCAGGATTGTAACCAACAGGAATGCCCTTTGCACAATCTTGTCGATGAAAACGACAGCCATATGTAACTGCAAAGGGACAAAATAAAGGGAAAAGAAGTAACAGAAATTCAACAAAAGCACCACCTCGCGCAAGCTTCCGGTGATAACAGATGTATATAAATTACCCAATCCATAGTAGACAATAAAGAAAAGAACATTCAGAACAATTAAATCCCCAACGCCTATCAACCATTGAATAAGATAACCATGTTTTTTATTTAACTCCATAACAACGCTCTAAGATCATGCAAAAATAAGCATTATTTCCGAGCAAAAAAAAGGCCGCACACGATAATGTGCAGCCTTTTCGGATATAATTCAAAATTAATTAATCATTTGCAGACATAATAACCACACGGTTCCAGTTGTTTTCGCTGTACGGCTGAACATCAGAACCCTTCCATTCGATTGTAATCTGGTTAGAAGAGATACCGTATTTTTCGATCAGCTCTTTCGCAACGGCTCTTGCACGTTTTTCAGAAAGCTGCAAGTTATAAGAACCTGTACCTGTTTTCTTATCAGCATAACCGATAACCTTGATAGGCACATTATTGTCTTTCATAAACTGTGCAGTATTGAAGATGCTAACCTGCTGGTTCTTGTCGATCTTAGCGCTATTCAGGCGGAAGTACACTACATTGTCTACATAGTTGTTAACAACATTAGTTACAACTTCTTCACATTCAGGACAAGAAACCGGACGTTTGCTCAACTCGTCGTTTTCAGCACGCAATTTGTTGATCTGGCCGTTCAGGTCGTTCAACAGAGCGTAATCCATCGGTTCCATTACTTCGAAATCAGTTTTACCCAGTTTGAAAGTCAAACCTGCACTCAACTGTCCGATACCGTCAGTCAGGTGATACATGGAAACACGGTTGAATTCTTCGTTCAGCAAAGAACCCTGAACTTCAACATTCAAATCAACACGTTTGCTCAAACGGAATGCAGTCAGGATACCGAAGTTAACCGTCGGAGATTCAGTTCTGGAAATGCCTCTGTTATCATCAGAATTTTTGAAACGCTGTGCATAACCAAGACCGACCCAAGGAATCAAACGGAATACTTTCTTTTCGTTATAAGGAGCCCAGAAATTTGTTACATCCCACAACAAATCAGCATGAGCAGCTGCATATTTATTGTGCTGCATAAATGTAGCACCTGTATTTTCAAAACCGTGCAATACACCACCATTCAATTGGAGACGCAATGCCAAATACGGATTGAACCATTTACCAACAGAGAACTGAGGTGCAAAATTCAAACGATTCTTGAAATCGGCTTCATTATTCTGGTCACCGAATAACACGCTTGCACCGCCTGCAATAGAAATAAACCAGTTGTCGCCGGCTTTGTTCTTCTTGAAGTTCGTTTTATAGCCTGCTTCATTACTAAATCCAACCTGCGGTTTGAATTCCTGTGCAGAAACAGAAAATACAAAACCACACAACAACGCCAATAGTAATACTTTCGTTTTCATATTTATCAACATTTTAATTAAACAATCAATTACCTATAAATCTTGCTCAAATATAGTGCAAAACTAATTCTTTTTCTTAAATATAACAAATAAAATATATAAAAGTTCCATCCTACTCGAAATAATTCAAGATTTTATAACCACCTTCTTTCAGATAAGATTCTTTCTTCATTAATTTAATATCGCTCTGCATCATATCTTTAACTAAAGCAGACAAATCATACTTCGGCTCCCATCCCAAACGTGTTCGTGCCTTAGTTGCATCTCCGATCAACAAGTCAACCTCTGTCGGACGAAAATATTGGGGGTCTACACCTACAACTTCGGCTCCAATCCGTTTCCTGAAATTATCAAGATAAGATTCACCTACTTTCTCAATAAACACTTTTTCGTCAATATAGTTTAATAAAGCGACCTCATTAACATCATTTCCTTTGAAAATTATGTCGACACCGATTTCAGCGAAGGCCATTTTCAGAAAATCGCGGATAGTAGTCGTTATCCCCGTTGCTATTACATAGTCCGAAGGTTCGTCCTGTTGCAGGATGGCATACATGGCGCGGACATAGTCTTTCGCATGTCCCCAGTCACGCTTGGACGAGAGATTTCCCATATAAACTTTCTGCTGCATTCCCAAAGCAATGCGGGAAACAGCCCGGGTTACCTTACGGGTCACAAACGTTTCGCCTCTCAAAGGTGATTCATGGTTGAACAGGATTCCGTTTGACGCATGCATCTTGTAAGCCTCACGATAGTTCACCGTTATCCAGTAACCGTATAATTTAGCAACGGCATACGGGCTTCTCGGATAGAAAGGAGTCGTTTCTTTCTGCGGAACTTCCTGTACCAGGCCATAAAGTTCGGAAGTTGAAGCCTGATAAATGCGCGTCTTAGGAATCAAATTCAGCAGACGCACAGCTTCAAGAATGCGCAAAACACCCAGGCCGTCGGCATTAGCCGTATATTCGGGAGTATCGAAACTCACTTTCACATGACTCATTGCTGCCAGATTATAAATTTCATCCGGTTGCGTCTCTCCGATGATACGGGTCAGGTTCAAACTGTCGGTCAGGTCACCATAATGTAAAATCAGATTACGGTTCTCCACATGCGGATCCTGATAAAGATGATCGATACGATCCGTATTAAACATGGATGAACGGCGCTTGATACCATGTACCGTATAACCTTTCTTTACCAAATACTCAGCTAAATAGGCACCATCCTGCCCTGTTATTCCCGTTATTAAAGCAACTTTGCCCATCTTATCTTTATTTTCAATTTTTAATTCTCAATTTTCAACGTACCAATTATAAAGACGTTCGACGCCTTCATCGATCTCTATCGTATGATGCCAACCCAAAGCATGCAGCTTCGTGACATCCGTCAGTTTGCGCATCGTCCCGTCCGGTTTGGCGGCATTAAACACGATATCACCGGAGAAACCGACCTTTTCACGAATCAGGAAAGCGACTTCTCGAATAGACAGTTCCTTTCCCGTACCTATATTAATATGCGTATTCCGGATATCTCCGGAAACAGGGCGGACATCGGCAAAGTCGACTTTCTCCATCACATAGACGGAAGCATCCGCCATTTCTTCGCTCCAAAGAAATTCACGGAGCGGCTTACCCGTCCCCCACAGTTCCACCTTTCCGGGATAAATACCGTATTTGGCAAGAACGTCCAACATCTCCTGTTCGGTCGCGCATCCCGATACATTTTCCACCGGACGCGCATCCAAATCCTTTCGGATGGCAGTCCAATTATTTTCGGACAGGCATTTCCCCAGATGTATTTTACGGATCATGGCAGGAAGCACATGCGAAGTTTCCAGATTGAAATTATCATTCGGACCATACAGGTTCGTGGGCATCACCGCAATATAGTTTGTTCCGTATTGCAAGTTATAACTTTCACACATCTTGATTCCGGCAATCTTGGCAATCGCATACGGCTCATTCGTATATTCGAGCGGCGAAGTCAGCAAACAATCTTCCGGCATAGGCTGCGGGGCATTTCCCGGATAAATACAAGTGCTGCCTAAAAAGAGCAATTTCTTTACATCATTAATATAGGAAGCATGAATCACATTATTTTGAATCATCAGGTTCTGGTAAATAAAATCCGCACGGTAGCGGCTGTTTGCCATGATTCCTCCTACATGGGCCGCCGAAAGGAAGACATATTCCGGCTTTTCGACAGCGAAGAAACCAGTCACCGCCTGCTGATCCGTCAAATCCAGTTCCGCATGCGTGCGAAGGACAAAGTTCGTATAACCTTTTGCCTTCAGATTCTTCAAAATGGCAGAGCCGACCAATCCCCGATGACCTGCCACAAAGATTTTGCTATCTTTATTCATTGTGTCCTTTTATCAAGTTCAACAGATATTGCCCATACTGATTCTTCAACATCGGAGCTGCAACCCGCTTCAACCGTTCAGCATCGATCCAGCCATTCCGGAATGCAATTTCTTCCAGGCAAGCGACTTTCAAACCTTGCCGCTTTTCGATCACTTCCACAAACGTAGAGGCCTCGGAAAGAGAATCGTGTGTACCGGTATCGAGCCAGGCGAATCCCCGTCCCAACAATTGAACTTTCAATTCTCCGTCTTTCAGGAATTCCTGGTTGACTGTCGTGATCTCCAGTTCCCCGCGAGCAGAAGGCTTTATTTGCTTAGCGACCTCCACAACCTTGTTCGGGTAAAAATAGAGTCCGACCACCGCATAATTCGATTTCGGGCAAGCCGGTTTTTCTTCAATACTCAACACGTTGCCCGCCTCGTCGAATTCGGCCACGCCATAGCGTTCCGGATCGTTGACGTAGTAACCGAAGACTGTTGCTTTTTGTTCGCCTTCCGCATTGCGGACGGCCTCTTTTAACATAGCCGTAAAGCTCTGTCCATAAAAGATATTGTCGCCCAAGACCAGGCAAACGGAGTCATTTCCAATAAACTCCTCTCCGATCAAAAAAGCTTGTGCCAATCCGTCCGGTGAAGGTTGTTCGGCATACTCAAAACGAACGCCGAAATCGGAACCGTCACCTAATAAACGACGGAAACCGGGAAGATCCTGCGGAGTGGAAATCACCAATATCTCACGTATGCCGGCCAGCATCAACACGGATACCGGATAATAAATCATCGGCTTATCGTAAATAGGCAACAACTGTTTCGAGACTCCTTTGGTGATCGGATAAAGACGTGTACCAGATCCTCCGGCTAAAACAATACCTTTCATATCAATATCTTAATTATATAGATGTACAAATTATATAACGGAGGGCAAATGTATTAAAAATAATTCACTTTACGGGCCCGGCGGAACTTTTCTTTCCAAAGGCTTGTTACAAATGTACATTTCAAAATAATATAAAACGAATTTGTTATGAAGACATTTATTGACACAATTAATTTCGGAGTAAAAAACTGGTGGGTCTCACTATTATTGGGCCTGCTCTATATCCTGATCGCAATCTGCCTGATGTTCACGCCACTGGCCAGTTATATTGCATTGAGTGTCCTGTTCAGCGTTTCCATGTTCGTCAGCGGCACACTGGAAATACTCTTTGCCATCACCAATAAGAAAAATATATCCAGCTGGGGATGGTATCTGGCAAGCGGTATTATCGACTTGATCTTAGGCATTTACCTGATGGCAAACGTCGGTCTGAGTATGGCCGTGCTTCCTTTCATCATTGCTTTCTGGCTGATGTTCCGGGGATTCGCTTCGACCGGTTACGCTATGGACCTGAAGCGTTACGGCACACGTAACTGGGGCTGGTATATGGCCTTTGGCGTCCTGGCAATCCTGTGTAGCATTGGCATCATCTGGCAACCTGGACTGGGCGCCCTATCGCTCGTTTACATGATCGCTTATACGTTGCTGATCATCGGTATTTTCCGCGTCATGCTCTCCTTCGAACTAAAGAGCCTGCACAAACGCAAAAAAGAATATTTAGAAGCACAAGATGCCGAAGAATAGTTTATCGGCCGGATTTCACGGTCACTAAGAAAATCACCGGATTGCTATCTTCCGTAAGGTTGTCGAGAACTTTGTCCCATTCAGCCTTACGGGACGGCAAACGGGGATTGTCAATTTCAAAATCCTTCCGGTGCTCCACCAAATAACCGGCATTCAAAGCATTCACAATCGTTCCTTCCGGACTGACCTGGAACGGGAAGATAATCAGGGACGGCCCTCCTGTCAGGTCATTTGTAAAACCGGCTTTTCCGTTTTTATCCACTGCATTCACAAATGAATGTTCCCCTTTGTCAAACACTCCCTGATAACTATTCTTTTCGTTTGTATAGGAAACCAATAAATAGTTATCCGTCTCAAAGATATTCTGAATCTGGATTCCTTTCATCCGGTTCCGCGGATCGATCTCCGCATTCTTTTTTCCATAATCGGCTTTCAGAAAACCACGGTCGAGAACATAAACAGGCACTTTCTTTTTAGGAGACTGAATCTGGTATATTTCATCCTGGAAAGAGCCTTTAAAGCAGACTTGCCCATTATACCTGTAAAAGAAATCGAACGACGACAAGTTAAGCGCCCCCCGTAACTTTTTATCTACCGGGGAAGCGATTTTCCCGATTATCTTTCCTTTCTGCAAATCGACTGTATAAAGCTGGTCTGCCTGATTCTCAGTTGTATAATTATAAGAATCGTTCGCATAAACCAACTGGGTATCGTTCAACAGGCAACAAGCCCCCACATTGTGGTTGTCCGCGGGCAACGTACGAAGGAAATTTCCTTCATAGTCATATTCGAGCATCGTTTTAAACTGCAACACATAAACCCGTTTCGTTGCCGGATTGACTGTGTACCGAAGTGAATTTGTATATTCTCCCGGCCCCTGTCCCTTACTTCCGATCTTATTCAGAAATTTGCCGGTCTTTCCATCGAAACGGTACAACAGGTCCGACGATACAAAAATCTGGCCATCCGCATACTGGATATAGCAGTCGCCTCCCAACAGGCAATCGTCTGTTGTTTCCAACGGAACAAAACGGATATCGGAAGCAATCTCACTTAAGTTGATTGTTTTCTCATTTTGAAGATTCTCTTTTACCGGAATAACGATTTGACCATCCACTTCCGACGCGAGAAACAAAACCATAAAGAAAAGGAAGACTGACTTTTTCATGATACTATAGATTTAGTTAACTGCAAATATATAGATATTTAATCTATCTCAATCTAATAACAAACTAAATTCTTATTTTTGTGTGAATTTCAACTTTTAAATCCATTTGTCATGAAGATCCTCTGGATGCTATTCATCTGTTTGCTTCCACTTAAAGGAATCGCGGAAAGCAGTATGCGTATATATGACCTGCAATGCGAATACCAATCCGACCCGTTAGGCATCGACACGGAAACTCCGCGTTTCAGTTGGAAGCTGTCTGATGCAGCACAAACCAGGGGGCAAAGACAAACGGCTTATCAACTTCTGGTATCCGGCAGTCCTTCCCTGCTCGAACAAAACCAAGGGGACATTTGGGATAGCGGGCCCGTTACTTCCGACCAGTCCGTTCTTATCGCTTATAAAGGAAAGAAGCTTATCTCCAACCAGGTTTATTATTGGAAAGTCCGGGTATTCGACAAAGACAACAAAGCGACAGCCTGGAGTCCGGCAGCCCGTTTCTCAATGGGCTTGCTCTCCCCTTCCGACTGGAAAGGCTGCTGGATAAAACATCCGGATGCTTCCCCGGAACAGCACATCTGGTTCCGCAAAGGTTTCTCTTTGGAACAGTCGGCGGAGAATGCCTTCCTGCATATTGCCTCAATGGGCTACCACGAGCTCTATGTCAACGGCCGGAAAGCCGATGACCGCGTTCTGGCACCGGCCCTCTCCCGGTTGGACAAACGGGTATTATATGTCACTTACGACATCGCCAAACTACTAAAAGCCGGCAAAAACACAATCGCCATTTGGCAAGGGCCCGGTTGGGTGCGTTACAACTATTTCGCAAACAACATACATCCGGCCCTGCGGGCACAAACGGATATCCGGACAAAAGCCGGGAACAGCCTTTCCATCCAGACGGATAACAGCTGGAAATGCGCCGTCAGTTCAAGCTGCAACACCGGCAAATACCAGTATTTCGACATGGGCGGCGAATGTGTGGACGCACGAAAATATCAGGCAGACTGGAATATGCCCTCTTTCGACGACAACCGATGGCAGACGGCGCAGGAAACATCCCTGAATGTCACTTTATCTTCCCAGATGATGGAACCGAGCCGTATCATCGAAACACTGCCCGCCCGGAAAATAACCGATACGGTCCCCGGCATCTACAAGATCGATATGGGAAAAAACTTCACGGGATGGCTGGATATCAAGATGAACGGGATGTCAGCCGGAGATACAGTTGTAATTACAGTTGCCGACGATCCGGAAACCATACAGGATTTCGGTCAATGCAATCTCTATATCTGCAAAGGAGAGCCGGACGAATCCTTCCGCAACCGCTTTAACTTCATCGCCGGACGTTACATCAACATACAGGGTATGAAACAGCAACCCAAGCTGTCGGACATCAAAGGATACGTCATTGCGACCGATCTGCAACGGAGCGGATATTTCACCTGTTCCGACGACCTGTTCAACCGGATTTACGAAACAGACCTGTGGACCTACCGCATGTGCACGACCGAAGGGTACACCTCGGACTGTCCGCACCGCGAAAGGCTGGGATATGGCGAAGTCGCTTTTGCCACAGCCTGGGGGATCGGGTTGCCCAACTACCGCTCCGCCGCCTATTTGGCCAAACACGTGCGCGACTGGACGGATGTACAGGAATGGACCGGCTGGATACATCATACCGCCCCGCAGATAAACGAGCATTACGGCGGTCCGATGTGGAGCAGTGCGGGATTGAACATCAGCTGGGAATATTATTTGACTTACGGAGACAAACGCATCTTGGAATCCATATACGGTCCGGCCAAACAATGGCTCGAATATCTGTACCAAAACAGTGCGTGGGGCCTGCTCGAAGCGTATGCCGGAGGAGGCAAATTCTTAGGCGACTGGGCCGCACCGAAGCAAAGGAAAGAATTTGGGGGCACACCTGAATCATTCTTCTTCAACAATTGCGTCTACGCCATGAACCTGGAAACCGTTGCACAGATAGCCGATTTACTGGAGAAACCGGACGATGCAGTTCTCTACCGGAAAAGGCTGAATGCGCTCAGGAAAAAGATACAAAAACAATTCTACGACACGGAAACAGGTCTGTACATGGAAGGCAACCAGGTCCAGACCGCTTTCCCGTTATGGAGAAAGATCACGCCGGACAGCCTGTCTGCATCCGTACTCGCCCATTTCGAAGAAGAATTCACCCATAACCATCCCTACCTGGATATGGGCAGTTCCGGGCTTCCCGTCCTGCTGAAGTTCCTGACCGAAGAACAGGATTTTAACGAAGCCATGGCCGGACATCTCTCCAGCACGGACGAACCCAGCTACGGTTACTTCCTGAAACGCGGTGAAACAACCTGGCCGGAATACTGGAATGTCGATGTGCCGAGCCGCATACATACCTGCTATACGGGTATCGCTTCCTGGTTTATCAAAAGCGTGGGCGGCATCCGTCCCGATCCCTCCCATCCGGGATACCAACAGTTTATCATCAAGCCTTCCCCCATCCGGCAACTGATATTCGCACGGACAGAGACAGAATCCCTCTACGGCACGATCAAAAGTGATTGGAAAAAGAAAGACCATTTACTGGAACTTGCCATATCGATCCCTGTCAACACGAAAGCGACAGTCTACCTGCCCGCCACCTCCGCTGATAAGGTCCGGGAGAACGGTAAACCGCTTTCCGAGGCGGAAGGTATCAAGACATTAGGTGAGGCAGGAAAAAAACTGTTGATAGAGGTCGAATCCGGTAACTATACGTTCACTATGCCTCATTAAAATAAACTCAAACATATTCAAGCATATGCATATCATCTTATCTCCGGCTAAAACAATGACCGGAACATCCAAAATAAAAGCGCCGGCCGGCACAATGTCCCGGTTCAATCAAGAAGCAATCGAGATCGCACTCCACATGGCGCAATATCCTGCCGATGAATTAGGGAAACTGCTAAAGCTCAGTCCCAAGCTGATGCTGGAAAGCTACAGCCGTTTTCAAAACTTCCATTCCGCAGAAGAAAAGCCTTTACAGGCGATATTGGCTTATACGGGAGTTGTCTTCAAGCATATCAACCCCAAAGATTTCTCCGAGGCGGACTTCCTCTTTGCCCAGGATCACCTGCGGTTCGTTTCCATCTGCTACGGATTGCTCCGCCCGTTGGATCTGATCAAACCGTACCGGATGGAATATGATGTAAAACTGCCGGAATTGGGAGAAGGAAATATGTATGCCTATTGGCGTAGCCGCCAGACTGAACCGCTGATAGAAGAAGTCAAAGCCGATGACAACCTGCTGGTCAACCTCGCCAGCATGGACGTCCAGCCAGCCTTCGACTGGAAAAAGGTGGAACAATCCGTCCGCATCGTCACGCCGGATTTCAAAGTCTGGAAAAACGGTAAAGCCGAAACAATCGTAATTTACGCCAAGATGGCGCGGGGACAGATGACACGCTATATCATCAAAAACAGGATCACAAATCCGGAAGAGTTGAAAACATTCACCTGGGAAGGTTTCCATTTCCGAGAAGAACTCTCGGAAATGGATAGATGGGTCTTTTTACAAGATTAAAACTTACATTTTGCCTCGCAACGGAACACTGATTCCCATATAGAGATTCGTTGCATTGCCGCTTACCGGAAGGAACTGGGGAGTTACTTTGGTAAACATATAGTCGGAACCGATGAAGAAGTTGATCCATGACGGAGTAAAGTTCAACGCCAGACCGTATGTCTTGAATTTACTGTGGATAAATGAGTAACTCAATGTTGCTTCAAACCATCTGATCAGACGGTAATTGGCTGAAACAGTCAACTCCGTATAAGCTTTCGGAGAATACAAACGCGTAGAAGAAAGCAAGCCGAAGCCCAACTTATTTTCCAACATACGGTATTCACCCCCGATATTGATCGTAGAACGCAAGCGGGTGGTACGTCCTTCCGATGCTTTCTGCGTAAAATGGAACAGGTTCTCGAAATCGTCTTTCATCGAATTGAACTGATCGCTCATGCTCTGGGAACCTTCGGCAACATGATCGCCAATCGCCAGGTCGAAACCGTCAAAATCGAAAGTCCCGTTCACCTCGCCGAAAGTATTGCCGCTCTTATTCCAACTTACAAAACCTAAATCCAGGACCGCAGCAGACAAAGTAATATTTTCCGTCAACTGATAAGTGGCACCCAGGTCGACCCCCATACCGAATCCGCTCACCCCCGGACTGTCAAAGTCGAAGTTGCTGATATATTCACGTCCTTGTTCGTCCACTCCCATTTCCGGCACAAGTCCTTTCATGGAAGCACTCATTGTTCCGGTAGACGTTACCGACCACTTCGTATCGTTCATGACGGCACGCATATGTGTGATGTTCGCATCCATCGAGCCGACCCCCAACAGCACTTTCACTTTCCCGCCGACCGTCAGTTTCTCCGTGATCGGACGTGAATAGCCGACACCCGTTTCCAGATAAGACTCGGCATAAGCAGAGATATCATTTATATCGTAGGTTGTCCCTTCCGCACTGTTACCACGCTTCATGAACTCGAACATGGTCTTCGGCACACGCACATTTGCCAGGCCTTTCAAAGAGACGTCGACCGTCCAGAATCCTTTTCCGGCATACCATCCACCGGAAAGAATCTGCGTTCCGAAGTCTGCGTTTATCTGGTTATTATCATTCAAGTTGTTCAAAAAAGACTCGGTATTGACGGAGTTATCCATAAACGTAACCGTCTTCCCGTCTTTCGGGAACAATATATTATCGACAGCAATGCCATTCGTTGTATAAGAAGCATTGACAGCCCCCAGCACAGGGATCGACACATATCCCCTTTCCGGACGAAAAGCCGGGTTCAGCGCCGTACGCGCCGGAGAGTTTTGCATGAAATAAGCCGTTCTCAATTGCTGGGCCGAGGCAGACGCCCCGATAAAAGTCAATAAAGCCAAAGCCAACAAGCTCTTGGCCGATTTAATATATGTAGTATTCATTATATTGATGCAAATAGATTAGTAAATCAATCAAATAGAAATCCCTCCCGTTTTCTTCAGCTTCAACTTCATCGAGATCGTCTCGCCATCTTTCAACGTTTCAGCTGTTTCACGACCTTTCAGGTGTAATTTGAAATCGATATTACGGGCATTCATCATCTTAGGCATATCTGCGGCAGTAATCTCAAAAGAGATATCCCCGCTCGCTCCCTTCACATCCTGCAAAGGGAAAGAGATATTCAATTGTTCACCAAATTCATCCAGGATCAGCATTTCGATTGTCAGGTCAAAAGGCATTTCATTTGTAACCGTTCCGTAAATGGTTGCCGTTCCTCCGGAAAAAAGATAATCGACAAATGAATCATCGAAAGCCTCCTTGACATGTTCTACTGTCACCGCTTCAAAATCGGCAGCCGGCGTCAGAGGAGCCTCAAACGTATAACGGATATCGGACAAAGCACCGGCGGGAAGCTGGGCTACTTGTGAACGGTTACCCCATAAATTGAGCACAAGGTTTTCGGGTACATCCTTTATCGCATCCGGCAACTCTTTGTTCCGGCAAAATGTAAAACCGGTCATTACGGAAGAAGCATCCGGACCAATCCAGATATCCGGAGTGGACGGCGAAAAAGTAAAGAAGGAAACCGGCGAAGCAGGCTGTCCGATAATATCCAGACGACAATCCAATGTTCCGCTGTTCAAGCCGCTTTCCAACATCAAATGCGGGTCAACGAGACTCAATTTAAAGTCTTCGTCAAATAAGCCTTGCAGATCTTTCAACGAAATCGTACTGGAAGCCACAACTTCATAATCGTTATCCGCCCGGAAACCATTCTTTCGTACCTGCAACGTTCCTTGATAACGCGCTACATAGTATCCGTTTGCATCGATCTGTACAGAAGGCACTTTATATACCTTTATTACATCATCGACCGCAATCGTACCCGTGCCCAACGGGGCAACCCATTCATCTCCCACTACCAGATCGTCCGTATCGACATCCGATAAATCGTACTTGCTATCCACACATGAAGTAGCGGCACAACACAAGCACAGCACTAAAGACTGAAATAAAATTTTACCTTTCATTCTAAATATTCTAAAGTATTTGTCTTTCGAAATAAAGTCTAATCGGTTGCAAAAGTATGTAAAAGCATTCACCCGACCATACTTTTTCGCCTTGAAATTCAGTAACTCGCACGAATTGTGTTATTTCTTACGATAAAATAAGAATCCGCAAATCCAATAAATTACAAGTATAAACGTTATTAACTAAAATACTTTAAACAAGATTATATGAAACGGACCTTCAGCATATTACTCTTTCTTTTGTTGGTCATTTACGCAAAAGAAGGCTACGAACTGGCCACACAGGTTAATCCGGTGCAAAGTTTCAACACAGGTTCCCTCTCTGACGTAGCAGAAGAAGTGATTGCCATTCCGCTCGAAACAAATGCGCACTGCATACTAAGCCATGCCAGACTGGTCAAACGGGACGGAGACAACCTGTTCCTGCTCTGCCGGCAGCAACTTTACCATTTCAGTTGTTCGGGCAAGTTTATCAATCAGATAACCTATTGCAATTCTCTCTACAAAAACAATATTCTGGCATCCGACTATGTAATAGACCCGGTACACAAACAGTTGATCGTTACAGACGGACAACAACACATACAATATTATAATTATGATGGTGATTTCTTAGGCAAAATCGACCTGCCCGCCGATTATGCCGGACAGTCGTTAGGAAAGCTGGCCTACTACGACGGGCACATCTGGACGACAGTCAACAGAGCCGTCCTAAGAAAAGAATATAACAGCCAATTGTGTATGGAGCAATGGTTATATAAATTCGACACGACTTTCCACAGAGTGGAGACCCGCAAGCTGACCGTCGCCGAACTGGGACGCCTCACGATCGACTACGCCCTGGAACCGGAAGTTGCCGTTGCCAACCGGCAGGTATATGTACAAGCGCCTTCCCTTCAACCGGACGAACTATTGCAAGACACGCTCTACCTGATCAGCCGGAACAAACTGGATATTACGGACGGTTATTCATCCATCCTCCCGATACGTATAAGCAGCCGTTTCCTGGTTTCCACCCACTACAACCCGAACGACGAGGATAAGTGTTATACATTCTGTTACGACCAACAGAAAAGCCGCGCTTACAATGTGCAGGGAGGATTGGTCGACAACTTCTACGGAACCGGCAAAGTACGGGAACTACAGGCCATGGACGTCTATAGCAATTCTTATTGTTTCTACAAAAGCAGTGAGGAGGTAAAAAAGGCATTTCCGGATCGCAAGACCGGCGATAACCCGGTGGTTTTCATCGTTAAATTGAAAGCATAAAAAAGGGAGGCTTTTGCCTCCCCCTGTATATTACTCTTCGTCTTCGCTCTCGTCTTCCTTCATATTGTGGAACACGTTCTGGACGTCGTCATCTTCTTCCAGCTTTTCGATCAATTTCTCGATTCCTTCGCGCTGTTCGGCTGTGACTTCTTTCAGATCGTTCGGGATGCGGACAAATTCGCTGCTGGTGATTTCAAAACCGTTTTCTTCCAGATATTTCTGAATAGCGGAGTTCTGGGCAAATTCACCGTAAATGATTACTTCGCCTTCGTCTTCATCCAGCTCATCCACGCCGTAGTCGATCAGTTCCAGCTCCAGGTCTTCAAGCGACATATCTTCTTTCTTAACGATATGGAATACGCACTTGTGGTCGAACAGAAATTCAAGGCTACCGCTCGTACCTAACGAACCGCCGTGTTTGTTGAAATAGCTACGGACATTAGCAACCGTACGGGTCGTATTGTCTGTTGCCGTTTCCACAAAGATAGCGATACCGTGAGGACCGTATCCTTCGTAGTTCATTTCCTTATAACCGGAGAAATCCTTTTCTACAGCACGCTTGATGGCACGTTCCACATTTTCCTTCGGCATGTTCTCCTTCTTTGCGTTCTGCATCAATGCACGCAAATGAGGGTTGTTCTCAGGATCCGGACCGCCTGCTTTAGCTGCTATCGTGATTTCTTTACCCAACTTGGTAAATACACGGGCCATATTGCCCCAACGCTTAAACTTTCTTGCTTTACGGAACTCAAACGCTCTTCCCATATTTTATTGAATTATAAATTTTGATTTATGAATTATTATCTCAATTGTGCACCTAACTTCTGTTCCAGGTTTGTCTGGATCTTTTTCATGATCGCATCAATCTGTTTATCATTCAAAGTCTTTCCTTCATCCTGCAGATAGAAGCTGACAGCATAGGATTTCTTGCCTGCCGGCAGGTTCTTGCCTTCGTAAACATCGAACAGCTCGACACCTTTCAGCAGTTTACGGTCACTGTCGGTTGCGATCTTCTCGACTTCCGCAAACTGGACTTTCTTATCCAGCAACAGGGCGAGGTCACGTTTTACGGCCGGGAACTTGGAGATTTCCGAGAAAGTGACTTTGCTCTTCTTCGTCTCCTTCATCAGCAGTGTCCACGACAGTTCGGCATAATAGACTTCCGTGTCGATATCCAGCTCCTTGCAGATCTTCGGACTCACGATACCCATTGTACCCAACTGGCGGCCGGAAGCAGTCGTGATGCTCAGACCGGCTGCATATATGTCGTTAGACAGATTTCCGAAGATAACCTTCTGCAGGTTGACACCCAAGCGAACCAGGATATTTTCCACATAGGCTTTCAGCTCATACACAGACGATTTTTCGTTCGGATGCGCCCAGCTGTTATCTACGCGGCTACCGCTCACCCACAGGCCCAGACGGTAATCTTCCGTAAATTCGGCCAGCGTTTCGCCTTCCTTCTTGTTGTCGATATTGTAATCGTAGCAATTACCGAATTCAAAGAAGCGGATATTGCCGTTTTTGCGTTTCGCATTGTGCTCGATGCTTTCCAAGCCGCCGAACAGCAACGTCTGGCGCATACCGTTCAGGTCAGCACTCAACGGGTTCATCAGCATCACGCAATGAGACACCGGATAAGTAGACAAGTTATCATAGTAAGCAGAACGAGTCAGCGAGTTATTCAGAATCTCATTGAACCCGCAGCCGCAAAGCTGTTCGGAGATCAGATTCTGCAATTTGTAACTACGGTCGGTCGGAGTCTGATAGCTCAGGTTAGACTTTACGTTTTCGCTGAATTCCACGTTATTATATCCGTAGATACGGAGGATATCTTCGATCACATCCACATCGCGTTGTACGTCGATACGGTAAACCGGAACATCAATCACCAATCCTTCCGCTGTTTCGGAAACGATCTCCATTTCCAGGCTTGCCAGGATGCTCTTAACCGTCTCTGCGGGAATAACCTTGCCGATCAGCGTGTTCACCTTGTCATAAGACAGTTCCACACGATACGGGGCTACCGGAGCCGGATAGATATCCTGGATCGGACCCGTGATCGTTCCGCCGGCCACTTCCTGAATCAACAGGGCGGCGCGTTTCATAATGTCGACAGTCTGGTTAGCGTCCAAACCGCGTTCATAGCGGAAAGAGGCATCCGTATTCAGACCGAAACGACGGGCTGTCTTACGAATCCAAGTCGGATGGAAAGTTGCAGATTCCAGGAATACATTCTTTGTCTGTTCCGTCACACCGGAATCGAGTCCGCCGAATACACCGGCGATACACATCGGTTCCTCGGCGTTGCAGATCATCAGGTCGCGGTCGGTCAGCGTACGTTCTACGCCGTCGAGTGTCACGAATTTGGAACCTTCCGTTGCCGATCTTACCACAACTTTGTTTCCCTTCACCTTATCTGCGTCGAAAGAGTGCAGCGGTTGTCCTACGCCATGCAGGATATAGTTTGTAACATCTACTACATTATTAATAGGACGCAGGCCGATTACCTTCAAACGGTTCTGCAACCATTCGGGGCTTTCCTTCACGGTCACACCCTTAATCGTTATGCCCGAATAGCGCAGGCAGGCTTCCGTATTCTCGACAACGACTTCGATAGCCGGAGTCGGATCGTCGATCTTGAAAGCATCCACATCCGGACGTTTCAGGGAGGCCGGCTTGCCGTTCTGCTTCAGATAGGCAGCCAAGTCGCGGGCAACACCGAAATGAGAAGTGGCATCCACGCGGTTCGGTGTGATGTCTACTTCCAGCACATAGTCGCTCTTTACATTATAATATTCCTTAGCCGGAGTTCCTACTACCGCATCGGCCGGCAACACGATGATACCAGCGTGATCCGTTCCGATACCGATTTCATCCTCGGCACAGATCATCCCGTTCGATTCGACACCGCGAATCTTGGAACGCTTTATCGTAAAACACTCGTCGCCATCATACAATTTAGTACCGTTCACAGCCACAACCACTTTCTGTCCGGCTGCCACATTCGGAGCGCCGCAAACAATCTGCAGGGGTTCTGCGCCGACTACATTCACGGTCGTGATGTGCAGGTGGTCGGAATTAGGGTGTTCTTCACAGGTAAGAACTTCACCGATCACAAGTCCTTCCAGTCCGCCTTTAATGGTTTGAACTTCTTCTACTCCACCGGTTTCCAGACCGATCGAGGTAAGTGCTGCTGCTACTTCATCAGGCTGTAAATCAAAATCAAGATAATCTTTCAGCCAGTTGTAAGATATATTCATCGCTTTAAAATTTATTCAGTAAAGAGACGGCTCGCATAGTGCCGCCAAATTGACGGGCAAAAATACAAATAATTATTTAAAAGTCCCATCCTCAAACTCTATTAATTCGATCGGGGCTCCATTATGTTCCACTGTCCGATTCAATTCAGCCGGATTGTTGTGCGGGATCGCAAAGAAACATGTTTTATCCTAAACTGGTAAATCATCATTTATAGCTCATATTTGGTAAAAAATGAATCAATAACGGATAAACACCGATCCTCTATTGCATGTTACGGTTGTATTCTTTTCATGTCACAACTGCCTTCCTTCTATGTTACAGTTGGATTTCTTTTGTTTCACGGCTGTAACATGAATAGCGGGTAGGTATGGAAGAGGCACACATCCCGCATCGCTCATTCCATCTGCCGGGTTATTCATTCCTTTACGGCACTATAAACCCATGAAGTACTGCAATACCATTTCGCAGGCGATCTTGACGAGTCAGGTTAAGTTTTAAGAAATAGTGAACTTGTAAATGATGATTTAACGGTGTGTTTGCTCGTATTTACCGGACGCAGACGGGCGCAGATTACGCAGAGGAACGCAGACTTATTTTTTTTAAAACAATAAATGATCTGCGTTCGTCTGCGTCGTCTGCGAAATCTGCGTCCGGTAATACAAACGTAGCAACGCACCGATAAATCATTATTTATTGTTTCAAATCTGTCAAGAAGTGAACTACCTGTACTGGAAAAATCATACAATACCTTCCGGATAATAAACAACGGACAATTGACAATTGACAATTAAACCCTACCTTTGTACGAAAAATCAGAAATATAGTTTTATGCGTATAGACATACTGACCGTACTTCCAGAGATGATCGAGGGCATGGTGAATTGCTCCATTGTCAAGCGGGCACAAGATAAGGGCCTGGCAGAAATACATTTACATAATCTCCGGGACTATACCACCGACAAATGGCGGCGCGTAGACGATTACCCTTTCGGCGGCGAAGCCGGCATGGTGATGCAGATCGAACCGATCGACCGGGCAATCTCTGCCCTAAAAAGCGAACGGGAATATGACGAGGTGATTTATACCTCGCCGGACGGGGAAACATTCAACCAGCCGATGGCCAACGGCATGTCGCTATTGAACAACCTGATTATCCTGTGCGGGCATTATAAAGGAATCGACTACCGCATCCGTGAACATCTGATCACTAAGGAAATATCAGTCGGCGATTATGTCCTGACCGGTGGCGAACTGGCCGCCGCCATTATTACGGATGCGGTCGTACGCCTCATCCCCGGAGTGATCGGCGACGAACAGAGCGCCCTCTCCGACTCTTTCCAGGACAATTTGCTGGCGCCGCCGGTCTACACCCGGCCGGCCGATTACAACGGATGGAAAGTGCCGGAAGTGCTTCTTTCCGGCCATCAGCGCAAGATCGAGGAATGGCGCCTCCAGCAAGCCCAGGAACGGACTGCCCGGCTGCGCCCGGACTTATTGAAATAAACACGCTTTTATTTCTGTTCCGCTACAAAATTATAGGTGAATGTGTATTCGTATGTATTGCTTTCGGCTTCAACCCCGTTTACAGGGTTGATCTTTTCTTCGATTGTCATACCTGTGATATAATCACTGGACATTGTGTAGCGGAACGTATATTCGGCACAAACATCCGCCGCTTCGGACATATTATACCAATAAGCACGTGCAGGCAGATTCTGATTCATCAGCCCGTACATCAGGTTGACAGGAGAAACGACATCGAAGCCAACCGGCTGGAAGGTATTGATCACCCGGAACGGGAAATTGGCCGGACGCATCTGGGAACCATATTCATAGGTAATCTCTTGCTGTGGCATATAAGCATAATGAACAGCATTGCCGCCCTCCCATGTGTAGCAGTCGACATCATTCAAGTCTCTTTTTTGGTATCCCGAACCATTCTCATTCGGCCATTGGATAACCTGCGAAACCGATTTCAGCCAATTCCGTTCATAGACATAACTATTATCGATTGCCGTATATGCCGTATTACTCATATATTTATTCTCGGCCATTTCTTCCTTTCGGGCAATCACATTTCCTTTCAACGTATAAACCGTATGGACAAACGGGTTCGTCAAGGAACCGTTCTCCATCTTTACACCGTTAACGGAAATCGTTTTGTCCACAATAATATAATTATCGGTAAACTGGTGTCCTTCCTGATTCAATATAATACGGTTGATTTGCTGGTCCTGTTTGTATGTAATTTCCGCCGTGAAAAAAGTTGCGCCATTCTTCGTACAAGACACATTTGTCAGCTTGTTTAATTCCGGAATATACGGTTTGTCATCATCCCCACAGGACATAAGCCCGACAGCTACTAAAAGCATACATAATAACTTCTTCATCTCTCTTTCTTTTTATTATTCAACGTTACAAAAATAGGACATTTGCAAAAATAACGGACGAAGTAACCTATTTTAAGTAATTCTTCTTGAAGAAATACAAGCAAACCATTAGCTTTGTGGTGATATTTTGTTGCAATAAACATCTAATAACAAACATCTTACAATAAGATATAACGTAAATCATACAATATCTAAAATTTAATAACATGAGAATGAAACATCTGGCGGCGGCAGCATTGACAATATTGCTGTCTGTTTCTTGTAGCGAAAGACAACAAGATTACCCGTTCCGTAACCCCGACCTCCCTGTCGACGAGCGTATAGACGACCTCTTAAAACGTCTGACTGCCGAAGAGAAGGTCGGACAAATGATGAACTCCACACCGGCTATCGAACGTCTCGGCATCCCGAAATACGATTGGTGGAATGAAGCCTTACATGGCGTTGCACGCGCCGGACGGGCTACAGTTTTCCCGCAGGCCATCGCGATGGCGGCCACTTTCGACGACGAAGCCTTGCATGAAACGTTTACAATGGTGAGCGACGAAGCTCGTGCCAAATATCACCAATACCAGAAAGACAAAGAGTATGACCGCTATAAAGGTTTGACTTTCTGGACACCGAATATCAATATCTTTCGCGATCCCCGCTGGGGCCGGGGCATGGAGACATATGGAGAGGACCCGTACCTGACAGAACGTATGGGTGTTGCCGTTGTCAAAGGCTTGCAGGGCGACGATCCGAAATATTTCAAGACACACGCCTGTGCCAAACATTATGCCGTCCACAGCGGACCGGAATGGAACCGCCACGAATTTGACGTGACAGTTACTCCGCGCGACCTGTGGCAAACCTATCTGCCGGCATTCGAAGCATTGGTCAAAGAGGGAAACGTACAGGAAGTCATGTGTGCCTACAACCGCTATGCCGGCAAACCTTGCTGCAGCAGCGATAAACTGCTGATCGACATCCTGCGCAACAGTTGGGGATATGAACATATCATTCTCTCCGACTGCGGCGCCATCAACGACTTCTGGCAACGGGACAAAAACACACCTCGCCACGAGACACATCCGGATGCCGAAAGTGCTTCGACCGACGCCGTATTGAGCGGGACAGACCTGGAATGCGGAAACAGCTACCGGGCACTGATCAAAGCGCTGAAAGACGGCAAGATCACGGAAAAGGACCTGGATGTTTCACTCCGCCGCCTGCTGAAAGGCCGTTTCGAGCTGGGTATGTTCGACCCGGACGAACGGGTTCCATACGCCCAAATCCCGTACAGCGTGGTGGAAAGCCCCGAACACGTGGCACAAGCGCTCGAAATGGCGCACAAAAGTATGGTGCTGCTGAAAAACAAGAACAACACACTTCCGCTCAGCAAAGCGATCAAAAAGATTGCAGTCGTAGGTCCGAATGCGGCCGACTCGACGATGCTTTGGGCTAACTACAACGGCTTCCCAAGCCATACCGTGACCATACTGGAAGGCATCCGCCGGAAAGTACCCGGTGCAGAAGTGATCTACGAATTGGGCTGTAACCATGCTGCCGATTTCGTTATGAAAAATCTGGAAAGCAACATTACCTCTCCTGCCGGACAGGGTTTTGCCGCCGAATTCTTTAACAACACGGATTTTGAAGGCGAACCGGCTTATAAAGGAACGGCAAGCCGGCTGCATTACACCACCGGAGGCAACACGCAGTTTGCCCCGAATGTCAACCTGACAAATTTCACCGCCCGTTTCACCGGCGAATTTGAGGCTCCGGAAACCGAAGCGGTCGAAATCAAAATCTCCGGTAACGACGCTTTCCGCCTCTTCATCGGAGAAGAAAAGGTCGCTGAAATGTGGGAAAACGAATACGGAGGCGAAAAGACTTATATACTGAATGCCGAGAAGGGGAAGAAATATCCTGTCAAGATCGAATATATGCAGCGTATAGGCAGCGCAGACCTCAACTTCGAGATCGGAACGCGCCAGGCGGTCAACTACGCTGCTACGGCTGCCAAAGTGAAAGATGCCGATGTGATCGTCTTTGCCGGCGGTATCTCTCCGCGCCTGGAAGGTGAAGAAATGCCGGTCAACGTAGAAGGATTCAAGAAAGGCGACCGTACCAATATTGAAATCCCGAAAGTACAGCAGGAAATGGTAAAAGCCCTGAAAGCGACAGGGAAGCCGGTTGTCTATGTGCTTTGTACCGGTAGCGCACTGGCCTTGAACTGGGAAGATGCCAATATCGACGCAATCCTGAATGCCTGGTACGGCGGACAGGAAGCAGGGACAGCCGTAGCCGACATTCTGTTTGGCGACTACAATCCGTCAGGCCGTCTGCCAATCACGTTCTATAAATCGATTGACCAGTTGCCGGACTTCCAGGATTACAGCATGAAAGGACGTACGTATCGTTACATGACGCAAACGCCGCTTTATCCGTTCGGATACGGCTTGAGCTACACCAATTTTGCTTATCGGAATGCGAAGCTCTCCTCCGGCAAGATCACGAAAGACCAGTCTGTAACGCTTACATTCGACATTGCCAACACCGGTAAAATGGATGGCGACGAAGTGGCACAGATTTACATCAAGAATCCGAACGATCCGGAAGGACCGATCAAGGCGCTGAAAGCATTCGCCCGCGTCAACGTAAAAGCCGGAAACACGCAGGAAGTAAACATCGATTTGTCTCCGAAAGCCTTCTATTCTTTTAATGACAATACGCAAACAATGGAAGTTCGCCCGGGAAAATACCAAATCCTGTACGGCGGTTCATCGGATGACAAGGCTTTGCAAAAGATAGAGTTGGAGATTGAATGATTTCCGGTAATGGAAGTCCAGTAAAAACGACAGTTCTCACCCCAGGGCATAAAGCCCTGGGGTATATTTCATTTGTTTATTATTTACTTGTGCATTTTCTTAAATATCTGTAGCATCGTTGCAGGAGCGAGCGCATCCATATCCACTAAATCAAGTGATTTGACCATGTGTAACGTTTCGGTCTTGTATTTCTGAAAATGGGCGGTCTTAATGTGATGTTTATATGCTTCATCCGAGGCATAAATTTCAAGTATGCGTATCTGGCAAGAATCCCGTTTTAACTGCATCGGGTAAATACAAATTACCCCCGGTTCCTCACAAACGGATGTTACACCTACCGTACGAGCATATTGCAGGTATTCATCGAGATATTGTGGATAGACCTCAATTTCGGAAATACGCACAAGCATCTTGTCGGTATTTACTACCTGTGCCGATAAATGGAATGATGCTACCATAAGCGATAAGATGATCAGAATGTTCTTTTTCATTTTCTATCTAATTTTCGGACATTTCTTGAGAATATCATTTCGACAGACGAAAGATAGTTCTCCGTCCGTCTCCAGATAATGCAAAATTAGATGCTTTCAAATTGATAGCCGCTATACAGATTACTGATTCTTCGACCATTTTTACGGATTCCGCACTTGATGTATCGGATAATTCAAAACACAAAAAGCCCTGTAAAGACGACACCGTAATTCTGTTGAAAAACAAGGCATCGTGCTTACAGGGCTTTATTCTTTTTCGATACAATCCTGTTCCCGAGGCTCACACCTTGGGCTGGGAACTGTCGTACTTACAGGACTCTATCCGATATATGTTTCCATAAACTTGGCACCCGGGACCGGTGAGATCGTTACCACATCGGTATCGGCCGGTATCAGCACCGTCTGTCCCTGATGGATATAGATTTCATTTCCCTTATTGTCGCGGATGGAAGCTTTGCCTTCCATGCAAATATAGACAACAAAAGAATCCAGTTCGGAGAAATTGCGCACCATGATCGTGTCGATATCCAACAGGTTCGTCGTGAAATATTTGCAGCTTGCCAGTTCTACGGTTGCATTCGTATGTGCCTTGTAGTGGGTGCGGTAATCCGGATACAGCGTATAGTCGATCGCATCCTTTGCCAATTCGGTATGCAGTTCACGTCCTTTTCCGTCCGGGCCTTTGCGGTCGTAGTCGTAAATACGGTAGGTGATGTTACTTGTCTGCTGTATCTCGGCGATGAAGCAACCGGAACCGATCGCATGTACACGGCCGGCAGGCAGGAAGAACACATCGCCCGGAGAGACTTCATAACGCTGCAAGACATCCATGATCGTATTGTCTTGTACACGTTTCACATACTCGTCGGCATCGATTTGTTGGGAGAAACCGGAATATAAGCCGGCGCCCTTGGCTGCCTTTATCACATACCACATCTCTGTCTTGCCGAAAGAGTTATGACGTTTTTTAGCCAGTTCATCGTCCGGATGCACCTGGATAGACAAATCGTCGCGTGCATCGATAAACTTAATCAACAGAGGGAAAGTTGAACCGAACTGTTCCACCACCTTTTCGCCCAACAGCTGCGGGCCATACGTACGGATCAGTTCGTCCAGCGTCTTGCCTTCCAACGCGCCATTATCAACGACGGAATAATTACCCTCCACGTGTGAAAGTTCCCAACTTTCGCCAATGCCGTCCTGCACCGGAGTGATGCCCTTAAACGGGCAGATATCGGAGCCTCCCCAGATTATGTTCTTAAGGATAGGCTTAAATGTCATAGGATATAACATACTTACGTTTCTGTTTTTATAGCCTTATTTATTTTGTTACTTTTACCTTTCTCAATACAACAGCGCTACGGGCCGGAATGTATAATTTGAGCCATTCTTTTTTCTCTTTTTTATACAATGGGTCGAGTTGTGTGAAATGACGGATAGAATCGTCCGAAAGTCCGAAACCGCCAAAACGGGTCGCGTCAGTATTCAAAAGCACTTCATATTCGCCTTTGGGAACCAGGAACCCGTAATCGGTAAATGACTTTGTCGGATTGAAATTGAAGACGAAAACCAAATCTTTGCGCATATAGGCCAGAATCTGATCGCCGTCGTTATCCCATACTTTCTGTATCGGAGTGGACTGGAAATTCTTCACACTGCGGATTATCTCCAGCATCTCACGGTCAAAATCGCCCAGATAATGGTACTTCAGATCCATATTATCCACCAGTTCCCACTGGCGACGGGCATATTTATAAGACCAGCCGTTTCCTTCACGCGGGAAATCGATCCATTCGGGATGCCCGAACTCATTTCCCATAAAGTTCAGATAACCGCCGTTAATGGTAGATGCCGTAACCAAGCGGATCATCTTATGCAAAGCGATACCACGTTCGACTGTCAGGCTATGATCGTCTTTCTGCATATGCCAATACATATCTGCGTCGATCAGGCGGAAGATAATCGTCTTATCGCCTACCAACGCCTGGTCATGGCTTTCTGCATAACTGATCGTCTTCTCGTCCGCACGGCGGTTGGTCGTTTCCCACCAGATGGAAGAGGGATGCCAGTCTTCGTCTTTCTTTTCCTTGATTGTCTTGATCCAGTAATCCGGGATGTTCATCGCCATACGGTAATCGAAGCCGTAACCTCCATCTTCATATTTGGCAGCTAACCCCGGCATTCCGCTCACCTCTTCGGCAATCGTAATAGCATTCTTATTGACTTCGTGGATCAGCTTATTGGCCAATGTCAGATAGGCGATAGCATCACCATCCTGATGACCGTTGAAGTAGTCACCGTAATTACAGAATGCTTCACCCAGCCCATGGCTGTAATAAAGCATGGAAGTCACCCCGTCAAAACGGAAGCCGTCGAATTTATACTCGTCCAACCAGAACTTGCAGTTCGACAACAGGAAGTGAAGCACTTCGTTTTTACCATAATCGAAACAGAGGGAATCCCACGCCGGATGCTCACGACGGGAACCGCCCAGGAAATATTGAGTATAGGAACCGTCAAAGCGTCCCAAGCCTTCCACTTCGTTCTTTACGGCATGGCTATGGACAATATCCATAATCACTGCGATCCCCATGCCATGGGCGTCATCGATCAGGTGTTTCAGCTCTTCCGGCGTCCCGAAACGGGAAGATGCGGCAAAGAAGCTGCTGACATGATAACCGAACGACCCGTAATAGGGATGTTCCTGAATGGCCATGATCTGAATGGCGTTATACCCTTCTTTTGCAACGCGGGGCAACACATTCCGGCGGAACTCGTCATACGTGCCGACCTTTTCTTCGTTGGAAGACATACCGATATGGCATTCGTAGATCAACAGCGGGGAGACATCCGGTTTGAACCGTTTGTTCCTGAATACATACGACTCTTCCGGATTCCATACCTGTGCACTGAATATTTTGGTATTCTCATCCTGAACGACGCGCCGTATCCATGCCGGGATACGTTCTCCGCTGCCACCTTCCCACTCTACCAAGAGCTTGAACAGGTCTTCATGATGCAATAAATCTTCCGCAAGCGTGATCTCCCAAACGCCATTGCCCAACCGTTTCAGTTTATACTGATCTTCTTTCTTCCAGTCATTGAAAGTACCGATCAGATAGATAGCAGTGGCATTGGGCGCCCATTCGCGGAACACCCATCCAGTCTTTGTTTTATGCAACCCGAAGTAAAGATACCCGGAAGCCATTTCCGACAACGTCTGTCTGCCGTTACCCGTCAGGCTCTTCTCTTTGTTTACCACATATTGGTACCGTCCTTCTATTGCCTCCTTGTAGGGGGCCAGCCAAGGGTCATTCTTTATTAGATTTAGCGACTCCATGATTTTTTGAGATTGGTTTCGCACAAAGATAGAAGAAAAAACTAACAATGCCGCAAAAACAAGGCCATTAATAAAGTTTCACCAGCGAAATACTAAATATTTAATTCCTTTTGTTATTTTTGCATGAAACCGTTTATTGTTGGCAGATGAGTAAAGGAACAAAGAGTATAGCCTTTTATTTGATGATGATCCTGGTCTTTGGCTCGCTTATGTATTTTATAGTCAAAGAAGGAGAAGGCCGGCAGGTCGAAACAGCGATCCAGTCGATGCAGAATCCCCCTAAAAATATGGGGGAAGGCTTCTTTGTGTTTTTGGATTCCGTCACCCATCACATCCAGTCATCCATTGGAATACTTCTTTTACAGATCATTACGATATTGATCGTCTGCCGCCTGTTCGGCTGGCTGTTTCAAAAGATCGGGCAACCGACCGTTATCGGCGAGATCGTGGCAGGTATCGTACTCGGCCCGTCGGTTCTCGGACATCTTCTGCCGGGAGTATCCGCATTTCTTTTTCCTCCTGAGTCCTTAGGCAATATCACTATATTGAGCCAATTCGGCCTGATTCTTTTTATGTTTGCCATCGGGATGGAGTTAGATATCGGCGAAGTCCGGAAGAAGCTGAAAGAAACGATACTGATCAGCCATACGAGCACGATCGTTCCGTTCTTTTTCGGTATGCTTACCGCCTATTATGTCTATGAATCCTACGCACACAAAGGGACGCCTTTCCTCTCATTCGCCTTATTCATAGGGATTGCCATGAGTATCACGGCTTTCCCCGTGTTAGCGCGTATCATCCAGGAAAAGGGGCTGACAAAAACACATTTAGGGACAATCTCATTAGCAAGCGCCGCCAATGGAGATATCACGGCCTGGTGCCTGCTGGCTGTCGTAATTGCCATTGCTCAGGCCGGCAGTATGCTGAGCGCCGTCTACAATATATTGTTCTCCATCCTCTATATCCTGTTCATGTTCTTCGCCGTACGTCCTTTTTTACGGATGATCGGGCATATCTACCATAATAAAGAGGTAATAGACAAAGCGCTGGTGGCATTGATGTTCCTGTTGCTGATTGTCTCCTCCTATTTTACCGAGATATTAGGACTGCACGCCCTTTTCGGCGCTTTTATTGCCGGTGTGGTCATGCCGGGAAACATCAAATTCCGCAAGATCATGACAGAGAAGGTCGAAGATGTGTCGTTGGCGCTCTTCCTGCCGCTCTTCTTCGTTTCGACCGGGTTGCGTACGGAGATCGGGCTGTTGAACACTCCGGAGCTTTGGGCGATGTGCGGCATCTTCATCGTTGTCGCTATCATCGGAAAATTCGGGGGCGCCATGTTCTCGGCACGCTTCGTGGGGGAAAGTTGGAAAGACAGCCTCTATATCGGGGCGTTGATGAACACGCGCGGTCTGATGGAATTAGTCGTTCTGACGATCGGTTATGAAATGAAGATATTGCCGCCTTCCATATTCGTCATGTTGGTATTGATGACATTGGTCACGACATTCATGACCACTCCGTTGGTCTCCTTTATCCGGTTCTGTTTCAAGACCCGGGAGAAGCTCAAGGGACATCAGCAATATGCAGAGCCTACCGGCGGGGCATTTAAAGTCCTGCTTTCGTTCGGACGTGCCGGAAACGGACAGATCATGCTCGATGTCGCCCACCAGATGTTTGCCCGGGGAAAGAAGAAACTCGATTTGACAGCCTTGCACCTAACCGTAGGTTCCGATGTCAACCCGTTGCACACGGACAACTTCGAGGAGGTCAGCTTCGGTCCTATCCTGTATGGCGCCAAGAAGTTAGGTATGCAGATACACACCCGCTACGAGGTGTCTAACAATGCCGGCCAGGACATCTGCGACATTGTGAACAACGAAGGATTCGACTTCCTCCTGGTCGGCTCCGGCATCTCTATGAGCGATTCTCCCGACGATATTGCGGCAACCCGTTATCGCGCTTCTTTCTACAACCGTTACTTCAAACGGCTTAAAGCGCCCGAATCCTGGTTTTATCCCGGTGCTCTGCTGAAAGACAAAACCAAGATGTTCATAGCACGCAGTAACTGCGATGTCGGCGTATTCATCAACCGTAATTTCGTTAAAGCGACTCATGTGTTAGTGATCATCAGCACGGAAGAAGACCTCTTCTTGCTGGATTACACAAGCACGTTGCTGAAAACGACTCACAGCTCCGTCGGCATTGTGAACAAGGCAAGCACGACAACACCGGGTTATGACAAAATCGTTAAGACAATCGAAGATTTCACGGCATCGACTCCTCAAACAAGCCTATTGTCAGACAAGGACCTGACACCCGGTTTATTCAGCGGTTACAACTTTATGCTGATCGGTTACAATACCTGGAACGACGTATCAGAACACCGCAAAGAGGCACTTCAGAAAATGCCGTCGACATTGATTTTGAGCAAAAATCAGTACGAACAGAAATGAGAAATTACAATAACCCCCTTTTTGAGCCATTTTTCTATTTCATCTGAAATCTTGATCCATTTTGAATTGACTTTTTTCACGGTTTTAACGCTCCCGGCTGACACTCTATAAAAAGAGATGCCGAGCCCATTCCAAAAAGCGTGCAATTTGATTACCGAAAACCGGAAACGCCGGCAAAGTGATAAAGCTTAACTCCCGGAGAATCGAATATTTGAAAATAAAACGGACGGCGTTCCAAATATCGCAAGGAAATTCAGGGGCTTTTTTGCCCTTATGACGGTCCTCTTTTCAATTATGACCGTCCTAATCGCCATTACGACCGTCCTAATCTTCGCGAGGTGCCGAGTGCACTACCTATTAGCACGGTCGTAATGGCAAAGAGGACGGTCGTAAATGTTGGAAACGCTCTAAAAAGGTGAAAAAGTACCTTTTTGAGGTCAAAAAAGTGGATTAACATTTGTTTGGTT
>NZ_QREV01000045.1 GCF_003363715.1 Parabacteroides acidifaciens
GCTTTTCTTTACACATTTTTATTTTCTAATTGTGTAAACTTTTTTCCGTACAAGTCAAACATGCAATAGAGGACCGAGGTTTATCCGTTATTGATTCACTATTTGCCTGATTTGAGCTATCCCGTTCCCGCGCTCCGACGCGGGATCGCAAGGAAACAGGCGTTATCCTGAACCTACAAATGAAGATTTAGGATGTGGCAGGCTATTTTGCGATCCCGCGTCGGAGCGCGGGAACAGGATAGCTCATTATTTCTTATAAGTGTATGCTCTTTTTCAAAGCGATGCCTACCCTTTTTTAGAAATATCCTACAGCCTGGAGGTTATGTAATCGATGATATCCAGACAGAGTGCCGTCGTCTGGTCATTCACATCGAGTTCGGGATTCAGTTCGACCAGGTCCATCGACTTGATCAGGTTGGTGGAAAGCATATGTTCGACGAAGTCTTTGAACTCGTCCGGCATCAGCCCCTCGCAGACACGTGTGCCCGTGCCAGGAGCAAAGCGGGGATCGATACTGTCCACGTCGATACTGAAATGAACATTGCGTATCTTCCGTTCCTTCAGCTTCCGCTTGATATCTTCGGCAACAAAACCGATGCCTTTCAGGTGGATCGTGTCCATCGTATAGACACTCAGTTGCTCGCGCTCGATCAACTCCTGTTCGCCTTCGTCCAGGCTGCGGGTACCGACCAGAAAGACGTTCTGCGGATTCACCTTGTTGCCGGGAGCGTAGACATTCACCAGTTCTTCGCTACCCATCCCCATCAATGCGCTGAGTGGCATTCCGTGGATATTGCCGCTCGGAGACGTCTCGCTCGTATTGATATCGCCGTGTGCATCCAGCCAGATAATACCGAAATCGTCGAAACACTTCCCCACTCCGGAAGCACTACCTAATCCCAACGAATGGTCGCCGCCGATCACCAGCGGGAAAGCGCCGCCACGCAAGGTGTCATAGACCAGCTCCGCCAGATTATTGTTGACCTCGACAATCGCATCCAGATATTTCATACTCTGCCCACGGGCAAACTTATCCGCTTCCGAAACGGACGGGACATACAGGTTGCCCAGATCGAAAGCCCGGTGGCCGTTCTTCCGGATCAAAGCCATCAGCCCCCGTTCGCGCAAGTGGTTCGGGGCACGCTCCACTCCCTCACGGTCGCACCCTAAATTCAGGGGAACTCCTATCACATTTATCTTCATAGGCAATCAGAATTGTGCAAATGTATCTTTTATAATGCCGACAGCCTCCATCATCTGCTCGCGCGTAATCACCAACGGCGGCGTGAAACGGATGATATGGTCGTGCGTCGGCTTGGCAATCAACCCGTTTTCTTTCAAGGCAAGACAGATATCCCAGGCGACCTTGCCTCCGCGCGGTTCGGTCACGATGGCATTCAGCAGTCCCTTACCCCTCACCTGTTTGATCATCGGGTTGTCGATCCTTTCCATCTCGCTACGGAAAAGGGCACCCATCTCGAATGCGTTTTCCGAAAGATGCTCGTCGCGCACCACTTCGAGGGCCGCTATCGCCACACGCGCAGCCAAAGGATTGCCGCCATAGGTGGAACCATGTTCACCCGGAGCGATTGTCAGCATGATCTCATCGTTGGCAAAGACTGCCGACACTGGCGTAACGCCGCCCGACAGGGCTTTACCCAAAATCAAAATATCGGGATGAACGGCCTCATAATCACAGGCGAGCAACTTACCTGTCCGTCCGATACCGGTCTGGATCTCATCGGCGATAAAGAGTACATGATGTTGCCGGCACAGCTCATAGCAAGCACGCAGATATCCGTCGTCGGGGACAACCACACCGGCCTCCCCCTGTATCGGTTCCAGCAGGAAGCCGACCACGTCGGGGTCTTTCAAAGCCTCTTCCAACTCCGCCACATTATTATATTGTACTTTGATAAAACCGGGCGTATAGGGTCCGAAGTCTGCGTACGAACTGGGGTCCGTACTCATGGATATGATCGTGATGGTACGTCCGTGGAAGTTCTCGCTGCAAACGATGATCTTAGCCCGTTCGGGAGCAATCCCTTTTACTCGATATCCCCAGCGACGTGCTAACTTCAGGGCGGTTTCGACCGCTTCGGCACCGGTATTCATAGGCAGCAGCTTGTCATACCCGAAGAACTTACAGGCGAACTCCATATACTCGCCCAGCACATCGGCGTGGAAAGCACGCGACACTAATGTCAGTTGTTGCGCCTGATCTGTCAGCGCCTTAATGATCTTCGGATGGCAATGCCCCTGGCTCAGGGCGGAATAACCGGACAGGAAGTCAAAATAACGTTTTCCTTCCACGTCCCAAACATAAACGCCTTCTCCCTTTTGGAGAACGACAGGCAGGGGATGATAGTTGTGTGCACCATACTTCCCCTCGCGGGTGATGTAATCTTCCGGTCTCATCTTCATTCAGATTTAAAATTAGCAGACTGTAAGCGTTTCCTACGTCCATGAGCCAAAGGTAAGAAATTACGCTAACACATTGTCACCAAAACATATATGTTAAGAAACATAAGTCAGCTTATACTTACCGGACGCAGACGACGCAGATCACGCAGATTGACGCAGATATATTATTAAAAATAAGTCTGCGTTCCTCTGCGTGATCTGCGTCGTCTGCGTCCGGTAAATACAAAAGAAGGGACGACTGTTATGTCATCCCTTCTTAAAAAATGTGGCGTGATAATATATGAATCTTGAGAATTAAAAGGTTTGATAAAATTATTACTTTATTACTCTATTGTTATTTATTAGTCTTTAATGCTACCGGTTTGAATAATAAGGCAAACAGGATCAATAATATGAATGAGAATATTGTCGAAATAGCAAAGACAACGGGCCAGTCGCACTTATCCCCGTCGCGGAAAAGACCGATCAGCCAACCGTTCCAGAGCGTCCCGATCAGGAAGCCGATGCCCCATACCAGGAAGAAAAGCAACCCTTGCGCCTGCGCCTTCATTTCTTTGGGCGCCACATTATCCGTATAGACCTGGCCGCCCACAAAGAAGAGACCGAAAATCAATCCGTGCACAATAATTCCAATATAATAGAACCACTGTTGCCCGGTTTCCGCACCGAGGTAGAATGATGCGTAGCGGACCACCAAGGCGATCATACCGAAGATTAGGGTATTCTTGATCCCGGACTTGATCAATATCCAAGTGGTAATGACGAGGAAGAACATCTCCGCCAATTGCCCGAGGTTCAGCGTCACGGTTATATTCTGTACCTGTTCGTCAGCCAGGATCATCGAACCATATACGTGGTACAGGTTGAACGGGATGATCGCCAGGAATGTCAGGATCATAAAGGCGCGGTAATTCTTATCTTTCATCAGCGAGAAGGCGCTGAATCCGGTTATGTCCATGACCGAGATACCGGCACTCTTATCGACCGAAGGAGGCGTATGCGGAAGTCTCAGGTTCAGAAGGGCAGCGACGAAACAAACGGCGGCACCGCAATACATCGGCAAGTTCGTATCGTCGAAAGCCGGAAGATGCATCACATGGAGCGCGATCACACTGAAGATACCCGAAGCGACCCACCCCACCGAACCGAACATACGGATACGCGGGAACTGCTCCGAAGGCGTATGGCTCATGGCAATCGTACTGGTCAGGCTCTGCGTCGGCATGTGGCAAAGCATCGCCAGCACCACGAATGTCATCAACGGGGCAAACGAATCCTGCTGTGCGGCAAAAAGCAAAAAGACACCGGTTAGTATATTCAGTACGGCCAATATCTTCTCTGCCGCAAAATAACGGTCGGCAATCGCACCGATAAAGGAAGAAGCCATCGCACCGATCGCCATCGCACTCAGCACTAACGAAACCTGGTAAACCTCCAGCTTAAGCGTATGGGAAAGATAAGCGGCCAGCGGAACCCACCATACGGCACTCAGCATATACTGCATAAACATCATCGTGCAGAGCTGAACTTTTGTTCCGAATCCTTGTTTTGAAGTAAGAGTGTTCATATGATTATTAGAATAAAAGGTTTCTACGACCTGTGTTTTTACATGATACAAATGTAGAGATTCCCTCAGGCCGGTTTGTCCGACCTTGTTGCAATCTTTCCCGTATTTATCTCATTCTCTGAGAATCTCACCCCTATTGAGATGATTTATGAAATCCGTGATACAATAAATGAAAACCCATACTGCATTTTTCCGTATCTTTCGCCCGTAATAGCAAAATCGCATATGAAGTACCTGAAGTTAATCTTATCAATCCTATTTATATTTTGTCTCACCCGGACATATGCCGACGACAGCAACTACCTTTTCCGCCATTACCAGGTCGAAAACGGGCTTAGCGACAATATGGCGACCTGCTGCGTGCAGGACGGAAAAGGATATGTCTGGATCGGGACGCGGGACGGTCTGAACCGCTTCGACGGCTACACCTTCAAAGTCTTCCGTAACGACCCCGACGAATCCGAGACGTTGGGAAGCAACTGGATCACCTGCCTGGGATGCGACCACGACGGCAACCTGTGGGTCGGGACGCTTTCGGGCCTTTACCAATATAATGACGAGAAGGAATCATTCCGGCATATCGCCTTTACCGCAGACAAGGGCATCGACATTTTCCAGTTCGACAAGGATAACAAGCTTTGGATACTGATGGATGGAAACCTGATCCAGTATAACACGGAAGACAACCAGTTCCGTATCTTCTCCTCCGAGAATAACCAGAATTACACCTCGTTCTGCATCACCCGTGAGAACAATATCTGGATCGGAAGCTCGGACGGCCATATCATGTTGCTGAATCCGGAAGACGAGACAACAGAGTCTTATAATGTATTCACCCATTCTTCCCCGAACACGCCCCGGAAGCTGTCCATGCTCTACCCCTCGCCAACAAACGACCGTATCTACATTGCTTTCGAGCACGACGACGTCAAGATATTCGATCCTGCGACATGCGACTACCAGGACCTCAACATCCAAAAGATCAACCAGCTTACGATCCTGATCAACAGCTTTCTGGAAAAAGACGCCAATGAACTGTGGGTCGGAACGGATTCCGGACTGTTCATTTATAAGATCGACACCGGAGAATGTACCCGCATACGGCAGGACCCGTTGGACCCATACGCCCTGTCGAGCCATTTCATCTCGGCCTTCTGCCGGGACAGGGAAAACGGCATCTGGATTTGTTTCCACCAAAACGGCCTCAACTATTATTCTCCCTTCCGCCCATTCCACGTACACTATCCCTGGGACGGGCAGCACTCGATGAAGGGGGAAGTGATACGGGATATCTGTACCGACGTATATGGGAATATATGGGTCGGGACGGAAGATGCCGGCATCAACTGTCTGGAAAAGAAAACCGGGACCTTCACCAACTACCAGCCGGTACCGGGAGGCAACGGACTGTCGCACACCAATATCCGGGGATTGGCCGCATCGGGCGACCGGCTCTGGATCGGACATGTCATCCACGGTATCGACCTGATGGATATCAAGACGCGGAAAGTGATCAAACACTACAACCTGCTGAAAGATTCGGTAACGGTGAAAAACAGTGCCATACGCTGCATCAAAGTCTCGCAGGAAGGACAAATATATGTCGGCACCGATGACGGCGTGTATAAATACGACTTCCTGAACGACCGTTTCCTCTACGCCCCGCAGTTTCCGCCTTTCGCGGTGAATTGTATCTACGAAGACCGCCTGGGCAGAATCTGGACCGGTATGTTCAACCGCAGTTTCTACTACAACCCGATCAGTAATTCCGGCATGTACCTGCCATACGACAAGCTGAACACACAACGGCACAACTTCGTGAACGACGCCTGCGAAGACAAAGATGGCAACATGTGGTTTGCAACCGTGGAAGGCGTAATCAAATATGATTTCCAGACAGGCGAATCCCTGCACTACACCGTAAAGAACGGCATGCCCAGCAACGTCGCCTTCCGTATCCTGCGTGACGAGAACGAGCATATGTGGATCAGTACGGCAAACGGCCTGGTCAGCCTCGAACCCGGAACGGGGAAAATCACGACCTACACCGAGTCGCATGGGTTGATCACCCGCCAGTTCAACGACAACTCGGCTTTCAAAGATAATGAAGGGACTTTCTACTTCGGCTCCGTAAAAGGTTTCATCCACTTCAATCCGTCCGAAGTCATTCCGACCGCCGAAATGATGAATGTGCACTTGGGTAGCCTGGAAATCCAGAATGAAGAAAGCGAGAAACGGATTATCAACTGTTCCGCCGAATCGGAGCCGAAGAAAATCACGCTGACACACAAACAGTCCACTTTCAGCATCAACTTCTCCGCCCTCAATTTCATCGCGCCCAAATCCATCCAATATTCATACCGGATGGGTAATACGGAATGGATTCCCATAGGCGAACGTAACACGGTCTATTTCACAGAGCTACACCCGGGCGATTATACCTTCGAGGTACGTGCCGCCAACCTGTCGAATACGTGGAGCGACACGCCGACACGGCTGAATATAACCGTCTTGCCGCCCTGGTGGGCTTCGAACACGGCCTATGCTTCCTACCTCGGTGTCATACTCGCCATTATAGCCGGGTCGTTCTGGTCCTGGCGGCTGAAGACCAAACGGGCGATGGCCTACAATATGCAGTTGTTCGAAGACCAGAAAGAAAAGGAGCTGTATCAGGCAAAGATAGACTTCTTTATCAATATCGCCCACGAGATCCGCACACCGCTCACCCTGATCAAGAATCCGCTCGAACGGCTCCTGAAATCCGATAAGATCGGTGAAAAGGAAAACAAGTCCCTGACACTGATGGACAAAAACGTATCGCGCCTTCTGTCGCTGGTCAACCAACTGTTGGACTTCCGCAAAACGGAGATAGAAGGATATCGCCTCAGCTTCGTCCGGACGGAGATCGTCACGCTCCTGACCGAGACTGCCAAACGTTTCCAGGAATCGGCTACGGCAAACGGCCTGTTGCTGAACCTCGACCTGTCGCTATCCGAACTTTATGTATTTGTGGATAAGGAAGCGATTACCAAGATATTCAGCAACCTGTTCTCCAATGCGATCAAATATGCGGCAGGCAGTATCATCGTGCGCCTGCAGCTCGCACCCGACTACGAGACATTCACGATCGACTTCATCAACGACGGCAAGCCGATCCCCGCTGAAATAGGGGAAAAGATATTCGAGCCTTTCTACCGGATAGCAGGAGATGCCGGCAGCAAGCCTGGTACAGGACTCGGACTGCCCTTAGCGCGTTCGCTGACGGAGATGCATAACGGCACCCTTCAACTGGCGAAGTTTGCCGATGGCCCGTCCATGACCATGTTCCGCCTGACCTTGCCGGTCAAGCTCCCGGAATCCATCAAACAGACGGAAGAAGAGGTAACGGCACAGGCCACGCCACAACGGACGGACTTCATCCACGATGAATCGCGCCCGACAATCCTGATCGTTGAAGACAATAAGGAAATGGCTACTTTCATTGCCGATGAAGTCAACCAGTTGTATAACGTAACGCTGGCCGGGAACGGAGCGGAAGCGATCGGACTGTTGAAGAAACATAGCATCCAACTTATTATCAGCGATGTGATGATGCCTGTAATGGACGGTTTCTCCCTGTTGAAGGAAGTAAAGACAGATATAGAATTCAGCCATATCCCGGTCATCCTGCTGACGGCCAAGAACACGATGCAGTCGCGCCTCGAAGGATTGGAGTTAGGGGCGGACGCTTATCTGGACAAACCTTTCTCGACCAGCCTGCTGATGGCACAGATATCCAACCTGATCTCGAACCGCGACAACATACGCAAGTTCTATTTCAACTCCCCGATCGCCAATATGAAATCGATGGCATACACAAAGGCGGATGAGAACTTCCTTGAAAAGCTGAACGAGATTATCAACGAGCATATCGGCAACCCCAACCTGGATGTAAACATGATTGCCGACCTGATGCACCTCAGCCGTCCGACCCTGTACCGGAAAATTCGCGCCATCTCCGATCTGACACCCAACGAACTGATCAAGATCAGCCGTCTGAAAAAAGCGGCCGAACTCCTGATACAAGGAAACATGAAGATATATGAGATATCGGAAGCAACCGGTTTCAGTTCCCAGTCCTATTTCTGGTCCGCCTTCATCAAACAGTTCGGCATGAGCCCGTCGAATTATGCGAAAGAGAATAAGTAATAACAAAAAAGGCACGGATCGATATAATCCGTGCCTTTTTTATTATTACTACTTGTTCTTACTCCTGGTTAGCCAGAAAATTCTTCAGCGGATTTGTGTACATTTCCAGCATCTTTGTACGCAGGAATGCTTCATCCTTATTCGGTAATACGATTTTATCCAACTGGCCTTGCAGGTATTCTTCAAACTGCTTCTTGTCCTTCAAGCCGTAGTGTTCGCTGAAACGGTGCGTTCCGGTCAGCATATCATAAGCTACATAATTGCAGGGATAGAAACGGTAATGTTTATAAATCTCCTTGTCGATAATAGTGGCAACAGCATTGATCAGTTCATTCTTCTCCATATTCGGATCCAACCGGGCAAGCTGGTCGTTAATCGGCTGAGTCAGGGTAAAGTGGACACGTCCCTTGTTATTCAGAATACCGGTCTCCATACTCAACAGGTCGTCGCGCTGGCACTTTACAAACTCGGGATCGTCGCGTTTCTGCTGAAACTCCTTTGCTTTCAGGAAGTCGCACGGGTCGAACTCATAAGAGATCGCTACCGGGAAGATATTCAACTCCATCAGGTTCGACAGGAAATCCTTATCGCCACTCATGTTCAACATCTTCAGGATACTGCCCTGCGTACGGTCGTCGGAATCCTTGGCGCGGCCTTCACGCTGCGCAATCCAGACAGACTCTTTCGTCTCGGTGATCGTATGGCGGATATAAGCGGAAAGCACCTTGCTCACTTCCAACATCTGGCGCACCGGGATATTACGTTTGACAATAAAGCTGTTGTTCAGGCGTACCAACGTCTCGATCCAGGGACGGATCAACAGGTTATTACCAATGGCTACCTGTGTCATTCCATAACCCACATCATACAGCATGACATTCAGGAATGAAGCATCCAACACGATGTCGCGGTGGTTAGAAATAAAGGTACAAGGCTTTTTATCCTTCGGTAAACGGCTACGGCCGGAAATCGTCAGCGAGAAAGTGGTCTTGTTTGCCACTAACATAACTGCCTCATACGCCAATTTAGACTTAAAGTCTTCTTTCGTCTTAAAGGAGCGCATGGTTTCGGAAAACTCTTTCCAGTTCACATCCGGCTCTATATACCGAAAGGCCCGCTCGAAATCTTCGTTGGCAACAAGCGATTCGATCGCATCTTTTACCTCGTCGTTATTCAGCGGACGAATATCGTCAAAATTATTAATCGGAACTTCCATATCTTTTAGTTAAACTCGTTTTCTATAATATCAGTCATTACATCTTTTATATCCAGACCGGCAGCCCGTACTTGCTGCGGGATAAAACTGGTCGCCGTCATGCCGGGAGTGGTATTGATTTCGAGCAGTTTCGGTTCACCGTCTGCCGGAATAATATAATCCACACGGATCAGGCCTTTGGCGCCCAATATATCGTATATTCTTGATGTCTCGCGTTGTACCTTTTCTGTTAGTTCTGCAGAAATGCGGGCCGGTGTAATCTCCTGCACCTGGCCGTTATACTTGGCGTCGAAATCGAAGAACTCATTATCCGTTACGACTTCGGTAAGCGGGAACACCACTTCTTTTTCCGCTGTCTTATAGCAACCGCACGTCACCTCGGTCCCTTCGATAAAACTTTCGATGACCACTTCGCGCCCTTCGCCGAAAGCCTTCTCGATAGCCGGCCGGATCGCCGAAGCCTCTTTCACTTTCGTCACTCCGAAGCTGCTACCGCCATCGTTCGGTTTGACAAAAACCGGAAGCCCGAGGCTGCCGACCACTTCTTCGTCCGTAACCGTCTGTCCTTTGAACAAATGTATGGAACGGGCAATATTGACACCGAATCCTTTCAGATAGTGATTGCAGGCGAACTTATTGAAAGTAAGCGCACTCACAAACATTCCGCAAGAAGAATAAGGCATTCCGATCATATCAAAATAACCCTGCAGGCGTCCGTCTTCTCCCGGAGTACCGTGAATCGTAATATAAGCAAAATCAAAATGTTTGACCTCGCCATTCTCGCGGAAACTGAAATCGTTTTTATCTATTGGCGTATGTTCCCCTCCGGGAAGTTTCACTGCCCATTCGTTTCTTTTAACGATGGCAATATATACATTATATTTGTCTTTATCAAGAAAAGAGTAGATTCCTTCAGCACTTTTTAAAGAAATAACAATTTCGGAGGAATCACCTCCGGCTACAATAGCAATGTTCCTTTTCATCTTTATAGTTCTTTAGTATTTGCATATACGCGCCATTTATCGATCAATGCAGTCATGTCGGCAGGTATTTCGGAATCAAAAAACATTTCCTCGCCTGTAGTCGGATGAACAAAGCCTAACGTCTTGGCATGAAGCGCCTGACGGGGACAAATGGCAAAACAGTTATCGATAAACTGTTTATATTTAGAAGAGGTTGTTCCTTTCAATATCTCATTTCCGCCATAACGCTCGTCGTTAAACAAGGTATGGCCGATATATTTCATGTGGACGCGAATCTGATGCGTACGCCCTGTCTCGAGACGGCATTTCACGAGCGTGACATAGCCTAAGCGTTCCTGTACGGAATAGTGCGTAACAGCCGTCTTGCCCTGATCTCCTTCGGGAAACACGATCATCTGCATGCGGTCACGGGGGTTGCGGCCGATGTTGCCTTCGATCCGGCCTTCGTCTTCACGCACGATGCCCCACACTAATGCACGGTATTCGCGTTTGGTTGTCTTATGGAAAAACTGCATACTGAGATGCGCCTTTGCTTCCGGTTTTTTGGCGACAACAAGCAGTCCGGATGTGTCTTTATCGATGCGGTGCACGAGCCCCAGCGCGGGATCGTTCGGATCGTACGTAGGATCATCCTTCAGATACCAGGCAAGGGCATTCACCAACGTGCCTGTATAGTTTCCGTGTCCGGGATGCACCACGAGTCCCGCCGGCTTATCCACCACTAACAGGTCGTCATCTTCGTACACGATTTTAATCGGAATATTTTCAGGGAGAATCTCAAAGGTCCGCGGAGGCCGTGTCATCATGATCGTCACGACATCTTCCGGCTTCACCCGGTAATTACTCTTCACCGGCTTACCGTTCGCCATGATGCAACCGGCATCGGCGGCCGACTGTATCCGGTTCCTTGTAGCCCCAAACATGCGGTCGACCAGGAATTTGTCCACACGCAACAACGACTGTCCGCGATCGGCAACGAAGCGGAAGTGTTCATACAGTTGAGGGGCCTTATCTTCGCCCTCTTCCGGCTGCAACAGGTCGTCTACCTGTTCATCATCCATTTCGTCCAAAAACTCATCCATAGTTAAAACCAGTTTTCTTCTTCACTATCCAACGATTCGACCGGAACACTGTCGTCCGGCAACCCGAGCGAGTCCGCCGGCATCTCTGCATCGCCGCTGCTGACCTTCAGGACCAGCGGAGCGGTAAGCGGCACATGTTCGCCCTTTTGGAGCGTGCGTCCGTTCAGTTCGACACTCAGAGCCAAGTCTTTAAAATCACCGGGCACATATTCGATCTCGATCTTTTCAAATCCGCGGGCACGGAGGATGGCATAAGCCTGCCGGAAAGAGAGATCTTCCACTTCCGGAATCGTCGCCATCTGCGAGGTAAGCGCGTTCACCGTGATGAACACGATACGTCCTTCTTTCACTTTCGAGCCGGCCATCGGCACAAGCTCGACAATCGCACCCGGCTTCACATCTTTAGAAAAGACGGAGTCGATCACGTTATAGCGTAAATTACTATTCTTAAAAAATTCAGCGGCTTCTTCGATTCTCAGTCCTTTGACATCCGGCACCACAACAGCCTCATTGTGCCGGGTGTACGAGTCGAGCCACTTCAGTGTTCCGAATACCAGAGCACAGGCTACGACGACAGCCAGCAACAAATTTAAGACGTACGGATTTTTTATCAGCTTAACTAAAAAGTCTTTCATTTCTATCTTGTATTTGTAGGCGGGTCAAAAGTAGAAAACAAAGCCGTTAAAACAAAGAAAGTAAAGGCTTTTTAGTAAAAACCTCTACTTTCTTTATGAAAAATCTTCAAACGGAAAGAATTATCCGTTGTATTCGTCAGAAACTGTTAATTTAGCTCTTCCTTTAGCACGACGAGAAGCTAATACTCTGCGGCCATTAGCTGTAGCCATTCTTGAACGGAAGCCGTGCTTGTTCTTTCTTTTCCGGTTGGAAGGTTGAAATGTTCTTTTCATCTTTCTGTATATTATTTATTATTATCTTATTCTCATACCAATTTGGGCTGCAAAGATAGAGGCTTTTTTTTAATAAACAAAGAGTTGCCTCAAAAAACTTTCAGCAAACGACAACCGCACCTTGCTTGAAAACGGAAGGCAGCTAAAATATCCCTCCCTTATACATATCATTAAAGTTCGTATGCTGTCCCTCCAACTTCTGCGCTTCGTCACCTTCGGGATTCAGTTCGATCGACTTTTTCAGGTCTTCGAAAGCGCCTTCCTTATCACCTTTCAGGTTCTTGGCGCGACCACGTTCGGCATACGCTTTGGCAAACTCGGGTTTCAGGTCGATCATTTCGTCAAAGAAAGAAATGGCTTCATCCAAACGCTCCTGTGCGATCAGCAGATTGCCGGTCAACAAGGCGGCTTCGTCGTTAAAGGGATTCAGCTCCAATGTATTCTGATAGTCGGCAGCAGCGGCATCCAAGTTTCCCATTGCTTCATGAATACGGCCTCTCAGCAGATAAGTCGTTTCTTCTTCGGGGGCCAGTTCGATCGCCTTTTCGACATCGGGAAGTGCCTCGGTAGCCTGCGACATAGATAATAATATCTGGGCACGCATTAGGTAGGCATCCGTAAAGTCTTCTTTCAAGGCAATCGCTTTAGTCAGGTCGGCAATCGCACCCAGCGGATCGGCGGTGGTCCGTTTTGCCTTCCCCATCAGGAACCATGCCAGGTGGTTCGTATCTTCCAGTTCGAGGACATGCTGGCAATCAGCAATCACATCGGCATCTTTATCCAACATAAAAAGCACGCTTACCCTTGTCAGACGCGTATTGATATGGTCGGGTTCCAACTCGACCATCCGGTTCAGCACTTCGAGCGCTTCTTCCGCCTTATTTGCAACCGTATAGGCAGCAACCAGATAAGTCATCGTCTCAAAATCCTCCTGCAGGTTCAATGCCTCGGTAAAACATTTGATTGCATACGCCACCTGCCCCATCTTCTGAGCACGGACACCGTCGTATTTCAATATATCGAATTTCTTCTGATCGCTCTTTGCTTTTTCCTCCTCCGGCGTTGCAGCCTTGGATGACGAGAATAAAGATGTAAAAAAGTTTCCCATAACGTCTTGCTATTTGTTTCGAACGGCAAAGATATAAAAAATAATGAGTCAATGGTAATGGGCCAACATCCTTTCCATCTCCTCTCTCATCTCCCTAACAGCAGTACTTTGAACTTTCGGTTCTTTGGTCAAAACAGCTTTGGCAGCAGATTGAAATTTATCAGCCTGGTAGAAATCCGGTTCCGCATATAACTTTGCTAATAAATAGTATGGATACAATCTTTCCGGCAGTATTCCGATTGCATGAAGCAATTCCTTTTCCGCTTCCCTGTAATTTCCTATAGCCTGCTTATTTTTAGCAATCATATACCGAATCATCGGATCTCCACTTAATAACTTCGCACGTTCTAACAACTGTATAGCTTTTGCATATTGTCCCGTCTTATTCAAGCATTGCGCTTCTTCAAATAAAAACTCCGGTTTATGCTTTAGTCTGTCATGCAGTGCCACATAATCATCCGCCACCGATCCATACGACTTATTCTTATAAAATATCTGCATCCGCCCCCACCGTTTATAAGCGTCATATTGCCCTTTCTGTCCATTGGTAATAGCAATCCCGCCCAATGCCAAAATCGTAATTACTCCTTTTACCGATAGTGTCCGATAGTTCCTCTTTCCCTCTTGAGAAGAAATAAGAGATATGTTTTCTTCCGTTACACATATCGCTCCTAAAAACACCAGCACCACCCAAAACGCAGGTAACTGCAACGGATACGACGACACAGCAAACACGACCAGTGCCAATATTCCACCAACCGCTCCATTCTGCCTGTTTCGGATTCCATAATAGACAAAACTCCCCAACCATAACATAAAGACAATCAATCCCCCGATCCCCTGCTCAAGCCCAATTTGCAAATATTCATTAAATGCATATTCCGGACATCCAGCTACCAATTTTACCTTATTGCTCACAGCCCCTGTCTCGAAATATTGACCCTGCATTTCTGCATATGCTTCAGGAAATCCACCCAAACCTATTCCCATAATCGGATGTTCGGCTATCACCTTTCTTGTCACTTTCCACATTAGTAACCGTCCATCCGCTGAATCCTGCTTTAGTTCATATATCCCCACTACTGCACAACCCATCAATATAGCTACAATCATTATAAACAGTATCGTAGCACTCCGATATCGCCTGCATACAGCCTTTGTCTTTTCCCATCCGATCCGTTCCACCCAATAAACCCATCCGCACGCCACAATTGCCGCCATCCACGCCGACCGGCTCATTCCGGCAGGCAAAACAATCAAGATCGCTCCGACACATATCCAGGCAAAATAGTGTATCAGCCGTTGAAACCGCAAGGTCGCCCACAGGCAAACCGGCAATACGACAGTGATATACCCAGAGTAGGGACCCGGATTAAAGAAAGAACCTGTCAGCCGGAAAAGCGAGTGATTAGAATAGCTGTAACCGTGCAATTGCTGCATTCCCCAGACCGCCTCGGTCAATCCGGTAAGCATCAGTACAAGCAGGAAAAAGAATTTCAGTGAAGAATATTCCGTCAGAAAATAACGCAACAGGAACCACAAGACCAATAACTGCGCGCCAAAGAGCAGCTTCTCCGGTTCGGGATTCAGCTGCCAGTCATACGTCAGCAACGTGATCCCAGAAAACAAGAGCAACAACCCGTCCGGCAGCGCAAACGGAATACTTATCCTCTCACCGAGCCATACCGTACCAATCGTCCCGATTGCCATCAGCAACATTACGAAGTGGAACCAGAAGACTTTCCCCATTACAATGCCGTTAGCCAATCCGCTGTCAGCAACGAGCGGCGTGGCAAGCAGCATTGCCCCAAAAACGGATGTCAGCGCAATCCGGACTCCATGCCTATGGAGTTTCTGTTCCATGCCAGTATCTTTTATCAATATCTATAGTTAATCTCATGTCCAAAAACTTGTTCCCCGTTTTCTGCAAAGAAAACTTGTTCTTCCTTTCCTTTAGTCAGGTTGCGAAGCCATAATAAAGAATTGTGTGGTACACGATAATATAATTCCCGACCTTTAGCAGTTTGCTTACCAAGGGATTTCCACCCTTCTATCCCTGAAAAATAGAACAATTCATACTCATCACCTGCCCAGACGAAGTTATCATCGTTACGAGGTGAAAAACTAATTTTCCCGACTGAGGTCAGCTTTCCCATATCAAAACCAATTGCACAAGAGGAATCTCGCAGATTGATATAAGTCAAAATATTCCCGTCTGTCAAATCCTCCGGATTGTAAACTGGCATCATTTCCGGCAAAGGCAAGAGCTCAATCGGCTGTACCGCATCACGGTCGGAATAAATCGCCAATTCTGCCAATTCAAGCCTGTAATCAGGAGGTGCAACATAGCGCATATACCGGAATTGCCCTTGGTGTAATGGAACTACCTCAATCAGATTGGATTGTAATGTATCCGTGATCTCATACAGCAAGATCGCATCTTTGAAATCCCTTCTACAAGCCGCCTCGAAACGTCCGCCAATCAGATCTTTCTGTATATTACGAAATAAAGGCATTAAAGGCATTTTACGTACGAGTCGTACTATATCCAGTCGCGTCGTATCGGGACGTAAAAAACGCAAACTATCTTTTACTAAAATGAAAGGATCTCCGACAGGAACCAATTCGTGCCCATCTTTACCAACCGGCATATAGATATTATCCGGCTCCACATTCCGAAAGATAACTTCTCCACCTTCGTTTTTCGCAATATCAATCGGAATCCATTCCCCACGGTTGAATACGCCGAGATAAGCCAATGGCTCCCGGTTTTTCCACAATGGGACAGGAACTTCGTTCGTTCCCGAATAGTTATTCGTCACATCCCGTATGAACCTATTTTTAAAAAATGAAGGAACTGCTGTTGCTACTGTGATCCCGGCTATTGGCTCCGGTTGTATCCCGAAACAATAACGATACACTTTCCCTTTTTTACGCCCATCGTCTTTCATCTCACGGCTCGCTTCAAACTGGGTGTACCAAAACGGCAGGAAACGCCCAGTCGTGTCGCGCACAACACTCCACATGTGCCCTTGTTGATATTCAGGAGAATAAGAATAAAAATCAATCGCTACCGGTATTCCGCAAGCTCGCATGGCATAGGTGGTGATGTCACACGATTCACGGCAATAACCGATGCGATTGTCCAATAGGAATTCACCTCCCAACCGAGGCAATGAAAAGTCCGTATTGTAATAATAGGATTCTTTTTTCAACTCACCAGCAAGAATGCGACATGCTTCCACCACATCTGTCCCATTCGGATAAAGCGAGTCTAAAAGTGGCACATATCGTTCATAATACATCCTCCTCCAAGCAGTTAAGGGTTCATCACCAATGCGGTAAGGCAGAATTAACTCGCAAAACTCCCCAAAAGGCAAATTACGATTCCAGGAATATTTGCGGTATACTTCGAAAGCGAGATCTATATTTTCGATCAGATAACAAGCTGTCATGGTTTGCACATCCGTTTTTCTAACTGATGAATAAAACGAAACACCCTGCCATTTGGCAACATCAACTTTTGGAATAAACAAATTTCTGGCTCCCTGAACCAGTACGGGACGTATGGAATCGAGCAAAGGACCCTCGTAGCCATACCAACGGGGCATGTTCCGGATCAAGAAACGAGCGGCTGCCAACTTTTCCGGCTCGTCTTGATAATGTAACAAGACCCTTTCCAACTCAGGTCTGTTTTCTCCTGCAAGATCCAAAGCATATTCAATCTGTTTATCCTTATTGAAAGAACAAGCGGAAAACAATACTATCAGGCATATCAAGATTTTTGTATTCATATAAATTTCTTTTTCTTCATGTTAGTGTATAGTTTTCAAAAATCGTTCCCAACGAAATTTGCCAGTATAGGGATTAACCGATTTCCAGATAAAAGTCGCTTTTCCAACGATATATTCTTCCGGCAGCAATCCCCAATAACGCGAATCCTGCGAGTTTTCCCCTTTGTCGCCTGCCATAAAGTAATAGTTTTTCTGAAAACAGTAGTCTTTGATCGGTTTACCATTAAGAAAAACGGTTGAATCTTTATACTCTATTTTAGTTTTTTGTTCCCAAGCTATAAGTTTATGATACAATAGATAATTCTTCCTATCTATTGGCAACCGGTCACCGACTTTAGGAATATAGAGTGGACCAAAGTTTTGAATATTCCAATCAATAATGCCGATAGAGTTATATAGCAAACTACGATACACACCATCCGGGAACTTTCCCGGCAAAGTTTGTCCGATCTTTTGTTGTGACTCAATATTCCCTAATGGCTCGTCTATTCCTTCTACCTGAAATCGACCGTTCTTGATGGAAAGCGTGTCTCCCGGCAACCCGATACATCGTTTGACATAGTACTTCAAAATGTGCATTTCGATCCTGCTCCAATTATTCGAATACGGAAAATTGAAAACCAACACATCATTCCTCTTAATTTTTCGAAATCCAGGAGCCCTATGGATCTCAACTTGTTCAAACCGCAACGTGGCATTCAAGTTGAAAAGCCTTGCTCCCAAGGTTGGCTTCCAGATAAAGATAGCATCCCCTTCAATCAACTCAGGCTCCATAGAGTCGCTGGGAATACGGAAAGAGGAGAAGAGAAAGATTTGTGCCAATGTCCATAGTACAATCATTACACAAAGCAACAAAAACAGGTCGATTGTTTTTTCTAATACGATTTTCCATCTAATAAATAGTTCCATTGTAAATTTATCACATAATATTATTCACATTATATATGAAGATCTATGCTTTCCTGTCTTTTGTCCGATCATGCAACTATAAAAGAACATTACATTACGTTATAAATCAGTTCCTGTTTAAAGCTTACATGTCTATATAAATGTAATTCATGCATTTATATTTAACGATTTAATATCTTTGTTTGCATAATTTCCAAGTAATCATTAGAGATTTCATGATTTGTTTTATCTGTTATAATAACATTCTCCATCCGCAAATCAGGTGTAATCATAAAAGCAATAGGATAATCGTTATATTCTTCAAATAGACCAAAATCGTCTTCTGCTCTATAAATATCAAGATTCAAATCATGATCTTTTATAAATGCTTGAAAATTTCGACGATTTCCAAACTTACAAATTAGTACAATCTTATTTTTCCCTATAATATTACTTGTTTCTTTTAGGGCATTTAAAAAAGATTTATAACATGCAGAACAACTTTGTTCTGAAATAAAATATCCTAAACGATAGCCATTTTGATACAATTCATCAAATTGAGATCTATTATTATTTCTATCGTATAAACAAACATTTTGTATGTTTCTACCTTCCATAGAATACTGCAGTTTGGATAAAACAATCATATTTTCTATTTTATATAACATATTTGCGTTCCCTTCTCGAAGTCTTTCTAATTCGGTCCTTTGTATATTGTTCGTTTTTTGCAAACAAGAATAAAAATAAACAAACAACATTACACATATCACCTCAAAAACATAAACTATACTTTTAACGATCTTCGTATTCATGTTTCCTAAATCTTGATTTTAATTCGTAAAATTACTGGGTTATCATCTTCTTTCAAATTTGAACACATTTTATATAACTGAGGATATTTGTTTTTAAATTCATAAAATTCAGACTCCGACAAAGTCGATATATAATTATTATATCCTTCTATCAAATAAAAAGGATCTAAATCCCAAAGCATCTCATTGCCATCCATATTATGTGGAAGATTTTTATATTTCAGTTTCAAAAGATTGCCTTTAAAAAACAAGTCATCTTCTATCGCTTGTGCAGTAACGACTTTTCCGGTATTTTTTGAATAGAGCGAAAAATATCCGTTAAATTCTTTATCAGTAGAAGTCAAATATATATAATCGTCAGCTATTCCAAAAGACCTTAAGCATCCGTAATCTTTTAACCGGGCTAATTTTTTATCCTGTTTTACGACATCGTCATCTTTGTCAAAAAAATCTTCCGGTATTGTTTTCCCCATATAATTTATTTCTATTTTTCCTACAAGAGAATTATCAATCAACTTGTATATATAATGTCCATAAGGATTGTTTACACAAACAGTATCCTTGTATAAGAAAAGGCTCGATAAGTTTTGATTTGTATCATTTACTGTTTTGTAATTATCCTTGATCGGGAAAAAGGTCTTCAATACTTCTCCCTTACCACTCATTGACACAAGCAGGTTGGGATCATCCAAACGAGTTTCACGAGAGGTTGCGATCAAATTGCCATCATGTAGAAGCAAACATTCACGTAAACCTAACGGAACTTCTGTATCGTACAAAAAAGTACCGTCAATACTTGTTGTTGTTATTTTTCTATATGACATCAATTTCACTTCATTTTCATTGGATATACAAAAAATCTCCAAATCATAATATTCTCCAGGTCCCTGTCCCCTTCTGTCAATCGAATACAAAAAATCCCCGACACTATTGAATACAAATAATTTCCCATTTTGATATCCTGTTGTGGCGTGTATATAGTATTTATTATCGTGATATATAATTTTATTGACTTCTCCTATCAAATTATTCGATCGTGTTTCCAAAGGTATTAATTCTATGGAATCAACAAACTCAGACAATTTTATTCGCTTCCATTTATTTAACTCTATGGATATTTTTGTATCAGCTGTAATCTGTTCTTTATCACTGCGACATCCTACCATTAAAAACAGCATTATGTATAAATATAATATATATTTCATCTCACTTTCTGTTAATAAAACAAAAACACTTTAATATAATTCAAGCTAATTAATTCCTTTAGCTGATACAATCAGCAGTTGGTTTACTGATTCTAAAAGACAAATTGACCATAGCATAAGTAGTTTCCCAACTGCTGATTTACAAAGCTTATATAATCAGCATGGTTCTTGGTCATGAATATTACATGTACCGGAACCTCTTTCGCAAATTTTACAAGAGCCACTTGTCTTCATAACAAATCCCTGGCAATTCGTACAAATTATTTCGTCTCTGGCAAGGGCCTCAACATTTTCCAATGCCAAATCAGACAATTTAACCTCTTGTTTATTTTGCTGGTAATTCCAGCCAGCAGCTGCGGCGATCGCAGCAAAAGCGATAACACCGATAATTCTCTTTCCCATTTTCGTATTATTTTTAGGGATTTAAGATTTCTGTTAGTTTTTGGATCTTTGCCCAGTATCATTTCCTGAGATTGGGTGATTTCCAACCTTTTTTGTTTGCTTCAAATTTACTACTTTTGCGCGCTACCTCCTTCTTTATTTGTTATTGAATGAGGAAAAGTCGGGGAGTTTCTGCTGAAGGTTGCAAGTCTATGGGCAGAGACTCCTTTCTTTTCCCGATATTTATTAGTTGACCGTTCCGATAAAACTCAATGTCAGTGCTTTCGGAATATTGCCATAAATGTCCACCGTCCGGTAAAAATCTCCCGGCTGTTCCACTTCGTAGCTGACCGTAATCGTTCCACTTTCTCCCGGTTGTAATTCTTTCCAGTCGCAAGTCGCTTCAGTGCAGTCGCAAGAGGTTGTGAAACCTTTCAACTTAAAGAGGCTTGATCCGGTGTTTCGAACCGTAACGATCTGTTTTTTTATCGTTCCTTCTTTAACCGTTCCAAAATCGTATTCGCTCTTTTCCGGTTCAAGGGTTGTCGTTGGCAGTACCTCTTTATCTTGGATGCCGGTAATCTGCTTCAGATACAAATCCTTGACAGCCAAATTATGCACCGGATTACCGATCACTTTCACCTTGTTGTCCTTATCAAGAAGGAAAGTCTGGAAGGTAATCTCTTGTGGAAATCTGTTCAGCTTGTCCAAACGGCTATCCCGGTCAATGCAAACTGGACGGGTGAAGTTGTCACGTTTCAGGATATATCGCAACTCTTTGTCGTCTTTCGACTGGAAAACAAAAATGAACGGAATATTGCCATTTGTTGCCGAATCGACATGGGCGATCAATTCTTTCCATTTAGGCAGTTGCAGTTTGCAACTTGTGCAACCTGTTGAATCGACATAAATCAGTACTTTGTATTCGCTTTCCTGTATCGTGTAGTCCACCGTATCTGTGACGAAACGGGTAAAAAGCATATCCTGCGGAAAGACGATCTCTTTCCCTTGCCATTCCTGAACCAAGCGGGCAAATTGCTCTTTCTTGTTCTCCTGGCAAGCGGCTAACAAAAATAACAGAGATAATATGTAGAGTAGTTGTTGCTTCATTTTCTTATTATAGTTTGAATGTCACGATCGGATTATTGCTTTCCGCGCAGGTTGCAATTCCGGTGTTTGTTTTTTCATTAATATGGATGCCTAAGATATTTTTATCGAGCGTATATTTTCGAACCGGATTTCCTTCCAAATCGAACACGTAAAGGAAATGGCCTCCTTTAGGAGCTGCCATGCCACGTTCATAAAATTTATCTCGCTCTTTCCAAGACATCCCATCGAAAACGGTATAAATATAATCGTCTGTGACTTGTATGTCCACGAACCCTTTGATTCCGGTCGGGAATCCTTCTCCTCCTTTTTCGATGAATTGTGGTTCTCCGGCAGGACCGTATATAACGTTATGGGTTTGAGTCTTTAGATTGTATATTTCAAAGGTTTCTCCCAGTTGAGTTGCTATTGCGTATATCCCGTTTTTAGGGTTGTAGTCGGTAAAACTGCGCCAAGCCTGTGCTAAGGCAGGATGAATATCTTGTTTATAGCTGATTTCGGTAGGTATTTCACCTATGTTTTTGATCGGTTTACCTCTATGACTGACTTTGTGATAACGAAAATCGCCCAGGTAGTCTGTGATCAGAAAGGCTGAATCTGTACGGTAGAAGTCTAAAGAACGGACCAGACTTTTGTCTAAGTCTATTTCTTCCACACGGGATGCCGTTTTTTCGTAGGGAGAGATTGACCATCGTGTGATCTGCATCCTATTCGCATCGAGCGCCCAGATGGAATCGGACGAACAAAACTGGAACATTTCGGCGGAAAGCATTTCTTCCGGACCTTCTCCCCGTTTACCGAAGGATACTATAGGGGTCCATTCGGGGTATGTGAAAGAGTAAAAGTAATGATTATCATTATGTAGATCCATAATAACAGCGATACTGTCTTTTATCGCTACCCGATAGGGATAACGGAAAAAGGCAGAATCAATAGAAATCTCCTGCGTGGCTACTGTTTTCTCATCAGGAAAAGTTGTATACCGAGGGTAAAGAGGATCGGGTGAACCACTGCAGGAGATTAATATTATTCCTATAAGTAATATGTATAGGAAATTTTTCATTATTGATTTTTATCTAAAACCACTGTATTTTCTTTCCACTTTTCTACCATGACATTCTATGTCACCCCAACCATAACACAAATAATTTTCATTAGAATCGTCTTCTGCTGAGGCTAAAGCCTCAATATTTTCAAACGCCAAATCATTCAATATGTTTTTATCTGACGGGGTAGAGTAAAAATACAAACCTCCCAGTAAGCAGAGGAGAGCGATACCTGATTGAATAATCTTTCTTTTCATGTTTATTCCATTTTGTTAAATTAGTTTTTGTTATATTTGTCTCATAAACCACTTTAATAGTAATAAGAGGTTGATGCAAAAGTATATATAAAATTGACTTAGGCAAGTGCTTTTAGAAAGGCTGGAGATGGATTGCTGGTAACTGTTTGATCTACAATATGCGTGTCAGCAAATTGTCAGAAAACTTAGCCCGTAGTCAAGGATGAAACAGGAGGATTTACGACATGAAACAAAAGATTTATATAATATTAAGTTGTGTGAGTCTGACTTGTTTATTCAGTTGGTGGCTATGGAGTGCTTTCCATATGCAGTTAAATAAATTATGTTCAGAATCATCTTTGGTATTTGCAGAGGTAATACAAAAAGAGAAAACATTGAGAATAGGGCGGAGATTTGGTGATTACGATCCGATGAGTTCACCGAACAAAATATCAGGAACAGAAAAAGGAGAGTGGTGTGATCAGGATTTTCTTTTTTATAAAGATTCAACCCGTACATTGTTAGACAGCCTTTTCCGTGCTACACTGTTAGAACATAAGATTCAAGCAAATACGGCTCTTCATTGTATAAGGGAAGGACGTGTTATTAAAACTTCTCCCAATGACACTTTTTATGAAGAGGCATTTCCTTTGGAACAATTTGTTTATCGAATAGACGAGAACCCTGATAGAATGATCATGTTACAAGCCTATATCAAGTTCCCTTTCGGGACGGTTTGGCTACACGGTTATTTAATGTGGGGAATTTCGGGTTTTGGACTTTTGTTGTTAGGAGGCGTTATTATAGCTTATCGTTTCTGGTGTAAGAAAATGCAGGAGTTGCAGCGGCAACAACAACACGAGTTAAAACAGCAGGAATTGTTACAAAAACGACAAGAATTACAGGAAAAAGAAAAATGGTTACCAACTCCTGATCTGTTAATTCAGAGCAAGACAATCAACTGGGTTGGATTGGCGGAGGATTTGTTTTTTGATAAAGAACATGGCGGTTTATGTTACAAAAATGAAGTAAATATCTGCCTGGTAGAAAACTCGCTACGATTATTTTGCCTTTTTGTACAAGTCGAAGAGCATAAACTAACCTATGAAAAAATATGTATAGAAGTATTGGCCCGATCGACAAAATATGGATTATCTAAAGCAGATCGTGACGCTGTAGCCAATGCGATTCGCCATTTACGAAAACACTTGGAACAAATACCTATCATCCAGATAGAAGCAATCAGAGGTTTGGGCTATCAAATGGTCATTTCTACTTCCACGCTTGACGAGGAATCGCATTAGATTACAATAACCCCCTTTTTAGCCGTTTTTCTATTTCGTCCGAAATTCTGATCGATTTGGGATTGACTTTTTTTATGATTTTAACCTGATCGGATGACAATAGATAAAATGAGGTGCCTAAGTCGCTCCGGAAAGCGTACAATTTGATTACCAAAAAGCGGAAACGCCGGCAATGTGATAAACCTTAACTCCCGGAGAATCGAATATTTGAAAATAAAACGGACGGCGTTCCAAATATCCTAAGGAAATTCAGGTGCTTTTTTGCCATGAAAACGGTCCTCTTTCCGATTACGACCGTCCTAATCGCCATTACGACCGTGCTAATCTTCGCGAGGTGCCGAGTACACTACACATTAGCACGGTCGTAATGGCAAAGAGGACGGTCGCAATTGGTGAAAACGCTCAAAAAAGAGAGAAAAGTCCCTTTTTGAGGTCAAAAAAGCGGATTAACATTTGTTTTGTTTCGGAGGCCTTTCGAACCAAAAAAATACGTTTTATACAATAAGCCCTCGAAAATCAGGAACAATTTCCATACCCATCGAAGAACTATGCATATAAAAGGATGAGTTGGTTTCAAAATAAACAAATTATCAAGTTAACCATATACATTCATAACATAAAAACCAAAGTTCATTACAAATTATAACTTTTTCAGAAAAAAGGAACGTTATATTTTGTATTTTTATATCGGAGCATAAAGCAGGTTTCAGACATTTTACTAATTTTGTGCCAGATTTTTTAACTTGGGTAGGATTGTGCCAGCCACACCAACCGCACGCCTCCCTATCAATTTATGAGTATGGAAAACTTGGAAACTGGACTTTTGTTAATGGTAGTTGGGATGACCACCGTTTTTGCCATTCTGCTAATCGTTATCAATCTTGGGAAGGGGCTGATCGTATTGGTCAACAAATATGCACCCGAAGAGATCATTGTAAAAAAACAGGTGACGCCGCAAAGACAGGCAGCAGCCGCTTCGCCGGCCGGCGGAATTACAAACCAGACAACTGCCGCTATCGTATCGGCCGTCAGTGTTGTGACAGGCGGTCAGGGTAAGGTTGTCAAAATCGAGAAATTATAATTGCATTTATACATAAAAATATCATGAAGAGAGAAATCAAATTTAGTTTGGTCTTCCGTGACATGTGGCAATCTGCCGGAAAATATGTTCCCACCGTTGACCAACTAACCCGGGTAGCACCTGCCATCATCGAAATGGGATGCTTCGCCCGTGTAGAGACCAATGGCGGAGGATTTGAACAGGTTAATTTATTATTTGGTGAAAACCCTAACAGGGCTGTACGCGAATGGACGAAACCATTCCATGAAGCCGGTATACAAACACATATGCTCGACCGTGCACTGAACGGATTGCGCATGAGCCCGGTGCCCGACGACGTGCGCCAGTTGTTCTATCAGGTCAAGAAAGCACAGGGGACGGATATCGCCCGTACCTTCTGCGGATTGAACGACGTCCGCAACATTGCTCCCTCCATTAAATATGCGAAAGCAGCCGGAATGATCTCACAGTGCTCGTTGTGTATCACCCACTCCCCGATCCATACGGTCGAATACTACACCAAGATGGCGATGGAACTGATCGAATTGGGAGCGGACGAAATCTGTATCAAGGATATGGCAGGCATCGGCCGGCCGCACTCGTTAGGACAGATCGTGGCTAACATCAAGGCCAAGCATCCGGAAATTCCGGTTCAGTACCACAGCCATGCCGGTCCCGGTTTCAACGTGGCTTCCATCCTCGAAGTTTGTAATGCCGGTTGCGACTACATCGACGTGGGCATGGAACCACTTTCATGGGGAACAGGACATGCAGACCTGCTGACTGTCCAGGCAATGCTGAAAGACGCCGGCTATAAAGTACCGGAGATCAATATGGAAGCCTACATGAAGGTTCGCAGCCTGATTCAGGAATTTATGGATGACTTCTTAGGATTGTATATCAGCCCCAAAAACCGTCTGATGAACTCATTGCTGATCGGTCCGGGATTGCCGGGCGGCATGATGGGTAGCCTGATGTCCGACCTCGAAAAGAATCTGGAAACGATCAACAAAAACAATATCAAGAACAACAAGCCGCTTATGAGCCAGGATCAGCTGCTGATCAAGCTGTTCGACGAAGTGGCTTATGTATGGCCGCGTGTCGGTTATCCTCCTCTGGTAACACCGTTCAGCCAGTATGTCAAGAACCTGGCCCTTATGAACGTGATGCAGATGGAAAAAGGCAAAGCCCGCTGGAGCATGATTGCCGACGACATCTGGGATATGATTTTAGGCAAGGCAGGACGCCTGCCGGGACCGTTGGCTCCCGAAATCATCGAGAAGGCAAAAGCCGAAGGACGCGAATTCTTTGAAGGCAACCCGCAGGACAACTATCCTGACTCACTCGACAAATACCGCAAGCTAATGAACGAAAAGCAATGGGAAACAGGTGAAGACGACGAAGAATTGTTTGAATATGCCATGCATCCCGCCCAGTATGAGGCTTATCGTTCAGGCAAGGCAAAAGTGGAATTCAAGGCGGATGTCGCCAAGAAGAAAGCAGAGAAACAAGGTGCCGCCAAACCCGTAGCACCGGCTGCAACACCTGCCGCAGCTCCAGCCAACGTAACGATGGCAATGCCGACCACACCTCAGGTCATGACTGTCGATGTAAACGGACAGGCATTCAAAGTTACTGTCGCATTCGGAGATACCGCAGGCGCACCCTCTGCACCGGAAACACCGGCTGCTCCCGCTACCGCACCAGCGCCTGCCGCTGCACCTGCCGGAGCCGGAAAAGAAGTGCTTTCGCCGTTAGAAGGTAAATTCTTCCTGGTGAAAGGAGCTTCCGACACGCCTGTAAAAGTCGGGGATGTAGTGAAAGAAGGAGATGTGCTTTGTTATGTGGAAGCGATGAAAACGTATAATGCCGTACGCGCTGAATTTGGCGGTACTGTCACTGCAATCTGCCTGGCTTCCGGTGACGCGGTTTCGGAAGATGACGTATTAATGACAATACAATAATGAACGAGATATTTCAAAATTTGTATGAGATGACTGCGTTCAGCAACATCATTGCTGAACCGCAGTTCCTGATCATGTATGCCATTGCGTTCATCCTGCTTTATTTAGGTATCAAGAAGCAGTATGAACCGCTATTGCTCGTACCGATCGCATTCGGCGTGTTGCTCGCCAACTTTCCCGGAGGCGATATGGGTGTGATACAGGCAGACGAGAATGGCTTGATCAACATACATGGAGTGATGAAGAACATCTGGGAAATGCCGCTTCACGACATCGCCCACGAACTGGGATTGATGAACTTCATCTATTATATGTTGATCAAGACAGGGTTCCTTCCGCCTATTATTTTTATGGGTGTGGGAGCGCTGACGGACTTCGGGCCGATGTTGCGTAACCTGCGGCTTTCCATATTCGGAGCGGCTGCCCAATTGGGTATCTTTACCGTTTTGCTGGTTGCCATCCTGATGGGATTTACCCCAAAAGAAGCGGCTGCATTAGGTATTATCGGCGGTGCTGACGGACCGACGGCAATCTTTACGACAATCAAGTTAGCTCCGCACCTGTTGGGACCGATCGCAATTGCGGCCTATTCCTATATGGCATTGGTTCCGGTCATCATCCCACTGGTAGTCAAACTGTTCTGCTCCAAAAAGGAATTGTGTATCAACATGAAGGAGCAGGAAAAGAAATATCCGTCTACCACGGAGATCAAGAACCTGCGCGTGCTGAAGATCATTTTCCCGATCGTGGTCACTACGGTTGTGGCGTTGTTCGTACCGAGTGCAGTGCCTTTGATCGGTATGCTGATGTTCGGTAACCTGGTAAAGGAAATCGGGACAAACACATTCCGCTTGTTCGATGCTGCCTCAAACAGCATTATGAATGCGGCAACCATATTCCTGGGATTATCGGTCGGTGCGACTATGACAGCAGAAGCCTTCCTGAACTTCACGACAATCGGTATCGTGATCGGCGGCTTCCTCGCATTTGCCCTCTCCATCGCAGGCGGTATCTTCTTTGTCAAGCTGTTCAACCTCTTTACAAAGAAGAAGATCAATCCGCTGATCGGAGCGACCGGACTGAGTGCTGTGCCGATGGCATCGCGCGTAGCCAACGAAATCGCCCTGAAGTACGATCCCAAGAACCATGTTCTCCAATATTGCATGGCCAGTAACATCTCCGGCGTAATCGGTTCTGCCGTTGCTGCCGGCGTGCTGATCTCGTTCTTAGGATAAAGCCATAAGCGTCCTTATAAATTAAAACCTGTTATTCGATTGGATAACAGGTTTTTTTATTTACCTTTGTCTCATCATTAACTATTAAAATGTAAAGATTATGGCCAGACCTATCAAAGAAACCCCGATTCTGTTCGGCGAAGACGCCAAACGCTTCATGAAGGAGATGGAAGAGACACGTAACAAACGAGCCTCCAAAGAGGAACGTGAACGCATAAAGAAGAATTATGAACTCCTAAAATCAATAGCAGATTTTTCTATTTAGCCATTAAATTATGGATATAACAAACTATCTTCCGCAGTTATCCGGCAGTAAAAATTGGCAGATTAGCAATTAACAGTGAATATCAAAAAATGGGATTAGGTGTATATATCATTGATTTTCTTAAAAATCTATTCATCCACGATAACCGTACCGGTTGCAAATACATAACTGTTGATGCTTACAGAAGTGCAACACCATTCTACGAAAGAAACGGTTTTAAATATCTATCCGAGGCAGATAAGGATTCAGAAACCCGGTTAATGTATTTCGATCTGATACAACTTGTAGAAGAATAGGAAGATTTTCAGCCTTTTATTTATTATTTTAACATTTTCTCGCAAATAAATCGCTTTCAAATGCTGAAATCCAAAAATATTTACTTTAATTTGTGACTTGATATAGGATACATTTATCCTTATTCTTAAATGCGATTGAATATGATGGACACTCACGAAACTAATTTGCCTGCCGAAGAAACCGGCAAATTGGAAGAAACTAAAGCCCCGGTGACGGCACCGGAAGACACGGCGGAAGAAGTTGTAACGAATGAAACACCGGAAGCCGAAGTTGTAGCAGAAGAAACATCTGCTGAAGCAGAAGTCAGCACTGACGAAACTGCGGCAGGCGATGATGTGGCTACGGCTGCGGGAAAATTATCGAAAGAAGAAATTCTGGAGAAATTGACCGGATTGGTTGCAGCGGCAGCCGATGCAACCCGCAACGAGGTGGAAGCCCTCAAACAGGCTTACTACAAAATCCACCGGAGCGAAGTGGACGAATTGAAGAAAGCATTTCTGGAAAACGGAGGTGAAGAAAAAGATTTCGTTGCTCCCGAAGATGAAACAGAAAACAAGATTAAAGACCTGCTTGCTGTTTACAAAGAAAAACGGGCCGCTATCCTTGCCGAAGAAGAACGCGTAAAGGCTGCCAACTACGCCTTGAAGCTCCAGTTGATCGACCAGCTGAAAGCCCTGACAGAAAGCCAGGAAGACTTCAACAAGCTATACAACGACTTCAAAGACATCCAGCAGAGATGGAAAGAAGTGAAAGCCGTTCCGCAGGAGCATGTCAGCGAACTGTGGAAGAACTATCAGATATACAGTGAAAAGTTCTACGACATCATTAAGATAAACAACCAGTTCCGCGATTACGACTTCAAGAAGAATCTGGAATTGAAAACCGCCCTCTGCGAAACAGTCGAGAAACTGCAGACAGAACCGGATGTCGTATCCGCTTTCCACCAGCTTCAGAAGCTGCACCAACAATGGCGCGAGATCGGTCCGGTTGCCAAAGAATTGCGCGAAGACTTGTGGGCCCGCTTCAAAGCCGCTTCCACAATTATCAACAAGCGCCATCAGGAACACTTCGAGGGTCTGAAAGCTAAAGAGCAGGAGAACCTGGAAGCAAAGACAGCTATTTGCGAACAAATAGAGGGCATCGACTACTCCGCTTTGAAATCATTCAAAGACTGGGAAGAGAAGAACAAAGAAGTGATATCCCTGCAGGAAAAATGGAAAACAATCGGTTTCGCACCGAAGAAATCCAACGTGAAGATATTCGAACGCTTCCGTGCTGCCTGCGATGTCTATTTCAACCGCAAAAGCGAGTTCTACAAAGGCATCAAGGAAGAGATGGAAAAGAATCTCGAACTGAAAAAAGCCTTGTGCGAAAAAGCGGAAGCATTGAAAGACAGCACTGAATGGAAGAGCACTACCGAAAAGATGATCGCCTTGCAGAAAGAATGGAAAACGATCGGTTCGGTTGCCCGCAAACATTCCGACGCCATCTGGAAACGCTTCATCTCGGCCTGCGATTATTTCTTTGAACAAAAGAACAAGAATGTCTCTTCCCAAAAGAGCGTAGAACAGACAAATCTGGCTGCTAAAAAAGCACTGATCGAGAAGATCAACGCAATAGAAGAGACTGACCATGATGAAGCTCTCGCCACCTTAAAAGGACTCATGGCGGAATGGAACACCATCGGCCATGTCCCGTTCAAGGAAAAAGACAAGATATACAAAGAATATCATGAAGCGGTAGACAAACAATTCGACCGCCTCAAAGTCGACCAGAACGACCGCAAGATGCAGACATTCCGCAACAACCTGAGCGATATGAGCGGCGGTGAACGCGGAAAAGGAAAGCTTTACGGCGAACGGGAAAAACTGATGCGTATGTTCGAACGGATGAAGAACGAACTTCAGACCTACGAAAACAACATCGGATTCCTCAGTATCTCCTCCAAAGGCGGCGGCGGATTGGTAAAAGAGATGGAACGTAAGATTGAAAAACTAAAAGACGAGATGGCACTTATCGTCAAAAAGATTGATGCCATCGATGAGAATCTGGAATAAAACATATGAAGCCGCCCGTTAACCGGACGGCTTCGTTGCTTTTCTTTTGCATATGAGATCTAAATTACACTATTTCAACCCAGGACACGAAACAGCCATACTCCAAGGCTCTGAAAATTATACTCCCCCGACCAACGTACAAAGAATGATTCGGGAGCTGGCCTACCTTCCTGTCTGGTATGCAGACCCGGAAGATTTTGTTTTCACGGAAGAACTCATCTCTCCCCGTTTCTTCTCTTTGCAACCAAAAGAACTCAAACCCTTTGCAACCCCTATCTCCCGGAAAGAGCTTGAAGGAAAAGGGAACAACCTGCCCCAAATGGAAGCAGCTCCCTGGGGCGTTTCACCTCAAAGCCTCCATCTCTTCAACAAGCTCAAGCAAAATGGCAACCTGGATCTTGCCATCCCCGAATGGAAAGATGATTATACCTGGTTGACAGGCCGTCAGACCGCTGCCGAATGTCTGGACAAAATACGGGAACTGATGCCGGAGATGGCTTTCCCCGTTGCACCGAAATTCTGCAAGAAGATAAGGGAAGTGGAAAAATACCTGATTCTCCAAAGGGCTCCTTTTGTCCTGAAAACCCCTTATTCTTCCTCCGGCAGAGGACTCCTCTGGTTGCCGGAACGCAAGCTAACGGCTAAAGACCGCACTTGGATAGAGGGGGCGCTTAACAAACAGGGATGCGTCAGCATCGAATGCGCACTCGACAAACACCTCGACTTTGCCATGGAATTCCATTCGGACGGAAAAGGGAATGTACGCTACGAAGGCCTTTCCGTATTCGGAGCAGAAAAGAAAGGAGCCTATTCCGGTAATGTATTGGGAGAGCAGTCACATTTGGAAAGTTTCTTTATCGAGCACTTCGGAGACGACACCTTCCAACGGTTGAAAGAGGTCGTGCGCGAAGCAGTCCGGCAGATATACGGCTCGATCTATTCCGGCTACCTGGGAGTGGATATGCTGGTTTACCGCAAAGCTTCCGACAATTCATTCGCCATACATCCTTGCATAGAAGTCAACATGCGGTACACAATGGGTATGGTCGCCTTGCGCATCAGCCAGAAATATCTGGCGCCACACGCACGCGGCGATATGCACATCACATACCAAAGCAAACCGGGAGAAGCCTACGAGCATCACTGCTTCATGAAGAAAGCCTACCCGCTCGAAATGAAAGACGGCAAAATAAGAGAAGGCTACGTCCCCCTCTGCCCGGTAACGAAAGAGACGAAATACCGGGCCTATATGCTCATATTCTAAGCTGAAATAAGTTTTTAACTTGTAGACTAACTTGAAAAGGAGACTTCAAAGTTTTGTATAAATGTTTCCATCCCTTGTATTTATAAGGTAAACATTTAGGCTACGCCCTAAAATGAAACTTTCGGTAAACAAAGCTGTTTTTTTCTTTACTGTATCGAGTTTATTAAAAATAACAAGTATAGCACAGTTCTTGATGTTATTTTCAACTTCAAGTGCTTTTGACTCACTATCAATAGGAATATAAATTGTATTAACATAAAAATAATCAGAACCACCAAATATCTTTTTAGGCTTTTCTGTCTTTATCGATGTGGGTAAAGATAAACATAACTGATAAAACTCTGTATAATTCTCGATATTACCAAAACTGTATTGCGATACAGAGAAACTTAACTTGATGCATTTTGACGTTAAGTCATAAGAAGATGAACGTGGTAAATCAAAAATAAGAGAACATGTACTACTTTTTAGCTTATCATACTCTTGTTTCATTTTCTGGTATAGCTCTTTCCCTTTCTCTGACTCAAGAAATACTTTTACTTTCAGTTCAGTATCGTATGTATTCCATAATTTGTAATATCTAATAAGATCCAAGTTTAGCAAATTATTGATTTCTGCCAGTTCCCCTTCTTTGGATGAAGAGAAAAAGGATGGATCATATACAACTTTATCAAGTCCTTTTTTTCTAAATTTGAGGGTATTTTCAATAAGAGAATAATAAGAACGGCTCTCCTGTGCATTTAGACAAAACACATACATTGAAAACAACATTATAACTATATATTTCATATTCTGCTTCATGCTAATAATTTGACTATTCATAATATTGAGTTTGTGTTAGTACATTTTGAGAAGAATATCCTAATAATTCTATAACTTCCTCTTCTTTTACAGCTTTATTTCTTTGCTTAAAATAGGATATAACAATCTTTTCTTTGTCCTTATAAGCATTATAAGGGAAACGAGCTCCAAATTCCGTTAATGTTCTAAGATTGTAATTATAAAAATCCGGATATTTATTAGGAGTCAATCCATAGCGTTGTGTATTGATTATTAGATTATTTTGTCGAGGATCATTGACAGAACGGACTAAGCATATCAATTCTTCTAATTCAGATATACGAGTTTGGATATCTGAAAAATCCCCGAGTAGATAACGCGCAACATCATTTGGTTTACTACAAATTGTTAAATAGTTATTAATCCTTATTCCCCTAATTAGAATACTCAGATAAAAACTATCGCTATTAGATAAACAAATATCAACACCACCTCTATAAAGAAGAAAACGTCCTTCTTTATTTTTTGATTTACGATGAAAATAGAGTTTTCCAAAGCGATTTTTCTGTAGTTCATTTTTGTGAACATAGCCATCAACGAAACTTGTCTCATCGTAATAGTAAACCTCTATTTCAATAGGATAGACACATACATCTTTTAATTTAATCATATACTCGGTCAAAACCAGATGATTAATCTCCTGCAATATCTTACACTTCAATTCAATATCGTTTGTTGTAGAAAGCTCATCAACTTTCTTTTCTAAATGTTCCATGTCATCATAAATTTAGGGTATATCCCAATATTATCCCCCTGCTATTACCACTACCTATCATCAGACCGACATGAATCAACTCTTAAAACCGATCTATATTGGCCATTAAGTAATAGAAGACAGTCAAAGGTATTAAAATAAATAAGGACAGAGGAAATACTAAACTATGTTCTTGATACACATTTAGGGCAATAAACACTTGATAAACATGAGGAGAGAGTGATTAAACTCTAAATTAACGAAAGAATCATTTCCCTATGATCAGGATATTCAGATAATAAAACATCCTCATCTGCCAATTCAAAATCTGGATATTCGAATCCAGGTGCAACAGCACAACTAACTAACGCAAAACCTTGCGCCTCTTTTAGTCGGGCGGCAAACCAGATACCAGGCTCTATAGTAACCTGCAAAGTTCCACTTTCCTGATCAGATAACTCACGACAAACCAGTGTTCCTTCTTCAAAAGAATAAATCAGTAAAGGTTCACCTTTATGGAAAAACCAGCTTTCAGGAGATTTTATCCGGTGGAAAGCAGAGAAATCATCCTTTTCCAACAAATAATAAATAGTTGTCAACACTCGTTTCCCAATTGGTAAACCATCGATCGGCTTCCAATATTCTGGACGATACTCTTCCTTGTAATATCCCCCTTCTGGATGAGGCGTCATTCCTAATCGCTTAATCCAATAGGAAGCTTGCATATCCTTCATCTTTTCCATCTACTGATCAAGTTTATAATCTGACAAAAATATCTTTTTTCTTCAGACAAACAACATTAACCCTGCTTTTATTTTAGAAAAGAGTTACCTATAAAAAGCTATTTCTATTGTAAACTTCAGATTACAACGTATTCCTCAACACCCGCCTCATCACCGCCTCGCGCAGGTTGCGGGCGACGGGAATCTTATGGCCGGAGATATGCAGCATGTTTCCTTCTATCAGGTCGATACGGGCGATGTTTACAATGTAGGATTTATGGGATTGCAGGAACGTGTCTTCGGGAAGGGAAGCGGCGATGTTCTTCATCGTGGAATGCACCAGCGTCCTGCCCGCAGGGGTATAAATACAGACATAGTTCTCGACTGCCTCAACAAACAGGATTTCTTTCAGATAGATTTTCTTCATCAGCTTATCACTTTTCACAAAGAGATAAGGATCATCGCCGGCGGCAGGAGCTTCCTTTTGCAAGGCGGCATGCACCTTGTTCACCGCTTTCAGGAAACGCTCGAAAGAGATCGGTTTGAGCAGGTAGTCGGTGACATCCAGTTCATATCCTTTCAGGGCATACTGCTCATAAGCGGATGTGATGACCACTTTCGGAGGATTCGCCAGCGTGGAAAGCAGGTCCAGGCCGGACAGGTAAGGCATCTCGATATCCAGGAAAAGCAAATCGGGCTGCTGCTCCTTCAACAAAGTGTTCAACTGGATCGCATCTTCGCATACGCCTGTCAGGGTAAGGAAATCCACCTTCTCCACATACGACTGCAAGCCTTTCCGGGCAACCGGTTCATCATCTGTTATCACACAATTTATATTCATAAGGCATCGATTTCTATCATGAGTTTTACGGAATACTGTTCCGGTTCTTTCTTAATGACGAGACTGTGCTTTTCAGGATAGAGAAGCTCCAACCTCCGTTTCAGGTTTTCCAGCCCAATCCCCTTTTTCCCGGACGGAGAAGGCGGAAGAGGAGGCAGACTGTTCGTAATCTCAAACAGGATTTTCCCTGCCTCATCCGTCATACGGCAATCGATCCGGTAGTCACCGCCCACATACTTAAAGGCATTCTCCACCAAAGGCAGAAACAAAAGCGGATAAACCGGCTGTTCACAGAGCGAAGGAGAGAAAGAGACGTCCAGCCTCAACCGCTCACTCATCCGCAGCTTCTGCATATTCATATAGGTACGCAGATAGTCGATCTCTTTCTGCACTGGGACTTTCTGACTTCCTCCGTAGAGCTGGTAACGCAGCAGGTCGGACAGCATTTCGATCGTCCGTCGGGGAGCCTCGTTCTTCTCGTCGATCTGGAAATAAACCGTATTCAAAGCGTTGAACAGGAAATGCGGATGATACTGGAAACGCAGGAACTTCAATTCCATCTCCAACTGATCCACCTTAATCTTTTCCAGCTGCAAGATCCGGTTCTGCAGCTCTTTCTCCATCTTCCCGCTACGAAGCAGGATGTAATACATGAAAAGAAGAGGGATATAAATCACATCTGCTATAACATAATCGACCCAGGTGTTTCCCAAATGCAGAAGCCCGATATGATCACCGACAAATATAAGCAGGTTAACCATCACAAACAACTTGAGGAACGTCAAGAAGTACTCGGCTGCCGGAGACAGGTTCAACCGGGGCTTAACCTTATCGAGGAAGTAGCGGCTTTCATAATCAAAGACATAACACATAAAGACCGTTACCGCCAACGCCTGCAGATGAAACCGCATCGAATTAGCCCAAAACGCTTCATTCTTCGCCAAGTCGGTCGTCAACCGGATGAAGTTGAACATCACGATTCCTAAAAACAACGGATATAAACGGGGTAATATCTTCATGCCTGCTCTTGTTATTTCCTACAAATTTATTCTTTTACTCTCATCTACGCTACTTTTCCGGCGGGATTCTTTCACTTCGTAGCCTTTACTGAAACGATAGGTGAAGGAGATGCCGATCTGGGTATTGTCCTGCCGTTCATTGGTAAAAGCCTGCTGCCCCGGCACCGTCAGCATCATCTTCTCCCGGTAGGAATGGAAAATGTCGCGGGCGAACAGGCGGATCGTGCCGTTATTCTTCAAGACTTTCTTCCTGATGCCTCCGTCAACTTGCCAGATCGGACTGAGCGTGGCTTGCCCGGCCGCCATCTTGCCGTTGTAAGAGCCGGACAGTTCCATGCTCCACCCTTTCCCGAAATCGAGTTGGTTCATAAGGCTGCCGATCAAGGTCGCCCGCTTGTTGACCCGCTCGCCGGCTGTATCCGTCCAACGATAGTGGTTATAGACACAGGCCACGTTCGCATTCACCGTCCAGAAAGAGGCCAGGGGAAGATTGCCGGTATAAAGGCGCGGCCCGAGGCTGGTTCCCGTAGACAGGTTCATCGGCGTGACATACACCTGCCTGTTGTCTTTCTCGAAAAAGCTTTTCACGATCACATCATGTGTGCGGGAATAGAGAAAGCCGGCCCGGAACAGGTTCTTATAGATAAAAGTCAGTTCCAGGTTGTCCGATTTCATCGGCTTGAGTGCCGTGTTTCCCTGTTCAAAGGTATAGTCGTCGAAGATATAGACAAAAGGATTCAGATCTCCATAGTTAGGACGGACGATCCGCCTGCCGTAAAAGAGGGACAGCTTGTTTTGCCGGAACGCATATTCGAGCAACAAAGAAGGGAAGAGATTCGTATAGCGGCTGGTGAAAGAAGAGTCTATCTGCGCCTCCCCGCCTGTCAAGCGCCCGTCTATGCGCGTATTCTCCACACGCAGCCCGGCCCGGATATAAAAGGGTTTGAAAGTCGCACCGCACTGGATATAACCGGCGTTTATGTTTTCATCATATACGAAATGCTGGCTCAGGGCTTCGTTCGGCACCCAGCCGTTTCCTTTGTTATCCGCATACGACGCCTCGTTGTCGATCGAGATGAAAGAGAATTTAGCGCCTGCCTCCAACTCCCATTTCCCGGCAAAAGGCAAGGTCAGGTTTACTTGCCCGGTATAGAGGTTGATTGCGCCCGGGACATCTCCCTTTACGGAATCTACCCGCCCGGGCCGATTTTGCGAAGAGCTATGCAAGTCCAGGTTATCCGTATAGCCGAAATGGAGATAGTCGAAGGAAGCATCCACCACCTTTCCCGCCGTATCCAACTGGTGAGTCAGGTTGACTCCGGCAGTGAAGTTCTTCTTTTTCCGGTCCTCCACATTCGAGGTGTGGAGCATGGAGTCAGGCGACGCAGAAGAAGGAGCGCTGAAATAAGTAAACATATCGCCCGGCATCCGGCTCTGATGCAGATTGCCGTTCGTGTACACGCCGACTACGGTACGCGCGGAGGCAAAGAAATCAATCCCCGCCCGGTAATAATGGGAGGTATAAGGATATTTGCGGTAGGAATCCTGCCGGACGGACAGCTCCACCTTGTCCGGTTCCCGCAGGCCGGTAAAGAGGCGGTCTATCTGAAGCTCGTTGCAATCCGTCCCCTGCGAATAGGAATAAGTCAGGTAAAAGTTGAATAAGCCCTCGCGCCTGTTCATCGACAGACTTCCGTTCCCGACGCCATACTTCCCCTGCCGGAAACTGCCGTTAGCCGTCAGGTTCATGCCCTGGAGCCGCATCTTCTTCGTCCGGATATCGATCAGCCCGGCATTGCCGCTCGCGTCGTAACGGGAGGACGGGTGCGTGATCAGATCGATCTTTTCCGCTGTTGCCGCCGGGGTGGACTTGAGCAGGGTGACCAGCTCCTGTCCGGAAAGATACGTCTGTTTCCCGTCCATCAGGACGGAAATGCCGCTTTGTCCGTTCAGGTAAATCTTCCCGTCATTGCTGATCATGACGCCCGGAAGCATTTCCAACACTTCATACAGGCTGCCCTGCCCGCGCGCCACAGCCGACTCGATATGGTACGTCATCTTGTCCGCCTTAATCGTCACGACCGGCACTTTCGCCGTAATAACAATTTCCTCGATCTTCTGATCCGCAATCGTGTCCGTCTGGGCAAGAACGCCCGTGCCTGCGCACCCCGCCAGTAGGAATATCCCCATAAAAAAGCCTTTGTTCATATCATTTTTATTTCAAAACTACACTCCCAAAGGCTCCCCGTCAAATTATTATGACGAACGGTCCGGATTGGTTGACGAACGGTTTAATAGACTTTAATTTGCTGATTCAAAGAAATTAGCTACATTTGTATTCGATAATAACAGTCAATTAAATAGCAATATGGATACGGCAATCAAAAAAGTAGAACTTTCCATTCCGGAAGTAGACATGGCTTTACTGAAAGAACTGGCAAAAAAGTTCGGTTGGAGTGTCAGCAAAAAGAAATCCAGAATTGAAAAAGGATTAGAGGATATCAAAGCCGGACGGGTGCATAAGGCCAAAAACGCAGAAGACATGTTCAAACAAATTTTAGGATGAAATACGAACTAAAATTTGCCAATAGTTTTAAGAAAGACCTTAAGACATGTAAAAAGAGAGGATATAATCTGGACTTATTACAAGCAGTCATCGATATCCTTCAAGCAACCGGGACTCTTCCGGATTATTACCATCCGCACAAACTAAGCGGAACCTACGAAGGGTTATGGGAATGCCATATCAAAGGCGACTGGCTTCTGATATGGCAACAAAATGATACGGAACTTATCCTGATTATGACCGATACCGGAACCCATTCCGACCTGTACTAACCCGGTTCCTCCTCGAACTCCTTCAGCTCTTCCAGGCCTTTTTCGATAACACGGATATTCTTCTGGTAAAAACGGATCTGGAAATAGGCAATAACAGCAGCAACAAAGAGAGCCACAACCATTCGCAGCTCCCATCCTGCAACAAGCCGATCCTGTTCAATAAACAAAAAAGCGATTATGCCGACAATGGCTATTCCAGTACCAATCACATGATTCCTTTTCATCCACAATTTATACACGAACTCCAGCCTGGCAAGCTCGCAAATTTTTTTCTTTTCCATATCAAACCTTATATGAATAGAAAGGAAAAAGACCTGCATAATAAAACCTATAACTAAACATCCTTCCAACACCACAAATGAAAGTGGCCTCATCACCAATTGCCCGGTAAAAGTCAGTATCGGGAACATAAGACAAAAGACAAGCACCAATATAAGTCCCCATATATCATACCGGAACAGCCGTTCATAGGCCGATTGCGTCCGGTTGGTTATCATCTCCTTGATAATCCTTTTGTTCAGCATCTCACTCTTTTCAAGCTGTTCGTTCAAGACACTCCAGCTCGCTTTTAATTCTTCCAGTTCCATATTTATTACGTTTAACTGTTCGACATTGTTTTCAATTTCTCACGGATACGATTGAGTTTGACTGCCACGTTGTTCTTGGAAATACCCATGATGTCCGCTATCTCCTGATAGCTTCGTTCCTCGAGCCAGAGCAGGATAAGCGCGCGTTCGAGCTGGCTGAGCCGATTGATCATCCGGTAGAGTTCACGGAGCTGGGCCGTTTTGTCTTCATCTTCGGCAAAAGCTTCCAGATCGACCGAGATCGGGACGACTTCCGGCTTCCGCTTCGACTGGCGGAAAAAGGAGATGCAGGTGTTCAGGCCGATGCGATACACCCAGGTGGACGACTTACATTCGCCCCGGAAGCGAGGGTAAGCTTTCCACAGATTGATCACCACCTCCTGATACAAATCGTTCAGGTGATCGGCATCGGATGCATACACATAACAGACTTTGTAGATGACCTGCTTGTATTCCTCCACAAGTGCGATAAACTCTTTTTCCTGTTGTCGGGTAGCTTTCATTCTCTCATCGTTTTATTTAATTAGTCGCACAATAGGGAAGTATATTACACGACGACGGTCTTTTTTCTGCCCATGAGGAAGATATTTTCCGTCGAAAGCCATGTAATTAGGGAAGAGCAGGCATCCAAACCTTGTTCGACCCGGGTCGAACAGCTGTCCCACCCCCGTCGAACAGCTGTCTGACCTTCGTCGAACAACTGTCCGACCCGGGTCGGACAAGGATTATGTGGCAGGGGGTGACCTTTCCTGAAATCAGTTTACAGATTAAACAATTATAACTAAACTCAATTTACATAACAAAGATTAAAACCTA
>NZ_QREV01000046.1 GCF_003363715.1 Parabacteroides acidifaciens
TATCTAAAAGGAAAGGATTGATACGTCTGAAGGATTGATGATGAGAGTCATCAATAAGCTCAGAAATAAAAGTTACGCGACTCCAAAATGGAGTTGTCCAGTCAAAAATCTTAATATAAAAAGGTATTAAGGTGGTTATAGCGTTGGGGATCCACCTCTTCCCATTCCGAACAGAGAAGTTAAGCCCAACCACGTCGATGGTACTGCGTAAAAGTGGGAGAGTAGATAGCCGCCGTTTTAAAAGCGAAAGCGAAGTGAAGAGGAGTTAGTTCTTTATGAACTGGCTCCTTTTTCTGTTTAGGAAAGTTCTAATTTGATTACCGCACCGTAAGAAGGAACGTTTTTGAAAGCGTCTTTCAGTGCGTATTCTCCGTTATAAACACGGGCACAAGTCAAGACGCCGCCATGTGCAAAGAGACATACTTTCTGTAATCCGCTTTTTCTTAATTCGTCCAAAAAGGAACTGACCCGGTTGTATTGATCCTGCAAGGATTCGCCGGAAGGAGCCGGAATGTTGATCCAGTCGTCAAACCAATCTTTAGACCGGGGATCGGATGATAATTCTTCCCAGGATTTCATTTCCCATTCTCCGAAGTTGATCTCCTTGATACGGTTTTCTTTTTCTGCATCCGGATAACCGCAATAGGTTGCCAGGCGGACGCAGCGTGTAAGCGGGCTACACCATACTTTGTCGAATATATGTCCGGATAGCGTCTCTTTTACGACTTGTGCCTCTTCTTCAAAAGAGGGACGGAGCGGAACGTCTGTTTGTCCGTAAGCATAGCCTGCGGGTACATTGACGGATGTGTGTCTGACCAGGTAGATTTCCATGTTACATCGTTTTATATCGTTGTTGTATAAATGATAGCGATTCCTAAATAGAAGCTCAATTCGCAGAGCAGGAATGTGGCTCCGCAGCAATCACCCGTATAGCCTTGTATTTTCTTTTTCATCAGAGAGGTGAGCAGGTAAAAGGTGAGGACGGGTAACAGACCGGCCAGAAAATAGATCGGTTCGGGAAGCCAGAATATGGGAATCAGGGCGGTGAACAGGCAAAACGTGTATTCGCCTGTCGACATCCGGCTATAGACTGTTTTGTTTTTAGCTTCCTCTTCTTTACGCGCATAGGGTAGTCGGTTGATAATCATTCCTGCCACACCTTTAGAAAACGGGTCCCCGGCCAGTATTGCGCTTCCGGCAATCGCCAACGGCAAACTGCTTAGCAGGGTGTATAATAGTCCGAAATAGAGGATTAGCCCGATCACTCCGTAGCTGCCGATATGCGAGTCTTTCATAATCGAAAGAACGCGTTCGCGGGAAGTTCCTCCCCCAAAGCCGTCAAAGAAGTCGGCAAGTCCGTCTTCATGCAGGCAGCCGGTTATTAACAGGCGGGTGATGATAGCCAAAAGTAGGGCAACACTTGCCGGAAGTATCATCGAAGCGGTATAGAGCACGATCACGGAAAGCCCTGCTGTCAACCAGCCGACCAAAGCCCAACGGCTGACAACATTCTTGAAATATTCCGAAGGCACTTCAGCCAGTCTCCAGAAGGGCAACCGGGTGAAGAAGATGAAGGCGGCGAGGATACGGAGCATGGTTTAGTTGAAAATTAAAAGTTGAAAATTAATGCTTTAGAAATATTTGGTGATTGCAGCTTGTTTGAAGCTGTGCATTTCGTTGATCATGCGGACTGCCGACTCGACGATCGGATAGGCGCATACGGAACCGGAACCTTCGCCTAAGCGCAAACCGAGGTTCAAAAGCGGCTTTGCCTGCAGGACGTCCAATACGCGTTTATGTCCGGCTTCGTCACCGCAATGTCCGAATATGCAATAGGGCAGCATTTCAGGATACAGACGGGAGGCTGCCAGCACGCAATTCGTCATGATAAAGCCATCCACCAGGATAATCATATTCAGTTCGGCCGCACGTAGCATACCGCCAACAGCCATGACCATCTCGTATCCCCCGAAATAACGGATTACATCCAACGGGCTATTGTCACCCTGATAGTTGTCGAGTGCGCTTTTTAATACATTATATTTATGTCTGACTCCTTCGTTATCCAGGCCGCTGCCGGCTCCTACGCAGTCAATGAGAGGAATCCCAGTGAGGCAGGTCATCCACATACTGGATGCAGCCGTATTCCCGATTCCCATTTCTCCGAAACTGATCACATTACATCCTTCGTTATGGCAATCCGTCACGATGTCGGCACCATATTGGAGAGCTAATTCCATTTCTTCCTGTGTCATGGCCGCTTCGTGGAGAAAGTTGCGGGTCCCTTTCCTGATTTTGCGGTCGATCAGTTGCGGGATAGGTGGAAAATCGAAATCCACGCCTCCGTCTATGATCTTGATTTCAAAACCATGTTGGCGGGAAAGGAAGCAAACGCCTGCGCCTCCGTTCAGGAAGTTGTGGATCACCTGCCGGGTGACTTCTTTAGGGGATTTACTGACTCCCTCATCGGCAATGCCGTGATCCGAGGCATAGATTACGTTGACCGGATGATGCAGCGTGGGAGACAGGGTTTGTTGAATCAGGCCGATTTGCAGTGCAATTTCCTCGAGTGTACCCAGTGAACCTTTGGGTTTCGTCAGATTATCGATTTTATCCTGCAGAGCTGTGGTGAGAGCGGTGTCAGGCTTTTGAATGTTGAAAGAGATCATTGTATAGTGTTTTTATTATTTTACTTTCATGGGAATACCGCTGATCATCAGGACGACTTCATCGGCGCGGGATGCGATGTATTGGTTCAGCCAGCCTTGCAGGTCTGTGAACTTCCGCTGTACGGCATCCGGGGATACGCCTCCTAATCCGATTTCATTCGTAACGAATATCAGGTAAGCATCCTGGTCTGTGAACTTGTTAAATTCATCTTTCAGTTCGTCCAGCGAACGCTTGGTGTCGCCGTCACTGTCGAAGAAAAAGTTCGTACCCCAAAGCGTGACGCAATCAATCACGACAACACGTCCGCTCAAGTCGTGTCGGCTCAGGTATTTTTCTTCTTCGATGTTTGTCCACTCCGGTCCACGGTCAGCCTGATGGCGGAGCACACGCTGGCGAAATTCATCATCCCAGATGCGCGCCGTTGCCAGATAGACCGGGTTGGCCGCTAACGACAATGCGAGCCGTTCGGCATATTTGCTTTTCCCGGAACGCTGTCCGCCTGTCACCAAAACGATATGTTTGTCTGCCATTCTTTTTTATTCTCCTTTCGGTTTATTGCGTGATGCTGTTCGTCTCGCTTTGTTCGCCGGATTGTTTTTACTCGTCTTGCGCAAAGCGGCCGATTTAGGAGATGCTGCCAGCCGTTGTGCAACAGCCGAGCGGCCTAATGACTTCCCGAATTTAGGCTGCAAGGCTTCTTTCAGGTCTTTATCCAGACCGGCAGCCTTCGTCTCTTTCTTCGGCTTTTCTCCGTCACGTGCCGCATGGCGTGCCGCAGCATATTTGTTATATTTTACATATTTCCCCGGACGAGGTCCTTTCGAACCGCCCGGTTTCGATGTGCTTTTCTTTTCCGTTGCAGCCGCCTGAGGTTGTTCTTTCTTCTCTTGGCTACCGAATACCAGTTCCTGGGCTTTGCCGCGTGCCACACGGGCGTGGTCGGAGGCGTGTTTGCCGATTTGTACCCGGAGGTCGTCCAGCATGACGATGTCGCCCTCGGTTACTTTCTGTCCGACGTGAGGCAAGCTGCCGTTTACGGTCACGCGTCCTTCTTCGATAAATTTGTCTGCTTCCCTGCGGGAACAAAGACCGGAGTCGCTGATGAGTTTATTTAATCTTACTTCCATTATATGTGCGTATTATTTAGTGTATAATCGTTGATACTAAACAAACAATCAGTCCCATTGCAAGTTCTGTATTGCTGTTTATATTGATAGCAATTAACATGTCTTCGGTTGTAAAAGGCCGTTCGTTCGTCCCGATATAAGGCTTTTCGACCGGTTTCCCGAAATAGTCGTGCGTCCCCCCGAAACGGCAATTCAAAATGGCTGCAAGAGCCGATTCCGGATAGCCTGAGTTTGGACTTGCATGTGCAGGACCGAAGCGTTTGACGAACCCCTGTTTATTCAGATTGCCGGAGACAGCTAACATCAGCCAGGCTGTCAACCGGGCGGGAATGTAGTTGGCCAGATCGTCGAGCCTTGCGGCTATCTGCCCGAATTCGAAATAACGGTCATTTTTATAACCGATCATCGAGTCGAGCGTATTCACCATCTTATAGGCCATCATGCCGGGAAGTCCGAGCAGGGCAAACCAGAACATCGGGGCTATCACGCCGTCGCTCAGGTTCTCGGCAAGCGTTTCCAGGGCTGCCGCCCGTATTTCTTGCGGAGAAAGTCCGGATGTATCACGGCCGACAATTCTGCCGACCTGCTTGCGCCCTTCTTCCGTACTGTGGTCTACGGCTTCAAAAACAGCTTTAACTTCTTTGATCAGTGTTTTCCCCGCCAAACAGTAGAACACACCGATTCCGACCAAGAGGGAGGATAGTGGTGGATAAAAATATCCGGCCAGATACAGGATGCGTTCGCAAACCAGATAGGTGCCGATGACCAGCACAAGCGCCATGATTCCCCCTTTCAAAGCCCGGTTATCTCCCTTATTCATTGTCTTTTCGCCCAGGGAAATCACTTTCCCGAAACCGACAACCGGATGTGGCCATCCTTCCGGGTCGCCAAGTAAGCGGTCAGCCAGCCAGCCGCCTATAAAAGGGACGACTTTGGCCATATAGAATGATTGATGAATCCAGTAATACATAATAGCTACAAAGGTAAAAAATATAATTTTACTATTGTGTCATTTTGCAATTAGCATAGCAGGTTTAGAAAATGTATCCTGATTTCTTTTGCGGATTCGTGCAAATTCCTACCTTTGTTGTATGCTTAGAATCGTAACACATATTGAACGTTTGCTTTTGGCGCATGACTGTGTGATTGTGCCGAAGTTCGGAGGTTTTGTCCTGCAGACCGTTCCGGCCATGCAGAAAGTGGAAGAACATACGTTCCGCCCGTTGCGGAAAGAGATTGGTTTCAATATGACGCTGCAGCATAACGATGGGCTTCTGCCTGAGTCGTATATGCAGATGCACGGGGTGAATTATCGCCAGGCACAGTTGATGTTGGAAGAGGATGTGGAGGATATGAAAAAGACTTTGCAGCAATACAAGAAACTGTCGATGGGTGTGTTAGGTTCGTTCAGTATAGGTGAGGAAGGGCAGATGATTTTCCATCCGGGCGAAACCGAACTGTTTAGTGTCGGTTCGTATGGCCTGCCTGTTTTCCATTTTCCGGCTTTGCCCCCGTTGCAGGCAGAGCGGGAAGAAGTTGCGCTTCTTACAATCCCGGTCAATCGCAGGCTGATCCGTACTGCCGTTGCTTCTGTAGCCGCAGTGGCTTTGTTCTTGCTTGTTTCCACACCGGTGAAAGATGTCAACCAGGATGCTTATACGGCAAGCTTTGTTCCGACGGAAATGGTTTCGCAAAAGCCGGTTCTTGTTGAAAAGGCTATAGCTGAAAGTGTGCCGGAAAATGTTGTGCCGGAAGTAGAAGTCAAGACTGTCGCACCTGCTCCCAAGCGCGAAACAGTTGCGGCTAAACCTGTTGTGGTGCAACCTGCTGTTGCAAAGAAAGAGGTAAAAGCCAATCCTAAAATGTATCATATAGTAATTGCCAGTTTCCCTTCTGAAGCACAGGCTGATGAGTTTATTGCCGGTGTAGACCGGGCGGAATGTAAGCATGTCAGTAAGGTGGTTCGCGACGGGAAATACCGTATCTATGCCGATAAGTTTGATAACCGGGCAGATGCGGAAACTTATATGGCGACTCTCCGCAGTAATCCGAAGTATAAGGATGCTTGGCTGTTTATTAGCCGTTGATAAGCGCCGGTTTGTTTCATCCGGTAGAAAATAAAATTTCCTTCGGATGAAAAGTTGTTTTCTACCGAAGGAAATTAAAAAACGTCCGGACAGGTTTTCGTTATTATTGTTTTCTACTCTTTTTCTTCTTCTTCAGTTTTTGCTTTTCGCTTTTTCTTGAACCGGCCTGCTTTGCGTAAAGCCTGGTCCAAGATGTACTGTATCTGGCCATTGGTGCTACGAAACTCGTCCGCAGCCCAGGCTTCGATCGCTTCCATCATCTCCGCGTCTACACGCAGGATGAAGCTTTTGACCGTATTCCCATTTTCCTTTTTGGCCATGTTTTGTGTTACTATTAATTATTGATATAGTGTTCCTGTGTTGACTACAGGCTGTGCGGATTCGTCTGCGCAAAGGACAACCAGCAAATTACTGACCATTGCAGCTTTCCGTTCTTCATCCAGTTCGACGACTCCGTCTTTCTTTAATTTATCCAGTGCCAGATGAACCATGCTGACTGCTCCTTCGACAATCCGTTCGCGGGCGGCAATAATAGCATCTGCCTGCTGACGGCGTAGCATCACGCTGGCAATTTCGGATGCGTAGGCCAGATAGTTGATGCGGGCTTCTACGATTTCAATCCCGGCGATGTCGAGGCGGCTGTTGAGCTCTGCTTCGAGACGCTTGGTTACTTCTCCGCTTTCGTCTGAACGGAGTGTAACCTTATCGATGGTTTCATTCGTATCGTAAGCGTACATGCCTGCAACCTGGCGAAGGGCGGCGTCGCTTTGTATCTGGACAAATTCCCGGATATTCCCGGAAATATCAAAACTGGCTTTATAGGTGTCTTTAATCTTCCATACGACCACTGCACCGATCATAATCGGATTCCCTACTTTGTCGTTCACCTTAATAGGCTCGATGTTTAGGTTTAGAACACGTAGCGTCACAGTCGATTTCTGAAAGAGCGGATTTACCCAATAAAAGCCGTTTGTCATAATCGTTCCTACATATCTTCCGAAAAATGTCAGCACACGAGAATTGTTCGGTTGAATAATCATAAATCCCGGAATCATGATGCTTGCGCATATTGCGCATATTACGCCGATAACCGTACTCCATATCGCTGAAAGAGACAGTAGATATACTGCTGCTCCTACTAAGACCAGGATGATAAGCACTGCCATAAATCCTGATAACTTAGTGCCGTCGAAACTCTTTTCCTGTGTAGTCATAATGATTAGTATTTGATATTATTTTGATATCACAAAGTAAAGCAATGTTTCGGACGTTTGCAAATAAATTATGAACTTTTTATAAGCAGATATATAAAATATTCTATAGCTTTGTCTACTCAAAAAATACACGATTGGAATTTCAGCTCGATACAGATAATAAGGAGTTTCAGGATGCCTTGCAACTGATCACTCATACGCGACAGTCCGTCTTTCTGACCGGGAAGGCTGGGACGGGTAAGTCTACGTTTCTGAAGTATATTTGCGGACATACGAAAAAGAAATATGTCGTATTGGCGCCGACGGGGATTGCAGCGATTAATGCGGAGGGAGTGACGCTCCACTCTTTTTTCAAGTTGCCGTTCCGTCCGATGCTCCCCGACGATCCGGATTTGAGCTTGAAGAATGGACGCATATTCGAGTTTTTCAAATATACGAAGAAACACCGTAAGCTGATTGAGGAAGTCGAACTGATCATCATCGACGAGATTTCGATGGTCAGGGCCGATATTATCGATTGTGTAGACCGCGTCCTGCGGGTATTTTCCGGTAATATGCGCTTGCCGTTCGGTGGAAAGCAGCTGTTGTTTGTCGGAGATGTTTTTCAGTTGGAACCGGTCGTGCCATCCGACCAGAAAGAGATATTAAGTCTTTTCTATGCCAGTCCGTTCTTTTTCTCGGCCCGTGTATTTAAGAATATTAATTTGGTTCCTATCGAATTGCAGAAGGTTTACCGGCAGACTGATCCGGTCTTTATCAATATTCTGGACCGTATCCGTAATAATGCAGCCCGAAAACAGGAACTGGATATTTTGAATGCCCGTTATTTTCCTGATTTTACTCCCCGTAACGAAGATATGTATATTACGCTTGCAACCCGCCGTGACCAGGTGGATTTCATTAATGAGCGGAAACTGGCGGAACTTCCGGGAGAAGAGTTTATCTCCAAGGGGAAGATTGAAGGCGATTTTCCGGAATCGTCGTTGCCGACGCAGTTGAATCTGTCCATCAAGGAACAGGCGCAGGTTATTTTTATCGATAACGATTATGAGCGGCGCTGGGTGAACGGGACGATCGGCATGGTGTCCGGAATCGACGAGAACGGAAATGTCTTTGTCCTGCTTGAAGACGGAAGGGAATATCTGGTGGAACCGACTTCCTGGCGTAACTATAAATATAAGTATAACGAAAAGGAGAAGAAGGTGGAAGAGGAGATTGTCGGCACTTTCGAACAACTTCCGATTCGCCTGGCATGGGCGATAACCGTGCATAAGAGCCAAGGGCTTACTTTCAGCCGGGTTGTGGTGGACTTGACCGGTGGCGTTTTTGCCGGCGGGCAGACCTATGTGGCTTTAAGCCGTTGTACGTCTTTGGACGGCCTGGTGCTGAAAAGCCGGATTTCGTCTCATGACATATTTGTGCGGAAAGAAATCGTGCAATTCAGCCAGCAGTTTAACGACCGCCAACTGATCGAGAAAAGCCTGCAGGAAAGTGAAGCCGAATTATTGTATGCCCGTGCCGTCCACAGCTTCAAGTCCGGGAATATAAAAGAGGCTGTCGAAGCATTTGCCGCCGCTGTCGGCAAGCGGAACGAATTGGGCAAGCCGGAAGTGCAACGCCTGCTTCGTTTGAAGCTGCAAACGATGAATACGCAACAGGCACAGATCAAGAAACTCCGGGAGGAGCTGTACGCCCAGCGTGAAGTGCAGAAAGAATATGCCCACGAATATTACCTGATGGGAAATGAATGTATAACGAAAGCCCACGATCCGAACGCTGCTATCCGTTCTTTTGATAAAGCACTCAAACTTTACCCCGAATATGTGGATGCCTGGGTACGCAAAGGAGTGACGTTGCTCGATTTGGGTGACGGTTTTCAGGCGGTCACCTGCCTGAATGAAGCTGTGCGTTTGAACCCGCAGTCATTCAAAGCGCGTTATAATCGAGGAAAATCTTATCTCCAGTTGAAATATTATGACGAGGCTGTTTCCGATTTTATGAAAGCTGTCGATCTTAAGCCTAAACATGCCGCAGCCCATGAATATCTTGCGGAAGCTTTTTTGCATATAGGGGAGAAAGAGCTGGCACGGCAGCATCAGGACATAGCCGATAGTCTTCGTGATGGTGAAGACAGTTAATGTTTTGTCTCTAAATTTATACAGAAATGTAATAAAAAGGTGATAATAAGATTGTATATTTGTGGCGTAATGTTAAAAAATATAGGGGGTTAAATTAAAAAGAGAATTTCTGTATGAAAAAAAGTTATCTGCTGTCTTTGTTTTTATTGATCTGTATGAGTGTTTCCGTACAGGCTCAGGTGACAACTTCCGCTTTGAGTGGAAAGGTTATCGATGATCAGAATGAGAGTATTATTGGAGCGACTGTGGTGGCGGTGCACGAACCGTCCGGAACTGTGTACGGTGCAGTTACAAATGTGGATGGCCGCTATACAATACAAGGTATGCGTACCGGTGGTCCATATAAAGTGGAGATTTCTTATGTCGGTTATCAAAAAGATGTTTTTACAGATATCAGGTTGGAATTGGGTAATACGTTTGTATTGGATGCAACTATGCAACCCAGTTCGCAACAATTAGGGGAAGTTGTTGTAACGGCAGATGCTAAGAAGAAAATCGGAGCATCGGAAAACTTTTCTGCTAACAGGATCCAGTCAACTCCGACTGTCGACCGTAATATTTATGATGTGGTGAAGAATATGCCGATGGCAATGACTTCCAAGAATGGGGGTATTTCTTTCGCCGGTTCCAATAACCGGTATAACAGTTTTCAGATCGACGGAACAGTCAGTAATGATGTATTTGGATTAGCTCCGTCAGGAACAAATGGTGGTCAAACCAATGCCAATCCCATTTCAATGGATGCTATTCAGGAAATCCAGGTTGTAGTCGCTCCTTTTGATGTTCGCCAGAGCGGTTTTACCGGAGGTGGTATCAACGCTATTACCAAACAAGGAAATAACACTTTCCATGCGTCGGCTTATTCTTATTTTACGAATGAGAGCCTTTATGGAAAATACAATGCCTTTAAAGATAATGTAAAGGACAAACTTTCCGAACAGTCGACCAAGACATTTGGCGGTACGTTGAGCGGTCCGATCATTAAAGACAAACTGTTCTTCTTCGCCAATGTCGAGAACCGTAAGGAGTCTTATCCTTCACGTTTTTATGCCGGCTATGATGCGAAGGGCTTTACAGTAGATATGGCAAAGACTATTGCTGATAAGTATGAACAATATACAGGTATTCGTGAAGGCTACGGCCCGCGTGATGTAGATCAGAAAGCATTCAGCTTCCTGGGACGTATCGACTGGAATATCGACCAACACAACAAGCTGGCTTTCCGCTATCAGCTGAATAATTCATACGACGATATCTACAGCCCGGCCAACATGACCTATTTCTTTAATAACAGTGGTTACCGGATGAAGAATAAAACGAATTCATTCGTGGCAGAATGGAACTCTCACTTGAATAATGCTTTATATAATGAATTCCGTGCAAGTCTTACGACAGTGCGCGACCAACGCGAAGTTGCCTATCAAGGGCCGAATGTAAAGATTAACGGTAGCGATAACAGCGGGACGAATAACACGACTGTCAATATCGGTACGGAATATTCTTCCGGAGCCAATGCGCTGGATCAGGATATTTATACATTTGAAGATAACCTCTCCTGGTATAAGGGCAATCATACTTTTACTTTTGGTACACATAACGAGATATTCCGGATGAAGAACCTGTTTATCCAGGCGGTTACCGGTTCCTGGGAGTTCGGTTCGATGGACGCATTCCTGAACGACAGCCCGTCTAAGTATGTATTTAAATATACAGACCCGGATGTTACGGGCGGTGACTACCAATATACACCTATTATAAAAGCCGGTCAATTCGGTTTCTATGCTCAGGACAATTGGATGGTTACCAATCGTTTCTCTTTGACCTACGGTCTGCGTTTCGATATTCCGTTGCTGTTTAATGATCCGACTGTCAACAATGAGTTTAATGAGTATGCCGCCAGCAAGAATATTGAGGAAAGAGTAGGGGAAATGCCCGGTGCAAAAGTGATGGTTTCACCCCGTTTGGGATTCCGCTGGTACACGGATGATAGCCGGAATACGCTGATTCGTGGTGGAGTCGGTTTGTTCACTGGCCGTGTTCCTTTCGTATGGCTTTCCAATGCTTATAACAATACAGGTATCGAGCAGAAAGGTACGACAATCTTTGCTTCCGGATCTTCACCAGCTCCTTCTTTAGGACAGTATGCGAAAGATCCTATCGGTGCCATGAATTCGCAATCAGGAAGCCCTGCTACGCCCGATATCGTAACAGTATCCAAGAGTTTCAAATATCCGCAGGTATTCCGTGCGAATCTGGCATTGGAACAGATGTTGCCGGGAGATGTAAGGATGACGGTAGAGGGCCTTTATTCCAAGACATTTAATAATGTATATTTTGAAAACCTGGCTTTGTCGAGCAATGCAAAAGTCTATGCTGTTCCGGGTGTAGAGGCTTCGGCTACTCCTTTTTATTCGGTTGATAAGAAATATTTCAGTATTACCAATTTGAAGAATACAAATGATGGCTATACTTATTCATTGTCAGCTCTGTTTGAAAAGAGTTTCGACTTTGGTTTGGGCTTGGCTGCATCTTATACATTCGGACATTCCAAATCTGTTTATGACGGAACATCTTCCGTTGCCTATTCTAACTGGAAATATAATTATGCAGTAGATACCAATAACCCGGGTCTGGCTTATTCCATGTTTGATATACCTCACCGTGTAATGGCTTCTGTTTCTTATACGACACCCCGTTATGCTAACGGATTCCTGGCTACAACCGTTTCCCTTATTTATAACGGATACGTAGGACAGCGTTATAGCCTGACGATGAATGAGTCCTATTATAATGCTGATACAAAGAAAACGGTCTATATCGATTATAATGGTGATGGCTGGGGAGGTAACTCACTGTTGTATATCCCGACTGAAGACGAGTTGAAAAAGATGGACTTCAAGACAGAAGAAGATCGTCAGAACTTTAATAACTGGATTGAAGGCGACAGCTATGCGAAGAAACACCGTGGACAATATGCCGACAGAAATTCAAATTCTGCCCCATGGGAAAACCGGATTGATCTGCATGTGGCACAGGATATCTTTGTGTTGAAAGCACGCGGTAGTAAGTTCCAGGTGACATTCGACGTAACCAACTTTGCCAATATGCTGAATAAAAAGTGGGGATCTTCTTATGCAGCGGCTTATAACGTAATGCCATTGCAGGTGATCGGAAATAAGAAAGGTGATGATGGCAACTATACGAACACGTATGCTTATAATTCGAAGAATACGATTACAAAGAACGATCTTTTGTCTCGCTGGCATGCCCAAATCGGAGTTAAATATATATTCTAATTGTAAATGTATAGATTTCTTACTGTAATATTGATTGGCCTTTTCTCGATAATTTATTTATCGATAGCCGGATGTACTGCCCATTCTAAGAAAGAGCATTATGTCGTAGTCCTTTCGATGGATGGTTTTCGTTCCGATTATCCTTTGCATGCTCATACGCCGACATTGGATTCTTTGGCACGGGTCGGGGTGAAAGCTGCCTTTCGCCCCAGTTTTCCGAGCGTGACTTTTCCGAATCATTACAGTATGGCAACAGGTTTGCATCCCGACCATCACGGATTGGTGAGTAATTTCTTTTATGCCCCCGATCTGGATAGTATTTATCTGCTTGGCAAGCCCAATCCTGACTTTTTCGGAGGAGAACCGATCTGGAATACTGCTGAAAAGCAAGGTGTGCGGACTGCCTCGTTTTATTGGGTCGGAAGTGAATATCCGATACAAGGCCGCCAGCCTTCTGTCTGGAAGCCATTTGATAAGAATGTTCCTTTTTCAGATCGTGCAGATTCAGTGATTGCCTGGTTGCAATTGCCTGAAAAAGTCCGTCCTCATCTGATTATGTGGTATATGGAAGAACCGGATGCCATCGGCCATAAGGTTGGTCCCGACGCAGCCGAGACACTTTCGACGGTAGAAGAGTTGGACCGGATATTAGGAGATTTCTTTGCCAAAGCGCGTAAGTTGAAGATATTTAATAAGATTGATTTTATAGTTCTTTCCGATCACGGTATGGCAACGATTCATCCGGAGAATTTTGTGAACCTGAGTGATTACCTTCCGCGTGACAGCTTTGAGTATGTGTTCGACGGCGTACCGACTTTGCTTTATCCGAAGCCGACTTATACGGATAGCGCTTATGCAATCCTGAAACGTGTGCCTCATATTACAGTATGGAAAAAGAATGAGATTCCGGAAAAGTATGTGTATGGTAAAAATCCGCGTGTCGGAGATTTGTTTGTACAACCGGATGTCGGAACGTATGTGCTTTTCCGTCCCGGAGCGCGGTCTACCTTAGCTGCTACACACGGATATGACAATTATGCTCCCGAGATGGAGGCAATCTTTTATGCGGCAGGACCGTCGTTCAAACAAAATGTAGAACTTCCGGTTATGGCAAATGTAAATTTGTATCTGATGATAGCCCGCTTACTAAACTTGCAGCCGGCTCCGAATGATGGAGATAGTGCGGTGGTTTCAACCTTATTCAGAAAGGAAAAATAAAGAATCTTGTCCTGATGTTGTAGCATCTGTCGTCTGTAGGAAACAGTTGGCAGATGCTGCAAACATCATAAATCATTTAATAATAGCAATTCGCTCCCGGAGAAAAAGCCAATTGGCTGCTGGCACTCTTGATTTCGATTTTGTTTTCTCTTGCCAGCCATCCGATAGCGGACCACAGATCAGCTTCTGTTAAAGCTGTAGCCCTTTTCAACTCCTCAAAACTCCAACATCCGCCATCCAGCAATAAATTGCAGATGGCACCGGCATTTAATCCTATAGTCCCTTTATTCATGATAAACTCCATTTTATGTTATCTGTTATGTAAACTATAAACAAAGCAGAAGGAAGAAAAGATTAATGCCTCCCTGTGTTTTTATAGAGTTTTAAAAACTGATAATATGTTTTATGGGCTCACCCGATAATCATTGGGGAAAATACATCATTTATGGTTCAAAACTACTTACAACTGTAAACAAGCGTGAAGGTCCTGACTCGTCAAGATCGGCTGCGAAATAGTATTGCAGTGCTTCATGGGGTTATAGTGCCGTAAAGGAATGAATAACCCGGCAGATAGAATGAATGATGCGGAATGTGTGCCTCCTCCGTACCTACCCGCTATTCATGTCACAGCCGTGAAACAAAAGAAATCCAACCGTAACATAGAAGGAAGACAGTTGTGACATAAAAGGAATACAGTCGTAACATGCAATAGAGGACCAAGGTTTATCCGTTATTGATTCATTATTTTCCCCCAAGAAATATCGGGTGAGCCGTTTTATGTAGATGATGAGGGAAAATAAAAGCCTGCGGTTTCTACCACAGGCTTTTAGTAGTGCGTCCGGGGGTCGAACCCGAGTTTCCGCCGTGAGAGGGCGGCGTCCTGGACCACTAGACGAATGCACCAGTTTGTCTTGTTAGACGCTGCGAAATTAGTAAATATTTTATTCCGGTGTATCGTTAGAGGGATTTTTTTCGAAGAAAATATTTGCTTTTTGTCATTCTGGTACAGATTTAGGCCTTTCTCCACTAAAAGGCGTTAAAAGAGGCTGCAAATTCGCTTGTATTTCATTTGTGTTCAAGTTTATTTATTCTACCTTTGCCATCTGTTATTGAACAATATACTATTGAACATTACTAATCTCAGTAATAAAATAACTAATATTATGGCAGAACTAAAAGAAAAACTATTCTCAGAATTCGCCCCGGTGTCAACAGAAGACTGGGTTGCGAAGATTACGGCCGACCTGAAAGGGGCTCCGTTTGAGAAGAAGCTTGTATGGAAAACAGGAGAAGGATTTAATGCGAATCCTTTTTATCGTTTGGAAGATTTGGAAGGTTTAAAGACAACGACCTCTCTTCCTGGTGAATTTCCTTATGTGCGTGGCACAAAGAAGGATAATGACTGGTATGTACGCCAGAACATTGAGGTGACTTGCTTTAAAGCTGCAAACGAGAAAGCGCTTGACATCTTGAATAAAGGTGTAACTTCTCTCGGTTTTATCATCAAGGGTGATGAAGTGAGTGCCGAAAACATTGCTACTTTGCTGAACGGCATTTGTCCGGAATGTGTTGAACTGAACTTCAATACATGCCTTTGCAAAGCAGAAAAACTGATTGGTATTCTGGCTGAATACTTTACTTCAAAAGGCGTTGATCTTACAAAATGTGCCGGTTCGGTCAATTATGATCCGTTTAAGAAACCGTTGATCAAGGGACACAAAAACGAAAATTGGGTAGAAGCTGCATCTGCTGTGCTCAAAGCAGGCGAAGCGTTGCCTAAATACAAAGTTTTGGCGGTGAATGCATTTGAATTGAACAATGCCGGTGCTTATATTTCTCAGGAATTGGGTTATGCCCTGGCTTGGGGTAACGAATTGCTGGCAAAGTTGACAGATGCAGGCTTTGATGTTACAGAAGTTGCCAAGAAGATTAAGTTCAACTTTGGTATCAGCTCCAATTATTTCATGGAAATTGCAAAGTTCCGTGCTGCCCGTTGGTTGTGGGCTGAGATTGTAGCGGCTTACAAGCCGTCTTGCAATTGTGCTTGCAAAATGAATGTACATGCACAGACTTCCCAGTGGAACATGACGGTTTATGATGCTCACGTAAACTTGTTGCGTTCACAGACGGAAGCAATGTCTGCTGCTATTGCCGGAGTCGATTCCATTACGGTTCGTCCGTTCGATGAAATATTCGAAACACCGGATGATTTCTCCGAACGTATTGCACGTAACCAACAGTTGCTGCTGAAAGAAGAATGCCACCTGGATAAAGTAGTCGATCCGGCTGCCGGTTCCTACAGTGTGGAAGTTTTCACAAACTCGATTGCTGATGTTGCTTGGAAGCTCTTCCTCGAAACAGAAGAAAAAGGCGGTTTCGGAGCGTTGGCAAATGCCGGAGAAATCCAGGCTGCCGTAAATGCTTCTAATGCTGCTCGCCATAAGGCGATTGCTACCCGTCGTGAGGTATTGCTGGGTACGAACCAGTTCCCGAACTTCACGGAAGTTGCTGCTGAAAAGATCAAGCGCGATGGCGCTTCTTGCAGCTGTGGACATGCTTGTAGCGAAGCTGAGATTGCAACATTGGGCTTTGACCGTGGTGCTTCTGAATTTGAATCTTTGCGTTTGGCAACAGAGAAGAGCGGCAAGACTCCGAAAGCATTCATGCTGACAATCGGAAATCTGGCAATGCGTCTGGCCCGTTCGCAGTTCTCTTGCAACTTCTTTGCTTGTGCCGGTTATAAAACAATCGATAATTTAGGTTTTGACACAGTTGAGGAAGGTATTGAAGCAGCTCTTGCTGCCGGTGCCGAGATTGTTGTCTTGTGTTCGAGCGACGATGAATATGCAGAACTTGCTCCGGCTGCCTTCAAGGCGTTGGACGGTCGTGCAGAGTTTGTTGTGGCTGGTGCTCCGGCTTGTATGGAAGACCTGAAAGCATTAGGCATCGATCAGTTTGTAAATGTAAAGAGCAACGTGCTTGAAACATTGCAGGCTTTCAATGCAAAATTAGGTATTAACTGATTATGAATTATCGAGAACAACATGAGACCAAATTTTAAAGATATAGATATCAAAAATGCCGGTTTTGCAGCAACAAATACTGCTGAATGGGCAAAAGCCAATGGCATCGAAGCCAATTGGAAAACACCGGAACACATCGATGTGAAGCCGGTATATACGAAAGAAGACCTGGAAGGCATGGAACATCTGGACTTTGTTTCCGGTCTGCCTCCTTATCTGCGTGGTCCGTATAGTGCCATGTATCCGTTGCGTCCCTGGACAATCCGCCAGTATGCAGGTTTCTCCACTGCTGAAGAATCCAATGCATTCTATCGTCGTAACTTAGCTTCCGGCCAGAAAGGTTTGTCAGTTGCATTCGACCTTCCGACACACCGTGGCTACGATGCCGACAACGAACGTGTTGTAGGTGATGTGGGTAAAGCCGGTGTATCTATCTGTTCGCTGGAAAACATGAAAGTATTGTTCGATGGTATTCCTTTGAACAAGATGTCTGTTTCCATGACAATGAACGGTGCCGTTCTTCCGGTATTGGCGTTCTACATCAACGCAGGTCTGGAACAAGGCGCTAAGTTGGAAGAAATGGCTGGTACGATCCAGAACGATATCCTGAAAGAGTTCATGGTGCGTAACACCTATATCTATCCGCCCGAATTCTCTATGAAGATTATCGCTGATATCTTCGAATATACATCACAGAAGATGCCGAAGTTCAACTCTATCTCTATCTCCGGTTACCACATGCAGGAAGCAGGTGCAACAGCTGATATCGAGATGGCTTATACGTTGTGCGACGGTATGGAATATCTTCGTGCCGGTATAAACGCAGGTATCGATGTGGATGCATTTGCTCCGCGTCTGTCTTTCTTCTGGGCTATCGGCGTAAACCACTTCATGGAAATCGCCAAGATGCGTGCCGCCCGTATGTTGTGGGCAAAGATCGTGAAGAGCTTCGGCGGAAAGAACCCGAAATCTCTGGCATTGCGTACTCACTGTCAGACTTCCGGTTGGTCATTGACCGAACAGGATCCGTTCAATAACGTAGGCCGTACTTGTATCGAAGCTATGGCTGCCGCATTGGGACATACGCAGTCTTTGCATACGAACGCATTGGACGAAGCTATCGCATTGCCGACAGACTTCTCTGCCCGTATCGCTCGTAATACACAGATTTATATCCAGGAAGAAACAAAAGTTTGTAAGCAAATCGACCCGTGGGGCGGTTCTTACTATATCGAATCTTTGACAAACGAACTGGTACACAAAGGTTGGGCTTTGATCCAGGAAATCGAAAGCATGGGCGGTATGGCGAAAGCTATCGAAACCGGTCTGCCGAAGATGCGTATCGAAGAAGCTGCTGCCCGTACGCAGGCTCGTATCGACTCCGGCGTTCAGACAATCGTAGGTGTCAACAAATACCGTCTGCCGAAAGAAGATCCGATCGATATCCTTGAAATCGATAATACAGCTGTACGTAAAGAACAGGTGGCTGCTCTGAAAGAGTTGCGTGCTAACCGCGACGAAGCTGCCGTTCAGAAAGCGCTGGCCGATATCACGGAATGTGTGAAGACTAAGAAAGGCAACTTGCTGGAATTGGCTGTTAAGGCAGCCGGTCTGCGTGCATCATTAGGAGAAATCTCCGATGCCTGCGAAGTGGTTGTTGGTCGTTATAAAGCAATTATCAGAACTATATCAGGCGTGTATTCATCAGAAACAAAGAAAGATGCAGACTTCCAGAAAGCATGTGAGCTGACTGCCGAGTTTGCCAAGAAAGAAGGTCGCCAGCCGCGTATCATGATCGCTAAGATGGGTCAGGACGGACACGACCGCGGTGCTAAGGTTGTGGCTACAGGTTATGCAGACTGTGGTTTCGACGTAGACATGGGACCGTTGTTCCAGACTCCGGCCGAAGCTGCCCGTCAGGCTGTAGAAAACGACGTTCACGTAATGGGTGTTTCTTCTTTGGCTGCCGGACACAAGACTTTGGTTCCGCAGGTTATCGAAGAACTGAAGAAGTTAGGCCGTCCCGATATCATCGTGATTGCCGGTGGTGTTATTCCTGCACAGGATTATGACTTCCTGTACAAAGCAGGTGTCGCTGCTATCTTCGGCCCGGGTACTTCAGTAGCGAAAGCTGCTGTCCAGATCCTGGATATACTGTTAGGCGAATAAAGAAACGTAAGTTTTTCCGAATAAAACCGCGCAGTTTCCATTGGGAAGTTGCGCGGTTATTTTTTTCAATTAAGACAGATAAGACAATGAAACAGAAGTTTGCTTTAGAGAAAAAGACGTTTGCCGTCCTTATGGGATTGTTAGCATTCCTTTTACTGGTCCCGTCTTGCAAGACAGATGATAAAGTTCCCGATCTCTCCGAGGAAGGAACGAATGACTGGATTTATAAGATTATGACGGATTACTATTTGTGGTATGAGGATGTGCCGGACAAAGGAAGTCTGAACTTCTCCCAGTCTCCCGATAAGTTCTTCGCATCATTGTTATCTGATCAGGATGGCGTGAAATATGGAGATAGTTGGTTGACCTTTTCCCGGATAGAGAAAAAGAAGGAAGAAACGAAGTCCATCACGGAATCCGATTCCTATGGTTTCGAGTTCGCATCTTATAAAAGTGGTGATCATTATTATGCCTGGGTTTTGTATGTGCTGCCCGACTCTCCGGCAGCCGAAGCCGGTTTGAAGCGCGGTGACTGGATTGTTGCTGTTGGCAGCGAGAATCCGAATGTGACAAACACGTCTGCCTTTTTTAGTGGTGGAGAGACGACTTTCCTATTGGCGGATATGGAACGGGTAAATAATAGCGTAATTCTTCATAAGAGGGAAACACTATCGATTTCAGCTTCCCGTGCCGTAGAAGACACGCCTTTCCTGAAAGATTCCGTCTATACGATTAATGGAAAGACTGTCGGTTACCTGGCATATAAGAGTTTTACTTCCGGACCGGATGATGAAAATGAGGCGTACAATGATCAGATGAAACAGATCTTCGCCCGCTTTAAGGCTAAGAATGTGAACGAATTTGTGCTGGATTTGCGTTACAACCAGGGCGGCTTGGTTTCCTGTGCCCAGCTGATGACGTCTCTCTTGGCTCCGGCCAATGCTTTGGGAAAGACATTCTGCATCATGGAGCATAACGATAAACAAACCTCGAAGAATGAAACCTTATTGATGAAGAAGAACTCCGAATTAGGGAATGCGAATCTGGACTTGAAACGCCTTTACGTCTTGACCGGAGAAACAACGGCCTCTGCTTCGGAAGCCGTGATCAATTGCCTGATTCCTTATATGGACCGTAGCAATATCACGCTTATCGGTGAGAAAACGATTGGCAAACGTGTGGGAGCGAATACCTTCGGAACAAAAGAAGATTATGAATGGCTGGTGTCCCCGATTACTTTGCGCATCTATAATGCGGAGCACAATGCCGACTATGCAAACGGTTTTGCCCCGGATGTGCCGGTCGAGGAGTTGGTTGTCGGTAATCAGTTGTTGCCTTTTGGCGATACGAACGAGCTGCTGTTGAGCGAAGCGATCTCGCGTATCACCGGATTGAAGAGCCAGTCTGTCCGCACGGAAATCGGCGAGCGTATCAAGTTGCCTCTGTCTTTCGAAAGGAAGAAAAAGGAAGGCCTTCTCTACGATCCTGCAAAGTAAGACCTTCGCTCTCTTATAATTGAAGTTCATCTGCCAGCTTGTCCAACCAGGCTGGCATTTTGTTTAAATAGGTGTTTCGTTCGGTCAGGAACGTCGGAGCAAAGAGATATATCTGGAGGTCTTTGCATTTTTCCTGTAAACTTTCTTCTATCGGATAATAGCTGGCAAGTACGGCCTGCGAGATGTCGCCCCCGTAGGTTTCCCGGACAGCGTCTATCTTGTAAATATCGTTCTGTGTGACGTTGCCCGACTTGCATTCGATAAAGATCAGCTTCTGCTGGTTGTTCAGCAGCACGTCGATCTCATTCTTTGGGTGTGCATCCTGTCCGTTTGTCTGAAAGATGACGCTTTGCCAGACCTCCGGCGAGTTTTCCCGTTGCAAGCTCCAGTTGCGGACCTGGTTTGCCACAAGCGTTTCCCACCAACGGCCCTCGAAATAAAGATGAGTCGCATTACTTTGGGGCAGACGTAATAAGACATATTCCCTCAGCGTAACCAGAATGGAACCGTTCCTATGCTTAAACCTCAGGTTGTTAGCGAAGATTTTAGAGGACGGCAGGCGGTTCAGCTGTCGCTTGCAAAAGATGCTGAAGAACTTCTGGATGCGGGCATGTTCCTGCGGATACTGTTCGATGAACTGCTTGATGCGCTTCGAGGCCTTCACGTCCTCATCGCTTAACTCTTTCGCGTCATGATAGTCCGAAAGGGTGTTGCCGCTCAAGCTCAGAATCTCGTCGTTGTTGAGCGAGCTTTGCAGCGGATGGTTTTCGAATTTGCTCAGATGGACAACTTCTCCGTGTTGTGTCAGGTAGAAAGCATTGGCGCCCGACTCTTTGGCGACAACGAAAGCCGCAAATGCCATGACCTTTGTTCCTTCGGACAGGTTGTATGTAAACTCGCCCTGATGTTCCCGGTGAATCCGGCGGCATACGTCGATTACGTTATTCCCGTTGTAAGGTTCCGCCTTATAGCGGTTGCATCGGATGGAGGATGGCAACAATGGATACATAGGCGTTTCTATATGATCCGTTGCATCCGTATAGAGCAGGTGAATGTGGTCCGGCCCGAATTCTTTGATGCCGTGGTAGACAGAGGTGATGTCTTTCCCAAGCAGGATTATCTGGTGTTTCATTTGTTCTATTTTGGGTGTCGCATACAAAGATACTTTTATCTTCCGGTAAAAGCTCATATTTTATCCTTATTTTTGCTTCCGGTATAAACTAATAACACGATGGAAATGATAAATTGTTTTATTCCGTTCCTTTCTCTTTCCCAGGCCGAACAAACCATCAAAGGGTTGAGGCTTTGCGACCGGATAAAAAAGATATATTTGTTATCGGCAGAGCCCGCTTCCGGCACGGTTATGGGATGTGAAGTTTTATCTGTCGGTTCGCTCAGCAGCACTGCCGCTTGCCGGGCTATCGCTTCACACGCCGATACAGCCTATACATTATTATATACGAAATATACGACGCTCGAACCCGGACAATTCGCCCTGGAACGTATGTTGGCAATAGCCGGCGATACACATGCCGGAATGCTTTATGCAGACCATTACCAGGTGGAAGCCGGCGTCTATAAACCCGCCCCGGTGATCGATTACCAGCAAGGCAGTCTGCGCGACGACTTCGACTTCGGTTCCGTCCTGCTGTTCGACTCAGCCGTATTGAAGCAGGCGGTGGCGGCGATGGACCGTGATTATCGCTTTGCCGGACTTTACGACCTGCGCCTTCGTGTTTCCGAATTGGCCGGGCTGGTCCATATCAATGAATATCTGTATTCGGAAGTGGAACAGGACAAGCGCAAGAGCGGGGAGAAGTTGTTCGATTATGTCGACCCGAAGAACCGGGCGGTGCAAATCGAGATGGAAGCGGCCTGCACGGCTTACCTGAAACGGTGCGGCGGCTATCTCGCTCCCCGTTTCGAACCGATCGCTTTCGATGCCGGGACTTTCGAGCAGGAAGCTTCTGTTATTATTCCCGTCCGCAACCGCATCCGTACCATCGAAGACGCCATCCGTTCCGTGCTGGCACAGCAGACAACTTTCCGTTTCAACCTGATTATTATAGACAACCATTCGACGGACGGCACGTCCGAAGTCATCGGGAAATACACCTCGGATGAACGTGTGATCCATCTGATCCCCGCGCGTTCTGACCTCGGTATCGGCGGTTGCTGGAACTTAGGCGTCCATCATCCGGCATGCGGAAAGTTTGCCGTCCAGCTCGATAGCGACGATGTGTACAGCGGCCCCGACACGTTGCAGAAGATCGTAAATGCCTTCTACGAACAGAACTGCGCAATGGTTGTCGGCACATACCGGATGACGGACTTCGCAATGAACGAAATCCCGCCCGGCGTGATCGACCATAAAGAGTGGACGCCGGAGAACGGACGCAACAACGCCCTTCGCATCAACGGCCTGGGCGCTCCCCGTGCTTTCTACACGCCGGTTCTCCGGACGATCAATCTTCCGAATACCAGCTACGGAGAAGATTACGCCTTAGGACTGCGCATCTCCCGCACCTGGCAGATCGGGCGCATCTACGACGTCCTCTATCTCTGCCGCCGTTGGGAAGACAACTCCGATGCCGCCCTCGATATCGTGAAGATGAACGGACATAACACTTACAAGGACCGCATCCGGACCTGGGAACTACAGGCCCGGATCGCGCAGAACGCTCATTCGTCCAGGTGATAGACCACGAACGGGTCGTCGTGGTAATAAGTTGTCATGACCAGCGTGCCGGTTTTAGGATCTATGACATTGTAGACGCAAAAGTCATGTAGCTTGTATCGTTTGACAGGATTGCCGTTCCAGTCGTATTTCTCCAGATACATATAGTTGTTGCCTTTCTGGGCTTCCGCCGCCACGACATAAGGCGTTCGTCCCGAGTGGGTGATGTAGACGTAATCGCGGGTCGGCAACACTTGCATATAATGGGTGACGTTCGCATCCAGTCCGTTTATGACGGTCAGCGTCTTTTCGTCGAACTCGGATTGCTCGAAGTTGAGCGTCCGGACAGTCTTTGCCTCCATATCCATGAACTTGATGATCTTGGTGTATTTATAGGCGAAGACCATCCGGTCGCGTCCGGGATTGGTGCAAAGCGCGCCTGTCGCCGGTATGCCTTTGGAATGTTGCAGGCGAAGATTATACAGCTTTTCCCGTTGGATCGAATCATTCTCCAGAGGGACGCGGTAGATGTTGCTGCCCATTTGGTAGAGAATCGCTTTCTCTCCCGCCGGATAAGCATGTTCGACATAATCCCAGACCGACTTCCGGTCGAATGCTTTCTTTATAAAATGCTCTTCCAGATGCGAGTCGAGACCGTAAAGATTACCGTTGTATCCGTCCAGCATATAGCAAAGATAGGCCGGGTCAGAGGATTCTATGGCGACCGGCAGCATAAACTCATCCGGTCCGTTTCCCCGGTCACCGATTGTTTTCACGTGCGTAAACGAAGGATAACGGAATACATAAAACGGCGCGTCCCTGCAACCCATAATCAAGAGGCTGTCCCGGATCACCATAGTCGGTTCGACCGGTTTGAAGATGAACGTATCCGGTTCCTCGATGTGTGTCCCTGTGAGTTCCGTCTCTTCGGAGAATACCTCCTTTCCTTTGAGGAACACTTCCCCGGCCTCCAAAGGCGGAAGTTCCGGGATTATTTCGATGGCGACGGTGTCTGCCGGTGGCGTCTCGTTTTCAATCCCGGCAGTTGTGTTTTGCTTTCCGCTGCAAGCCGACAGGCTCAGGATAATCAGGGAAGAGCAGAAAAACAGGTGTTTCATGGTAATTAGAATTATAGTTTGGCTAAAGGTATGTATTTTTCGATGAACGATAACCTCTTTATCTCTTATTTCTTTCTCCTCTATCGCTTAGCCGTTTGTTCGGTATGAATTAGTGGAAGGATACCTATAGATAAATCGTTCGCTTGGCGGTGAACGATCGTCCGCCGCCCAGTGAACGATCGTCCGCCGCCCAGTGAACGATCGTCCGCCGCCCAGTGAACGATCGTCCGCCGCCCAGTGAACGATCGTCCGCCGCCCAGTGAACGATCGTCCGCCGGCAAGCGAACGATCGTTCGGCGCCTGGCGGACGACTAATGGGCAGCCTCTTCCGGGCTAATTTATACCGAACGGTTCGCTAATTCATCCTTATTAGCCGGATAAAAGTATGTGACCTGTTTTTTTTCACTACTTTTGTGATGCGGGTAAAGGTGCTGACAACCGTGAAAACACGAAATATATGAATGAGCTGGAACAACAAATAGAATCGCTCCTTCTCTCTCAGAAGAAGGACTGGAAGTTGGCGTGTGACAATTATGCCTCGCTAACGCATGTGCAGACCCGTTGCTTTGAGGGAGATAGCAGGCTTACGATTCTTCAGTTTAATCCCGAGCGGATTCGCTCGTCCGCCGCTAAGATAGACAAGGCTTCCTTGGCGGCGCGCCCCTGTTTCTTCTGCCATCGGCCGGAGGAGCAGAAGAGCGTGGTGTTTAATGACCTCTTCGAGATTCTGGTCAACCCTTATCCGATCTTCAACGACCACCTGACAGTTCCGCTGCGGCGGCATGAGAAACAGCAGATTGCGCCTTACTACGGCGATATGCTGGACTTGGCGTCCGCTCTGCCCGGCTACGCTTTGTTTTATAACGGGCCCAAGTGCGGGGCTTCCGCTCCCGACCATATGCATTTCCAGGCAGGAAGGCGAGGCGGCTTCCCGATTACGGAAAGCTGGGCCGAGGCTTCGAAGGCGATTGTCCGGGAAGGCGATCGGACGCGCCTCTATGCGTTGTCCGATCATCTGCCGACAGCCTTTATCCTGGTGTCTGCCGACAAGGCGGAAGCCGTGGAAGTCTTTACATTATTATATAATGAGATGGATGTGAAGCCGGGCGACTATGAACCGATGATGAACGTCCTGGTCTGGACGGAAGGCGATTCCCGGATCACCTGTGTCTTTCCCCGGCGCGAATTGCGTCCTTCCTGCTATTATGCGGAGGGAGACGACAATATATTGATCAGCCCGGCTACCGTCGAGATGTCCGGTTTGTTTGTTGTCCCGTTAGAGAAAGACTTCCGGAAAGTGACGTATGCCGACCTGGAGAAAGTCTGGCGGGAGGTCAGCATTACAGAAGCAGAAAAGAATGAGATAATCCGAAAGATAAGAGAAAAAGTATGATCCCACATAAGCCTTTGTCTGATAAAACGTCCGCAAGGTCGCCCTGGTTCTGGGTTCCTTCCCTCTATTTTGCGCAGGGAATCCCTTACGTGGCGGTGATGATTGTTTCGGTCCTGATGTATAAACGCCTGGGAATATCCAATACGGATATCGCCCTTTATACGAGCTGGTTGAATCTTCCCTGGGTGATCAAACCGTTCTGGAGTCCTTTTGTCGATCTGCTGAAGACGAAGCGTTGGTGGGTGGTGACGATGCAGTTGCTGATCGGCGCCGGACTTGCCGGCGTTGCCTTTACGATTCCGACCGCTTTCTTCTTCCAGGCTTCGTTGGCAGTGTTCTGGTTGTTAGCTTTCAGTTCGGCGACACACGATATTGCGGCGGACGGTTTCTATATGCTGGCGCTCGATTCGCACGAGCAGGCGTTCTTTGTCGGCATCCGCAGCACGTTCTACCGGATTGCGATTATTGCCGGGCAGGGAGTGTTGGTGATGTTTGCCGGGTTCTTGGAGAACCGGACGGGGAAGATTCCGCTTGCCTGGTCCGTCACGTTCTTTATCCTGGCGGGGCTGTTCCTGGCTTTGTTCCTCTATCACCGCTATATATTGCCTGCTCCGAAAGGAGACAAACCTTCCGCCACGGTTACGCCGGGCACGATCTTGAAAGAGTTTTTCGCGACTTTCGCCTCATTCTTCAAGAAGAAACAGACGTTGGTTGCAATCCTGTTTATGCTGTTGTACCGTTTTCCGGAGGCGCAGTTGTCGAAGTTAGTCACGCCTTTCCTGGTCGATCCCCGCGAAGTGGGAGGATTGGGGCTTTCGACTGCCGAGATCGGGTTGGTGTATGGGACAATCGGCACGATCGGATTGACTTTGGGCGGCATATTAGGCGGCATTGCCGCTTCTGCCGGCGGATTGAAGAAATGGATATGGCCGATGGCATTGGCTATATCGTTGCCCGATGCCGTCTTTATCTATCTCAGTACGGCTTTGCCGGACAACCTGTGGATCGTCAATATCTGTGTCTTTATCGAACAGTTCGGCTACGGTTTCGGGTTCACGGCTTATATGTTGTACCTGATTTATTATTCCGACGGCGAACATAAGACGGCGCATTATGCGATCTGTACCGCCTTTATGGCATTGGGCCTGATGCTTCCCGGAATGGCGGCAGGCTGGTTGCAAGAGCAGATGGGATATGAAAACTTCTTCTGGTGGGTGATGGGCTGTTGCTTAGTGACACTGCTTGTCACGGCTTGTTTGAAGATTGATCCGGAGTTTGGGAAAAAGAAAAAATAAAAAGGAAAACTATTCTATGGCTAAAATGATATTGATTGCAGATGGCGGTTCAACCAAGACAGATTGGAGCATTGTGTCTGGCAGTCAGGAAATATATAGAATCAAGACGCGTGGTATTAATCCTTATTTTCAGACTGAAGAGGAGATATTATCTGAAATAGAAGAACGTCTGATTCCGGAAATAAAGGAGTATCCGACTATCAAAGCTGTTTATTTTTATGGGGCAGGATGCGCATTTTCTGAAAAGAACGAGATGTTGCGTAGAGCTATTGCTCATTATCTGCCGGTTCAGGTGGAAGTAGGTAGCGACTTGCTGGCAGCAGCCCGTGCACTTTGTGGTCGTCAGTCTGGTATCGCCTGTATTTTGGGAACGGGTTCTAACTCTTGCCAGTATGACGGGAAAGAGATTGTCAAAAAAGTACCTCCTCTGGGATTTATGTTGGGAGACGAAGGAGCCGGTTCGGTTTTAGGTCGCCTGCTGGTGAGTGACGCGTTGAAGAATCAGCTACCTCCGGCTTTGAGCCAGGCTTTTTTTGAAGAGTATCATTTGACGCAGGATATTGTTCTGGAGAAAGTTTATCGTCAGCCTTTCCCCAATCGTTTTTTGGCCGGTTTATCTCCGTTCTTGCTGGAACATATAGAGGAACCGAGTATTCAACAGTTGGTTTGTAAGAGCTTTACAGATTTCTTTACTCGTAATGTCATGCAGTATGAGTATTTGAAATACCCGGTTCATTTTGTCGGTTCTATTGCCTGGTATTATCAGGAACAGTTGAAGGATGTTGCCCGGAGGTTGGATATCGAGATCGGAGTGATCGAACGAAGTCCGCTTCCCGGTCTGATTTCTTACCATGGACAATCTTAAAAGAGAACTGTTATTAAAATGTATTTCTTTTGATCAGTTTGAAATCACATTTTATTTTCCGCGGATTTTTCTCCAGAATCATTTTGGCGGCCAGTTCTCCCATTTGTTCGAAATCAGTGGAAATAGTGGTTAGTCCATCCTGTATGATTTCATTGATAGGCGCTTCATTATAAGAAATGATTCCGATATCTTTCCCTATTTTGAATTTCTGTTCCTTTGCGAACCGGATCAGTTGAATTAGTTCTGTATCCAACTGACTGTTCAAAATCAGATAGACCTCTTTCGGATGAATGATTTCGGGTGAGATGGTCGGATGGAATTCAACTTCGATATTGTTATCTGCGCAGAATTGTTTAATGCCGTCCTTTATATAAGGAGCATACAAACTGGATGTTGATGTCGTAACATTGAGTTTTGAATATTTTTTGATCTTTTTTACTCCTTGCATCATCCCTTCATATACGTCGTGATGAAAATCCTGATAAATTGCCCCATAATTTCCAGGTAGGTCATCCAGCCCTTTATCCAGTAAGATCAGTTTCCGATTGGGAATTCGCTTAATTGCTTTTAATACTCTCTTGTGGACATCGGCTTTTAGCGGGAAATGAGGAGTAATCACATAATAATCGAATGTATCCAGGTTCTCGTCAATAAATTTTTCAAAGACATCTATATCCTGATTATGCAAGCGGATTGTTATTTCTGCATAATTCCCGATGTGTCGATAAAAAGAGTTGTAAAGGACTTGTTTGTATGTACTGATCTTATCGAATAGTAATAATATGTTCATCTTGCGGTCGACAGTGCTATCTGCCACAAAAAAGCCTTTTCCTTGAGTCGCTTCAATCAGATTTCTCTGGCGAAGGATGGAATAAGCTTTCTTGATAGTCTCTTTTGATATTTCTAATTGATCAGACAATTCATTCATTGATGGAAGAAGTTCTCCAGCCCTGTATTGCCCGATATAGATCAAATTCGTAATTTGCTCGATGATCTGCTTATAAACAGGCACCTGTGAATTTGTATCGATTTTTATCAGCTTATCCATTTATTTATCGATTTATCTTTTAGACTTAAGTGTAATGTGGTGCAAATTTAATGAAAATAATTTATTGGTAAAACTAAAAGCGGGGAGAGTTTAAATTGATTTGGATAGAAAAAAGTATTAATTTTTGTGTAGTCACAAATACTTGATCCTCAAAACTTAAAATATGTTTATCCGACTTTGTATTGTAAATGTTATTCAACTGTTTGTCATAAAATGTTGAATCTCTTCGAAAAAAAGGTCTGATTTGCTTGTTTGTTTATTATTTTATCTTTATGTTTGCACCACACTACACAATAGTTGTATTCTCAAACTGTTGTTGTGTGTGGTGTAAGCTTTATGTTTAATCTATTAAATCTATTTTTCATGAGAAAGATCTTAAATCTAAGTCGACAACATGATTACAGGGCATTAACTTGTATTCTGTTGTGTTTGGTTTTTCATTCTTTGTGCTTCTTGCTTCATGCACAGAATGTTCCTATTACCGGAGTTGTAAAAGATGCAGCTGGTGAAGCTATTGTCGGTGCAAATGTTGTTGAAAAAGGAACAACAAATGGGACAATTACAGATATGGAAGGGAAATTCTCTCTTAATGTAACATTGGATGCAACGTTGGTAATTTCTTATATTGGATATATACAACAAGAAGTAAAGGTAAGAGAGAGGAGAATTGTGAATATCATATTGGAAGAAGATACTTATTCTTTGGAAGAAGTTGTTGCTATTGGATATGGTACTGTAAAGAAACAAGATTTGACTGGCTCTGTTGCTTCAGTTGATGGCTCTAAATTGGCAGATCGTAAATCAATGCGGGTATCCCAAGCATTGCAAGGTGCAGTTTCTGGTGTTCGGGTTTCTCGTTCAGGGAGTGATCCGAGTTCATCTGCAACAATTCGTGTGAGAGGTATTACCTCTATCAACAACACTGATCCGCTTGTGATTGTGGATGGAGTACCGGGAACATTAGATTGGGTGAATCCTGAAGATATAGAGAGCATATCAGTATTGAAAGATGCTGCATCTGCTTCAATTTATGGTTCTCGTGCTGCAGCAGGTGTTATATTGGTTACTACGAAAAGAGCAAAGAAAGGTACCTTTAATATTAATTATAACTATGAATTTTCATTAGATAAACCTACTACTACAGTAGAGTATGCAGATGCACAAACTTATATGCGTATGATTAATGAAAGGGATTGGAATGATAAAAATAACCAAGGAAATCAATATACAACTTATAGTCAAGAATCTATAGATAATTATGCTACTATGCATCTTCAAAATCCGGATCAATATCCTGATGTTGATTGGATGAATATAATGATGAAAAAAAAATCGACAAAGCAAAGTCATAAATTGAATATCATTGGGGGAACAGAAAAACTACGTACAAAAATAACTGCAGAGTACGATCAAAGTGATGCTTTATATAAAGGAAAGAATTATGATCGTATGATGTTTCGCGCAAATAATGATATTTATTTTAATGATTGGATTGATGCATCTATAGATGTGAATGGTATTTATTCCATATCTGAGTCACCGGCTCGTTATACAATGACAGCTACCAGACGGCTTTCTGCTCCTATTTATGCTGCAGAGTGGTCTGACGGACGTATTGCTGAGGGTAAAACGGGAGAAAACCCTTATGCTTTATTGGTAGCAGGTGGTAGTAAACAAAGTAAAACCTTAGCAGTAGGAGGAAAAATGGCTGTAAATATTAAACCGTTTGAAGGCTTAAAGATCACAGGCGTTTTTGCTCCTCAGTTTTATCGTGATAAGCAAAAGACATTTGCAAAATCAATACCTTATACATATTGGAATGATCCTAACACAACAGTTGGATATATAATGGGGGCTACTAAAACAACATTGACTGAATCTCGTCCTGATAATATGAGTACAACAACACAATTGTTTGTGAATTATACAAAGAGTTTTAAAGAGCATAATTTTAATGTGATGGCTGGATATGAAAATTATTATTATTACGATGAATCTATGTCCGGTTCACGAGATAATTATTTGCTACAATCTTTTCCTTATTTAGACATAGGAAATGCTAATTATCAATATGCAACAGGTTCTGCTTATCAGAATGCTTATCGTTCATGGTTTGGTCGTATTATGTATAATTGGAAAAGTCGATACTATTTGCAAGCGAATGCTCGTTATGATGGCTCTTCTCGTTTTGCAAAGGATTTTCGTTGGGGCTTTTTCCCTTCGTTCTCTGCCGGATGGGTTATTTCGGAAGAGTCTTTTATGAAGGACAAGTTGTTATGGCTTTCTTCACTAAAACTAAGGGGTTCATGGGGACAATTAGGTAATGAGCGTATAGGTAATTATCCATATCAATCAACGATCGCTTTTCAAAATGATATACTATTATATCAAGGTAATGAAGTTGTAGCGGGTCAGGCGGCAGGTGTTTATAAATATGCGATTCGGGATATTTCCTGGGAGACAACGGAATCATGGGATATAGGTTTGGATGCTTATTTTTTGAATAATCGTTTGCGTTTTTCAGGTGATTATTATAAGAAACAAACAAAAGATATGTTGCTGGCTTTGGAAATTCCAGATTATGTGGGATTGGAGAATCCAGATCAAAATACAGGAAAGATGCATACTAAAGGTTGGGACATTGAATTAAGTTGGAATGATCAAATAGGTGATTTTAGTTATTCTGCGACTTTTAATTTATCTGATGCTAAATCTATAATGGGAGATCTTGGAGGAACCGAGTTCCTAGGAGATCAGGTGAAGAAAAAAGGGAGTGAATTTAATGAATGGTATGGTTATCTTTCCGATGGAATTTATCAGACTCAGGAAGAAGTGGATAATTCTGCAAGAATGAACTCAAATGTGAAACCTGGTGATATTAAATATGTAGATGTAAGCGGTCCGGATGGTGTTCCTGATGGTAAAATATCACCGGAATATGATCGTGTTTTGTTGGGAGGATCATTACCCCGATTTACATATGGTGGAACTATTAATATGGCATATAAAAATGTTGATCTTGCAATTGCTTTTCAAGGGATTGGTAAGCAGAATGTTCGTGAAACAGAAGAAATGGTACACCCCTTTGAGGCACAATTCAGGGATGTCCCTCAAATAATTGTAGGTAAATATTGGAGTGTACTCAATACGGCTGAACAAAATTTGAAAGCCGAATTCCCTCGAATTTCGGAAACTGGGTATAGTAATAACTATACAATGTCAGATTATTGGTTGTTCAATGGTGGATATTTTCGTTTAAAGAATATTGTGTTGGGATATACTTTGCCTAAAGATATAGTGGAGAAGATGAAAATACAGAATTTGAGGGTTTATGCAAATGTATCCGATTTATTTTCTATAGATCGATATCCGAAAGGTTATGATCCTGAGGCAATAGGTACTTATTGGGTAACAACATCTTTCTTATTTGGTATATCTGTTCAATTTTAAAAAATATTGATTATGAAACAAGTTATATTATATTCAGCATTGATTGCTTTATCGTTTTCTTCTTGTAATACATTGGATTTGAACCCTTTGTCAGAGGGATCAAGCGAAACATGGTACACAAATGAAGATGAAATCCAAATGTCTGTTATTCGATTATTTCATCAGGATTTTTGGAAAGATGTTCAGTTTGTGGGAGACCAAGATTTAAAAGATGAGTACACTGATAATTTTACTAGAAGAACATCTTTGACAGCTATAACAAATGCTACTATTAATGGGCAGAGTTCGTTCGTTACAAGCCTATGGAAAAGGGCTTATAAAAATATTGCTGCCGCTAATTTAATAATAAGCAATATACAGCGTACAGAAGGAATCATGTCTGAAGAAAAAATCGCAATGTACCGTGCTAATGCGCGTTTTTCAAGGGCTTGTATGTATGGAAAACTTATTTTCTTATATGGAGATGTTCCCTATTATACTGAAAATATAGATATAGATGATTTTTATTCTTTGGGACGTACCCCTAAATTGCAAATATTGGAAGAGATATATAAAGACTTTGATTATGCAATTGAAAATTTACCAGTCTCATATAATAGCAATTCTTATCAGTTTGCGACGAAAGGAGCTGCTTATGCCATGAAAGCCCGCGTTGCCCTTTATATGGGGAATTACGCAATAGCCCGGGATGCAGCAAATAGTTGTATAAATTTAGGTAAGTATGAATTATATCCGGATTATGAAAAGTTATTTTATCCGGAAACTAAAAATTCCGTTGAAACAATTTTCTGTACCCCCAGAGCTGTGGAACAGAAGATAATATTTCCGGATTATGTTTTACGTTGTCAAATTTCTCGCATAATAGGCGGGTGGAATAATGGAGGGCCTTCTTGGGATTTGTTTTGTTCTTATTTGTGTACTGATGGGTTACCTATTGATGAATCTCCATTGTTTGATCCTCATAATCCGTTTAGAAATCGTGATCCTCGTTTAAAAGCCACAATGGCTGAGTTTGGGAGTGAGTATTTAGGGTTAATCTATCAACCACATCCGGATTCATTGCAGGTGCTAAATGTGAAAACGGGAGAGTTTGTTGAAAACAAGGATAGCCGTGGGGTTGATCAGTATGCATCTTATAATGGACTGATAGCCAAGAAGGGAATGAATGAAAGCTGTTTGAGTTATCAGGTTGATCCTGATAATATCGTGATGCGTTATGCCGATGTGTTGTTGATGTATGCAGAATCAAAAATAGAATTGAATGAAATAGATCAGTCTGTTTTAAATGTTATGAATCAAGTAAGGGCTCGGGCTTATGCAAATGAATCTTCGTATCCTGTTATTTCTACAACTGATCAGAATGAATTACGAAAAATCTTGCGGATAGAGAGACGCATGGAATTTGCATGGGAAGGAACAAGATATGAAGATATCATTCGTTGGCGTTTGGCTGAGAAAGTATTGAATACTCCGATGTATGGCATGTTGGATCCGGAAAGTTTACGTGAGAATGTCGTCAATAAAGGTGGATGGTTTTTCCCGGAAATACCTCCGATTGATGAAGATGGGACTGTCGATTTCTCGGGTATGTATAATAAAGGGCTGGTAAAACTACTTACGAATCGGAAGTTTGACGCTCCTAAACAATATTTGTGGCCGATTCCGACTACTGAAATCTTGATCAATTCAAATATGACTCAGAATGATGGGTATTAAGGTATTTATGTTTATGATGAAGTTAGATAACTAATATGAAAATTTAATATCATGAAAAGGGCTGTTTTTGATTTTTTTATATGCCTGTCCATTTTATTGGCAGGAAGTACTTATTGTTTCGGACAATTGGTTTTGATAAATAAAGACATTTCTTTACAAAGTTGCACATCGATTGGAAACAGTGTATTTGAAAAGAGAGGAGATGATCTGAAAGTGAAGATATCTAAGGGGCAAGGAGGAGAAGGTGTGAGATTCTCTGGTAATTGGGATTTACAGTTGTATGATCAAATGGAGGTTTCATTGGTCAATTATTCTAATATACCGTTGAAGATTGCTGTTCGTTTAGAGAACCGGGACATGAATCTGAAGGCATTTAAGAATTTTTTTAGAGATTATGTTTTGATTCAACCTAATGAAACGAAAGTTATGGTAATGGATATTCCTCGTAAAAGATTTTATCCGAAAGTGGAAGAAAAATTGTTTGGTATGCATATAAATCCATATGGAACTTTTGGAGATCGTTATCATCCTGCTCGTTTAATCGATTTGGATCCAGAACATGTAACTGCTATTTCATTTTATGTAGAATCTTCCTATAATGAAATTGAATGGGGAATCAGACAGGTTAAGATGATTAATAACAGTAGGTATGATATTCCAGTCTGGATGACATTGTCTGATGATAATTTTTTCCCCTTTGTAGATATGTATGGACAGTTTAAGTTTAAGAATTGGCCAGGAAAGGTTTATTCAGACGAAGATTTACATGTAAATTTAGAAAAAGAGAAGGATGATTTGAATAGTCATCCTGGCCCTAATTCGTGGAGTCAGTATGGAGGATGGAAAAAGGGGCCTCATCAGGAGGCTAAAGGCTACTTCTATGTGAAGAAGATAGATGAAAAATGGTGGATGGTTGATCCGGATGGCTATTTATTCTGGTCACATGGTGTAGTTCGTGTCACTCCTTCCTGTGGTATAACTCCTTTGGATAACCGAAAGCTCTATTTTGAAAATTTACCGGCTGAAAATGATACTGAATATGGTTTGTTTTATTTGTTACACGATGAATTATTACAACCTTATTATACCAAAAGAGGGATAAAAGAGACCTATAACTTTTCTGCAGCAAATATTAAGCGTAAATATGGTGATAATTGGCAGGATGACTATGCTGAGATTTGTCACAAGCGTCTTAAAAGTTGGGGCTTAAATACGATTGCCAATAGTTCGGATAAATATATATTTATGATGGGAAAGACTCCCTATTGCGATCGTTTTGAGATCAAATCTCCAAGTATAGAAGGTAGTGCAAATACTGGCTGGTGGTGGGATTTCAGAGATCCATTCCATCCGGAGTTTAAAGCGAACGTAAAAAAGAGTCTTTTGGAGCGTAAAGATGAGATAAAGGATCCGTGGTGTTATGGATTTTTTGTGGATAATGAGTTGAATTGGGGTAGTGATTATGCTTTAGCTCTTTGGACGATGAAATCTCCTGCTTCTCAGCCGGCTAAAAAAGAGTTAGTAAAATTTTTGAAATCGAAATATAAGACTATAAATGACTTAAATCAAAAGTGGAAATCCAGTTATCGAGATTGGAATGATCTTTTATCAAGGGAGGAAGAGCCAGGAAAAGATGCATATAGCGATTGTAAAGAGTTCTCTCTTTTCGTTATTGATGCTTATTTTAAGAATATAAAGGAAGTGTTCAATAAGGTAGCCCCTCATAAATTGTATATGGGATGTCGTTTTGCTGGAGGTGCAAGAGAAGATGTTATACGTTGTGCGGCAAAGCATTGCGATGTGATAAGCTATAATATTTATAATCATAATCTTGATTGGTTTAAGTTTCCTGAAGGAATTGATAAACCAATGATGATCGGTGAATTCCATTTTGGCGCACTAGATCGAGGTCTTTTCCATCCGAGTTTGATTCAAGTTAAAGATCAGAAAGCTCGAGGCGATGCATATATAAAATATGTGGAATCAGCGTTATCTCATCCGAATATAATTGGTACCCATTGGCATCAATTTTCTGATCAAATGGTGACTGGACGTTTTGATGGAGAATGTTTTCAGGTTGGTTTTACAGATATATGCGATACTCCTTATCCGGAAACAATTAAGGCCATTAGAGAGGTAGGATATCATATGTATGAAATTAGAAATGGAAAGAAATAATATACAATGAAGATCAATATTAATACATCATACTATAAATGGGAAGTTCTTTTTCTTCTTTGGATAGCCTATTTTTTGAATCAAGCGGACCGACAAGTTTTCAATGTAGTGTTGCCCTTAATACGGGAAGAGCTAATGTTAAGTGATTTCCAGATAGGTGCAATTTCTACAGCCTTCAATCTTGTTTTCGCTCTTTGTGTCCCTTTTGCAGGCTATGTAGGGGATAAATTAAGTCGGAAATGGATTATTATTTTTAGTATAGCGTTATGGAGCGTGGCTACAATGTTTACAGGTTTAGCTAATGGTGTATTGATGTTAATCTTTTTTAGAAGTGTTGCAACGGGAATGGGAGAGGCTTTGTTCGGACCGGCTAACTACGTGTTATTGTCGGATTATCATGTTGAAACCCGTGCTTTTGCGATGTCTATTCATCAAACAGCCTATTATATAGGTATTGTGATTAGTGGATTTCTTGCAGGTTATATCGGACAACATTATGGCTGGCATAATGCATTTTATATATTTGGAGGCTTCGGTGTAATTCATACAGTGGTTTTGATTTGTAGACTTAAGGATAAACCGATGGAACAAAAAGAACGGATTGTTGAAGCAAGGGATACCATCCCTTTCCTCGACTCTATGAAAATCCTTTTTAAAGTTCCGACAGCTCTCTGTCTGACATTGGGATTCAGTGCTTTGATTTTCGGACTGACAGGGTATTTGACTTGGATGCCGACCTATTTGTATGAACAGTTCGATATGGATTTGGCTGATGCAGGTTTTCATTCGATGTTTTATACACATTTGTTTGCTTTTATCGGGATCATTTTGGCAGGGAGGTATTCGGATCGATTGGCAGTAAAGAATCCGGCGAATCGCTTGTTGATGCAAGCAATCGGATTATTGGTCGCAACACCTTTTATTGTGTTGATGGGGTTGTCTTCACTATTGCCTGTCGTATATGTAGGATTTGCCGGATTTGGTTTTGCCCGTGCTTTCTTTGATGCGAATACATATTCAGTGTTGTACGATGTGATTCCGGAAAAATATCATTCTTCAGCTTCTGGAGTTATGCAGATGACTGGTTTTGCTGTGGGTGCTTTTGCTCCTATGATCTTGGGACTTTTAAAACCTGTATTAGGACTCTCTTTTGGCATAGCATCTTTGGCTATTGTGTGGTTTGTGGCCGGCATACTCTTGCTGATTGCTTACAAACGGTATTTTAAAATAAACACATAGCGAAAAAGAAAATTTGAGCAAAGCGTAGCGAATTAGCTGAAACAGCGTTCGTTACGCTT
>NZ_QREV01000047.1 GCF_003363715.1 Parabacteroides acidifaciens
TTCCTGTCCCTTCCCCTTCATGCTTTCAAATATTCGATTCTCCGGGAGTTAAGCTTTATCGGAATGTCGGGAAGTCTTTGTTCCGGTTTGACAAATGTCATCCTTTTTGAATGGGCTGCGCAGGCCACCGGTCCGTTTGTCACGAAATGTGCTGTTTCGGTAGCGAAAAGTCAAATTGAAATCGTTCATTTTTTGAGGTGAAATAGAAAAATAGGGGGTTATTGTAAATATGCCAAACAATGTGAAATAGAAAATTGGAGTGTATGTTTGTGAGTCGATATCAACTCTATTTACCCGATAAAAAACAATTGCAAGATGAATTGCGTAAACTGATGGATTATTTGTGAACTACCGAAATATCTGTACCTTTGCAAGACGGCCTTATAAAAATAAAATAATCGCTTATGACTGCAATGGTTATGACTGCTTGTACAGGGCAGGAGGCTGAGATGGCGGAAGCTGCTCAGGATAAATTTAATTATGTAGTGGATCAGTTTGCTGATCTGCAAATACTGCGTTATCAGGTTCCGGGGTTTGAGGCCCTTTCATTAAAACAAAAACAACTATTATATCATTTGTCGGAGGCGGCTTTGATGGGGCGGGATATCCTGTTCGATCAGAATTGCCGTTATAACTTGCCGATTCGTAGAACACTGGAAGCTATATATAAAGGATATAAGGGCGACCGGAAGGAGCCGCAGTTTATCGCTTTGGAAACGTATCTGAAACGGGTTTGGTTTGCAAACGGCATCCATCATCACTATGCGGAAGACAAGTTTGTGCCCGGCTTCACTCCTGAGTTTTTCCGGAGTTGCGTGGAGCAGGTGGAGGTGTCGGAACTTCCACTCGCAGAGGGACAGACGGTTGGACAGTTTGTTGCCGGGATCAGTCCGGTGATTTTTGACCCGGAAGTGATGCCAAAACGCTCGGTTCAGAGCGGCGATGCCGACCTGATTCAGGCTTCTGCCAATAATTATTATGGCGAAGGTGTTACCCAGAAAGAGGTGGAAGATTTTTATGCGGAGATGAAAGCCGGAAAAGATACCGTTTCCCCGATTTCATACGGGTTGAACAGCCGCCTGGTGAAAGAGAACGGCAAGCTTGTCGAAAAGGTCTGGAAAGTGGGCGGCCTGTATTCACCGGCAATTGAAAAGATCGTGTCGGAATTGCAAAAAGCGGTTGCCTTTGCTGAAAACGAAGCGCAGAAAGCAATCATCGAAAAACTGATCGAATATTATCAGACGGGCGATTTGAAAACGTTTGATGCCTATTCTATTTTGTGGGTGGAAGACACGGTTTCGGATGTCGACTTTGTAAATGGTTTTATCGAAACATACGGTGACCCGTTGGGAATGAAAGCCAGTTGGGAATCGACCGTGAACTTTATAAATAAAGAAGCTACGAAGCGGACGAAGGTGATCAGCGATAATGCACAATGGTTTGAAGATCATTCACCGGTGGATAAACGTTTTAAAAAAGAAAAAGTGAAAGGTGTCAGTGCGAAAGTGATCACTGTTTCCATGTTAGGCGGTGACTGCTATCCGGCCACTCCGATCGGCATAAACCTGCCGAACGCAGATTGGATCCGGCGCGACCATGGCTCCAAGTCCGTGACGATCGAGAATATAACGGAAGCCTACGACAAGGCTTCGCAGGGGAATGGCTTCAGTGAAGAGTTTGTCTGGAGTGATGCGGAGCGTGAGATGTTGAAAAAATATGGTTTCATTACGGATAACCTGCATACCGATTTGCATGAGTGCTTAGGGCATGGTTCCGGCAAGCTCCTTCCCGGTACTGATCCGGATGCTCTGAAAGCATATAGTTCTACGTTGGAAGAAGCGCGTGCCGACTTGTTCGGTTTGTATTATCTGGGCGATGCCAAGTTGGTGGAACTCGGACTTGTCCCGGATGCGGATGCCCATAAAGCTGAATATTATAAATATATCATGAACGGCCTTATGACACAGTTGGTGCGCATCGAACAGGGGAAGAATGTGGAAGAGGCCCATATGCGCAACCGCCAGTTGATTGCCAAATGGGTATATGAAAAGGGGAAGGCGGATCACGTTGTCGAGTTGAAACAGCGCGATGGCAAGACATATGTGCTGGTAAATGATTATGCCAAATTGCGCGAGTTGTTCGGATGCCTGTTGGCGGAAGTGCAGCGTATCAAGAGTGAAGGCGATTTTGCAGCGGGGAAGAAACTTGTGGAAGATTATGGCGTAAAGGTCGATCCGGTTCTTCATGCCGAAGTGCTTGAACGGTATGCCAAACTCAATTTGGCACCGTATAAGGGATTTGTGAATCCGGTGATGAAAGAGATAAAGAGTGATACAGGTGAAGTAACGGACGTCGTACTGGATTATACTGAAGGTTATGCCGATCAGATGTTGCGTTACAGCACGGAGTATTCATTTTTACCGTCTTACAATAAATAATAAATGTATGCTGCAAGATGAATTGAAAGAGATAAGAACGCAATTACGCCTGGCGATGAATGGTGTGGTTTCTACCAGTATGCGCGAGAAAGGCATCGTGTATAAGTTGAATTTCGGTGTGCCTCTGCCTGAGATCAAGCAGATCGCGGCAATGCACAAACCGGATTCCGAGTTGGCGGACGCTTTATGGAAAGAGGATATTCGCGAGTTTAAAATACTGGCCTCTCTCTTACAGCCGGCAGACGAATTCTCATTCCAAAAAGCAGTGCAGTGGGTAAAGGAAATCCCCTATTTGGAGATTGCTGAACAGTGCAGTCATAATCTGTTTCATAAGTTGGCCGATGTGGAAAATCTGCTGCTTGGGCTGATTTTTAATGTGAAAGACGAATATGCGCGTACGGTGGCTTATCTTGTCTGGGCTGAACTGTTTAAGGAAGGAAAGGAACTGATCGCACCGGTGAGGGCGGCGTTTATTGTCGAATGTATGCGTACGGTTGCCTGGACTGATTTCGGGGCGTCCTTCAAGGAAAAGCAGGCTGCGGTGAAGGCAATGAAATTTTACGGAAGGCAGTCGGCTGGCCAGGCCCGGCAAATCTTGACCGGCTTCGACGAGTTTCCCGAATTCATGAAGACACCCGAAGGGCAGGAAATCTATAATGATTTAAAATTTGAATTTGAATATTCCCGTTAAGGCTTTGCGTTTAAAATAAATGCGCTAACTTTGTCGGTCGCGTGGAGTCGCAACTTGAATATGGATGCAAAAAAATACACAGAGATGCAAGATATGTTCACCATGTATCTTGCTGAGAAAAAACTACGAAAGACTGAGGAACGATCTGTGATACTGGAATGTATATGCAGTTTCCCCGGCCATTTCGATATGTGTATGCTCCATCAGAAACTGGAGGGAATGAACTTTCATGTAAGCCGGGCTACTCTTTATAATACACTTGATGTGTTGGTAGACAGTGGTTTGATTATCCGTCATCAATTGATGTCGCAGTCTATGCAGTATGAGTTACGGATACTGGCCGAGACACATTCGCACTTGATCTGTACCAAATGCGGGGCTATCCGGGAATTGAAAGATGCAACATTGAAAAAAGATGTGGATAACTTGAAGATATCCCGTTTTTCTCCGGAGTATCATGCGCTTTACATTTATGGCGTGTGCAGTAAATGTAAATACCGGCTTCAACGGAAGAAGTAAGAATATTAACAGCCTATAATATAAAAAGATGAAAGTAGATGTTTTATTAGGATTGCAATGGGGTGACGAAGGCAAAGGTAAAGTTGTCGACGTGCTGACTCCGAACTACGATGTCATTACTCGTTTTCAGGGTGGGCCCAATGCAGGACATACTTTGGAGTTTAACGGCGAAAAGTATGTATTACGTTCTATCCCTTCCGGTATTTTCCAGGGAGGAAAGGTAAACGTTATCGGTAACGGTGTCGTACTGGATCCGTTATTGTTCCAGCAGGAAGCGGAAGCGCTTGCCGCAAGCGGTCACGATTTGACCAAACAACTGTGTATCTCCAAGAAAGCTCATTTGATCCTGCCTACTCACCGTATATTGGATGCTGCTTACGAAGCTGCTAAGGGTTCCGGCAAAATCGGTACGACCGGCAAAGGCATCGGCCCGACTTATACAGACAAAGTCAGCCGTAACGGTTTGCGCGTTGGTGATTTGCTGCATAACTTCGACGAAAAATATGCTGCTGCAAAAGCAAGACATGAAGCGATTCTGCGTTCTCTGAATTATGAATATGATATTACGGAACTCGAAGCACAGTGGTTCAAGGCTTTGGACTACCTGAAACAGTTCCGCCTGATCGATAGCGAACATGTTATCAATAATTATCTGAAAGAAGGTAAATCTGTTCTGGCCGAAGGTGCACAGGGCACGATGCTGGATGTCGACTTCGGTTCATATCCGTTCGTGACCTCCTCCAATACGATCTGCGCCGGTTGCTGTACCGGTTTAGGCGTTTCTCCGCGTAACATCGGCGATGTGTATGGTATCTTTAAAGCTTATTGCACACGCGTGGGTAGTGGACCGTTCCCGACAGAGTTGTTCGACGAAACAGGCAAAAAGATCCGTCAGATCGGCCATGAATATGGTGCGGTAACCGGACGTGAACGTCGTTGTGGCTGGATCGACCTGGTGGCTCTGAAATATGCTATCATGATCAACGGCGTGACGAAGCTGATCATGATGAAGAGTGATGTTTTGGATAGTTTTGAAACGGTTAAAGCTTGTGTTGCCTACAAGATCAATGGTGAAGAGACAACCGAGTTCCCGTTTGAAATCAACGAGGGTATCGAACCTGTATATGTAGAACTGCCCGGTTGGAATGCCGATATGACAAAGATGCAGAGCGAAGACGAATTCCCTGAAGAGTTTAATGCTTATATCTCATTCCTGGAAGAAGAGCTGGAAGTGCCTATTAAAATTGTTTCTGTCGGCCCTGACCGCGAACAAACAATTGTCAGATATACGGAAGAATAAGACCTGAAAATAATACAAAATGGCAGAAGACCACATCCCGGAAGGGGGTTCTCCTGCCATTTTTGTTTTTGGCAGGCTTTTTGTTCTATGTTATTTAGTATAACTATATAAATTAGAAGAATATGAGCATGTATTGGATTATATTTATCGGTTTCGCCCTCCTTAGTTGGTTGGTTTCTTCCCGGCTTCAGAATAAGTTTGAGAAGTATTCCAAAATACCGATGCCGAATGGCATGACCGGTAAGGATGTTGCAGAGAAGATGTTGCATGATAATGGTATTTATGACGTGAAGGTGATTTCGACGCCCGGACATTTGACAGACCATTATAATCCGGCTAACCAGACGGTAAACTTGAGTGAATCGGTTTATTATAGTAATAGTATTGCGGCGGCTGCCGTTGCGGCTCACGAATGTGGACATGCGGTTCAGCATGCTACGGCATATGCGCCTCTGCGTATGCGTTCGGCGTTGGTCCCGGTCGTTAGTTTTGCCTCCAACATCATGACATGGGTCTTGTTAGGCGGTATGTTGCTGTTGCATTCTTTCCCGCAGTTGCTGCTTTTCGGTATTATCCTGTTCGCCATGACAACGTTGTTCAGTTTTATCACGTTGCCGGTTGAGATTAATGCCAGTCAGCGTGCCCTGGCCTGGTTGAGCAATGCCGGGATTACAAATGCTTATACGCATGATAAGGCTGAAGATGCTTTACGTTCAGCCGCTTATACCTATGTGGTTGCCGCTTTAGGTTCGCTCGCTACATTATTATATTATATCATGATCTTCCTGGGAGGAAGGAGCAGGGATTAAAGAGAAAACATTACCTTTGCATTCTGAATAAAAAAATAGTGAAATATGCAAAAGCCGTCTATCCCTAAAGGAACAAGAGATTTTTCGCCTGAAGAAATGGCGAAGCGTAATTATATATTCAATACGATTCGTGAAGTTTATCATCTGTACGGGTTTCAGCAGATTGAGACTCCGGCTATGGAGAACCTGTCTACTTTGATGGGAAAATATGGTGAAGAGGGTGATAAGCTGCTTTTCAAAATATTAAATTCCGGTGATTGCTTCTCTGGTATTACAGATGAAGAACTGTTGGAACGCAATGCCGTGAAGTTCGGCGTGAAAGCTTGTGAAAAGGGGTTGCGCTATGACCTGACGGTCCCTTTTGCCCGTTTTGTGGTGCAGCATCGCAATGAGATCACTTTCCCTTTCAAGCGGTATCAGATACAACCCGTTTGGCGTGCCGACCGTCCACAGAGAGGCCGTTACCGGGAGTTCTATCAGTGTGATGGCGATGTCGTAGGTTCCGATTCGTTGGTAAACGAAGTGGAACTGATCCAGATAATGGACGAAGTGTTCCGCCGTTTCGGCATTCGTGTTTGTATCAAGATGAATAACCGTAAGATTCTTTCCGGTATTGCTGAAATTATCGGGGAAGCGGATAAGATTGTCGATATTACGGTTGCCATAGACAAGCTGGATAAGATCGGGCTGGATAATGTGAATGAAGAACTTCGTTCCAAAGAATTATCCGAAGATGCGATAGCACGTCTGCAACCGATCATCATGTTAAAAGGGACAAACCGTGAAAAGCTGGCAGTGCTGAAACAGGAGTTGGCTGCGTCGGAAATAGCGATGAAAGGTGTTGCCGAAATGGAATTTATCCTGGATCGTATCGACAAGTTGCCGTTGAATGCTGAACTGGAACTGGACCTGACACTGGCTCGCGGCTTGAACTATTATACCGGAGCAATCTTTGAAGTAAAAGCGTTGGATGTCCAGATCGGAAGTATTACCGGTGGCGGACGTTATGACAATTTGACCGGAGTGTTCGGCATGGATGGTGTTTCGGGTGTCGGTATCTCATTTGGCGCAGACCGTATCTTCGACGTATTGAACCAGTTGGATCTTTATCCTGCCGATTCTTTACAGACAACGCAGTTGCTGTTTGTGAACTTCGGAGAAAAAGAGGAAAACTATTTGCTGCCGTTGATCTCGAAAGTCCGTGCAGCCGGTATTCGTACGGAGTTATATCCCGAAGCTGCCAAGATGAAAAAGCAGATGGGGTATGCCGATACTAAAAAGATCCCGTTTGTCGCCATTGTCGGAGAAAACGAAATGAATGAAGGCAAGATCAACTTGAAAAATATGTTGACAGGCGAACAGAGTCCTGTCACTATAGAGGAATTGATCGGACAATTCTGAAAATAACAGGAGGAGGTGCTGCGATTATGTCGTGGCATTTCTTTTTTATATATACAGATCATTATGAAAAATCATTGTTTACTTCTCTCAATCCTTTTACTGCTGTCGTCTTGTACCTTTCAGCCTCGTGCGTCTTGGGTGACAACGACGGAAACTGCTTTCTGGCAGGAACAACCGGATTTGTTGTCTGCTTCGGCCGATACGGTCCGGACAATCGATGTGACGATACATAAAGATAAGCTTCAACAGACAATCGATGGTTTTGGAGCTTGCTTTAACGAATTGGGCTGGATTTCTTTGAGCCGTCTCAATCCGGCAGACCGCGAGAGCATCATGGAAGAATTGTTCTTTCCGGAATATGGTGCTAATTTTACTATCTGCCGTATGCCGGTCGGGGCAAATGATTTCTCCCGTGACTGGTATTCGTATAATGAAACGGACGGTGATTTTGAAATGAAGAACTTTACGATTGCGAATGATCACCAGACACTGATCCCTTTTATCCGGAATGCTCAGAAATATAATGCGGATTTGCGTCTTTGGGCTTCTCCCTGGTGTCCTCCTTCCTGGATGAAGCACAATAAACATTATGCTTCCGCTTATACCGGGGAGGCGTATGATGAAAAATACCGGAACGGCTTGCCTGCCGATAAAGTTGGCCATGAAGGGGAGGATATGTTTATCCAGGATTCACTTTATTTGCGGGCTTATGCTCTATATTTTTCCAAATTTATAGAGGCTTACAAGGAGCAAGGTATCCATATCTTTGCCGTTATGCCGCAGAATGAATTTAATTCGGCCCAGATATTTCCCAGTTGTTGTTGGACAGCGGCCTCCTTGGCTGATTTTGTCGGAAATTACTTGGGACCGGCAATGGAGAAACAGCAGGTGGATGTGATGTTCGGAACGATGGAGCGTAAGAATGAGGCTTTGGTGGATACGATCCTGACAGATCCTGCCTGCCGTAAATACGTGAAAGGCGTCGGTTTCCAATGGGCCGGGAAGGGTGCGATAGGAGGAATACATGAACGCTATCCGGAGCTGAAACTTTATCAGACGGAACAGGAGTGTGGCGACGGGCGGAATGACTGGAAGGGCGCTGTCTATTCCTGGAACCTGATGCGGCATTATCTGGATCACGGCGCTTCTGCTTATATGTATTGGAACATATCGCTTGAAAAAGGCGGCATCAGCCGTTGGGGGTGGGCGCAGAATTCTCTGGTTGTGGTCGATCCGGCAAGCAAGACCTATTCTTTTACTCCTGAATACTATATGATGAAACATTTGAGCCATTATGTCCAGCCGGGTGCCCGCAAAGTGGAAACAGCCGGTTCTTTTACCGATCTGCTTGCTTTCGTGAATCCCGATAAAAGTGTTGTCGTTGCATTGGCCAATGAGAGTAATGACAGCCGCACCGTCTCTATCCGGATAGGAAACCGTGTTTATCGACCGGTACTTCCGGCACAATCCGTTTCTACTATTTTAATAGACTGATAGTTGAACTTCCTCGTTCCATCTCTTGTTGTAATGGGGAAGTTCGTTTTTTTGTGGCAGGGTGGTCATCCTGTCAGACATATTTGCATTGTCTGCCTGTCCTGGGTGCAAAATTGGCAGTCTTTTCCCGGATAACAATTTTGGCACAGTATTCGCATAGACATTTACGTGCGATAAGAAAGCACAAGATAAACGTAATATTATTAACAATTAAAAAACATACAACGATGAACATTAGACCATTAGCAGACAGAGTGCTGATTAAGCCGGCTGCAGCAGAAGAAAAAACACTTGGCGGAATCATTATTCCCGATTCAGCAAAAGAAAAACCTTTAAAAGGTGAAGTTGTTGCCGTAGGTAACGGAACAAAGGATGAAGAAATGGTTGTAAAGAATGGTGATACTGTACTGTATGGCAAGTATGCAGGAACAGAAATCGAACTGGATGGTGAGAAATATCTTATCATGCGTCAGTCTGATATTTTAGCTATTATCTAATTCATTATTAATAACAATACAATTATAAGATATATATTACTATGGCAAAAGAGATTAAATACGATATGGATGCCCGCGACCTTCTGAAGAAAGGTGTGGATGAACTGGCTAATGCAGTAAAAGTAACACTGGGTCCGAAAGGACGTAACGTGATCATCGAAAAGAAATTCGGTGCTCCTCACATTACAAAAGACGGTGTAACGGTAGCAAAAGAAGTTGAAGTGGCTTGCCCGTTCGAAAACATGGGTGCCCAGTTGGTGAAGGAAGTGGCTTCCAAGACAAATGACAATGCCGGTGACGGTACGACAACTGCTACAGTTCTGGCACAGTCTATTATCGGTGTCGGTCTGAAGAACGTTACGGCAGGTGCTAATCCGATGGACCTGAAACGTGGTATCGACAAAGCTGTTGCTAAAGTAGTAGAAAGCCTCGCTGCACAGTCTGAAGCTGTAGGCGACCAGTTCGAAAAGATCGAACATGTAGCTAAGATTTCTGCAAATGGCGACGAAGCTATCGGTAAGCTGATCGCAGAAGCTATGCAGAAAGTGAAAACAGAAGGTGTTATCACAGTAGAAGAAGCAAAAGGAACTGAAACAACTGTTGATGTTGTTGAAGGTATGCAGTTCGATCGTGGTTATATCTCTCCGTACTTCGTTACGAATACGGAAAAGATGGAATGCGAGATGGAAAATCCGTATATCCTGATCTACGATAAGAAGATTTCTGTATTGAAAGACTTGCTGCCTATCCTTGAACCGGCAGTTCAGAGTGGCCGTCCTCTGTTGATCATCGCTGAAGATATCGATAGCGAAGCATTGGCAACTTTGGTTGTAAACCGTCTGCGTGGTTCTTTGAAGATTTGTGCTGTTAAGGCTCCGGGCTTCGGTGACCGTCGTAAAGCTATGTTGGAAGATATCGCTGTATTGACTGGCGGTGTTGTAATCTCTGAAGAAAAAGGCTTGAAGCTGGAAGGTGCTACAATGGATATGCTGGGTACTGCTGAAAAGATTACAGTAGATAAGGATACCACTATCATCGTTAACGGTGCCGGTGACAAAGCTGCTATCCAGGCTCGTATCGGTCAGATCAAAACACAGATCGAAAATACGACTTCTGACTACGACAAAGAAAAACTGCAGGAACGTCTGGCTAAGATGGCCGGTGGTGTTGCCGTTCTTTACGTTGGTGCTCCTTCTGAAGTAGAAATGAAAGAAAAGAAAGACCGTGTAGACGACGCTTTGCATGCAACCCGTGCTGCAATCGAAGAAGGTACGGTTCCTGGTGGTGGTGTTGCTTACATCCGCGCTATCGAATCTCTGGAAGGTCTGAAGGGTGAAAACGAAGATGAAACAACCGGTATCGAAATCGTTAAACGTGCGATCGAAGAACCGTTGCGTCAGATCGTTGCCAACGCCGGTAAAGAAGGTGCAGTAGTTGTTCAGAAAGTGAAAGAGGGTAAGGGTGACTTCGGTTATAACGCTCGTACAGACAAGTATGAAAACTTGTGTGCAGCCGGTGTAATCGACCCGACTAAGGTAACACGTGTAGCTTTGGAAAATGCAGCCTCTATCGCAGGTATGTTCCTGACTACAGAATGTGTGATCGCTGAAAAGAAAGAAGAAGCTCCTGCAGCTCCAGCTATGAACCCGGGTATGGGTGGCATGGGCGGTATGATGTAATTCTTCCCATAAAGCATAAATCAAAAGCGGCTGCTTCCCGAAAGGGAGGTGGCCGTTTTCTTTTGTTAATCATGGTTAAAGAGATAAGGGCGGGAGATATGATTACTATTTCTTCGTATCTTTAGAGCAGCTTAAAATTAAACTGTATGAAACGATTATTACCTTTTGTCTTGTGCTTATTCCTTTTCTCCGCTTGTGATAAGGATAATGAAGAGTTGCCCAGTGTTCCGCAATATGTATTGACCAGTATTGAGTATAGCTTGGAAGAAGGCGATGGCGTCCAGTCTGAATTGGTAGATGGGATGCCGCGTGTGATTGATAATGATACACCTTCGAAAATGACATATACTAATTCTGATGAAGAATACTTAAAGAACGAATCACTATTTCAGAGTGATGACGTGAATGCATTCTTACTTGCAGAAGGTGATTCTGTAAAAGTTCCAACGCCGTCTGAGATAGTGGATGGTAAGATTTTTACTACAAAAGGAAATTTGTATACCGATATGGTGCAGTATAGTGCCACAGGCCAAGTGCTTGCATCTTCAATTGTGATTTCAGCTTATTGTCGATTAACATATAAGTGGAAACAAAAATGGGATGTTATGACTGTCACTTATGTAGTGACTTTTAAAGATAAAGTTACCGGATCGCAAAAACAATCTAAAGGGAAATGGAAAGGCCGGATTTACAGAGGAGGAGATAGAACTTTTCATTTTGAAAATATAAAAGAGTAGAGCCTGCCAAAAAAGTGACGGGAATTGTCATTCTTTTTTGTCAAAGCGTTTGGTGTTTCAAAAAAAACAGTTACTTTTGCACTCGCAATCGAGAGAGATTGTTTCACTGAAAAGTGTTGAAAGGCCCAGGTGGCGGAATTGGTAGACGCGCACGTTTCAGGTGCGTGTGTCGAGAGGCATGCAGGTTCGAGTCCTGTTCTGGGCACTTCGAAAGCGGATAACTTGTAAAAGTTGTCCGCTTTTTTTATGCCTTATTGTATAATGCATAATTAAACTTTGATCGATAATTTCTGTCTGTATTAGAATGAAGAGAGGGAGATAACGATTATTTTCTTATATTTACCCCAAATTAGTGAGTAGTAGGAATGCAACAATATATAGAGGAAGAGATAGTAGAACAATTACGTGATCCGGCACATCAACGTGATGCCTTTGCGCAGGTTGTTAACTTCTATGGGGAGAAGTTGTATTGGCAGATACGGAAAATGGTATTGGACCATGACGATACTAACGATTTATTGCAGAATACATTCCTTAAAGCCTGGACGAATATCGACTATTTCCGGGGAGAGGCGAAGCTGTCGACTTGGCTGTACAAGATTGCGATAAACGAATGCATTACTTTCCTGAACCGGCAGCGTGCGCAGAATAACGTTTCGATCGATGATACGGATGTTTTTTTGCTGGAGCGCCTGAAAGGGGACGAGTATTTTGATGGGGATGCCGCACAGATGAAGTTGCAGGAAGCGATCCTGACATTGCCGGAGAAGCAACGGGCTGTGTTTAACATGAAATATTTTGACGATATGAAATATGAGGATATGTCTGAGATTTTCGGAACTTCTGTAGGCGCTTTAAAAGCCTCTTATCATCATGCCGTGAAAAAAGTAGAGGAGTTTTTAACAAAGGACGTTTAAACCTTTCGTATTACCATTTGTCAAAAGAACATAAAAGAGAGATGATATGAAAATAGAACAAAATAATCTGGACCGTCTTAAAGGGAAAAATCCTTTCACCGTGCCCAAAGGGTATATGGAAGGGTTGGCGGCGAACATCATGAGTCAGCTTCCCGAAAGAGAGCCTGAAAAGGAGGTGAAAAAAGTTTCCTTGATGGACCGTGTTCGTCCCTGGTTATATATGGCAGCGGTTTTTGCCGGACTGGGGTTGTTCTTTAAAGTTTTGATCGGGCCGGAGGATCAGGCGGCTAAAACAGACTCATTACTCGTGAAAACAGAGGTGTCTCCTAAAGTAGTTTCCGCTCTGCAAGCGGCCGAGGACGAAGAGTACTTGGAGTATCTGGAAGAGCAGTATGCCGGTTATATATTGGCAGAAGAAATGGAAGATATCGAATAAAATGAAGAAAAAATAAGTTTGACAAAATATTTTTGTAATAATACTTGTATGAATAAAATATTTTTTATTACATTTGTGGCGTGTTCAGTTGTGTTCTCATTCAGTGCTCACGCTCAAAGTGGGAAACAGCATCGAAATTTTGATAGAGAAGCATTTCTTGCTAAGAAAAATGCTTTTATTACGGCAGAAATGGGCTTGACCCCCGAAGAGGCAGCAGCGTTTATTCCTCTTTGTAACGAACTGCAGGAAAAGATGTTTGAGGCCGGTCGTGAATGTCGTAAACTATCCAAAGATTTAAGGCACAATCAGAATGCTACCGATGCTGACTACTTGAAGGTAATCGATGAGTGTGTGAGCGTGGACATGAAGCAAGCACAACTGGAAAAGGAGTATTACGAGAAGTTTAAAAAGATATTATCTCCTAAGAAGCTTTACAAATACAAGCGTGCAGAAGGAAAGTTCGCACGGGAGTTTATGAGAGACGGAGATAAGAAAGAAGAGATTAAAAAGAAATAAAATATTATCATTATTTGTGTTTTTTGTTTAGATTTAGTTTTGGCGTTTAAGTTAAGGGAGGGGTGGCGACGTGATGTCGGTTCCCCTTTTGTTTTTTATAGCCCTTTCGCTTTTGCCTCATCCCAGATACGGTCCATTTCTTCCAAAGACATTTCTTTCAGCGACTTGCCTTCTTTGATGGTATGATCTTCCAGATAGTTGAAACGGCGGATAAACTTTTGGTTCGTGCGTTCCAGGGCGTTGTCCGGATTGATCTTGTAGAGGCGGGCTGCGTTGATCAGGCTGAAGAACAGGTCGCCGAATTCAGCTTCCATCTTGTCTGCATCCATTTTGTCTATTTCTGCCTTCAGCTCGGTAAATTCTTCGTGTACCTTGTCCCAGACCTGGTCGCGCTGTTCCCAGTCGAAGCCTACGTTGCGCGCCTTATCCTGTATGCGGTGGGCTTTAACGACAGAGGGCAGGGAAGCAGGGACGCCTTCGAGTACGGTTTTGTTACCGCCTTTTTCCTTTAGCTTGAGTTGTTCCCAGCTTTGTTCGACTTTGCCGGCTGTGTCTGCCTGTGCGTCTCCGAAGACGTGCGGATGGCGGTAGATCAGTTTCTGGCAAAGGCTGTCGCACACGTCCTTGATGTCGAACGCCTCCTTTTCTTCACCGATCTTGGCATAAAAGACAACGTGCAGAAGCAGGTCGCCCAATTCCTTTTTAATGTTATTGTTGTCATCTTTCATGATGGCATCACACAACTCGTAAGTCTCCTCGATTGTGTTCGTCCGAAGGCTTTCGTTGGTCTGTTTACGGTCCCAGGGACATTTTACGCGAAGCTCGTCCAGTATGTCGAGCAACTGTCCGAAGGCTTCCATCTTTTCTTGTTTCGTAGCCATTATAGATAATGTATTAATGTGTCAATGTGCCAATATGCCAATTGGAAAGTGTCTCTTCTTAATTGGCATATTGGCACATTGATCTATTGGCAAATTATTTCCCTTGTTCCTTAAATACTTTCAACCCGTTTTGCAGGAACTGGACGTATTTGGATACGTCTTCGTTGAATGCATAAGACGGGCCGAGCGGTTCACCGTCGGCATTCAGCAGGACGTAGAACGGCTGGGCGTTCGCTCCGAACTTGCTGCGCTGCAGGTAGCTCCACTTATCACCGATGGTTTTCAGCTTACGCGTCTTGCCATGTTCCTCGATTGTGATCGGCTCGGGCAACTTCGTCTTGTCGTCCACCATCAGGGTGATCAGGACATAATCGTTCTCTAACAGCTGTTTTACTTTCGGGTCAGTCCAGACAGAAGCTTCCATCTTACGGCAGTTCACGCAACCGAAACCGGAGAAGTCGATCATAACCGGCTTGTTCAGCAGTCTGGCACGCGCCATGCCGGACTCGTAGTCGTCATAGGCTGCATGCACTTCACTTTCATATAAGTTGAAATCCTGCGTGTACAAAGGAGGAGCGAACGCACTGATCGCCTTCAACGGAGCGCCCCAAAGACCCGGAACCATATAAACAGCGAAACCGAACGAGATGATCGCCATAAACAGACGCGGCACGGATACATACGGCAGGTCGCTGTCGTGGCTGAACTTAATCTTGCCCAACAGATAGCAACCTAACAGCGCAAAGATTACGATCCAAAGCACGATAAACACCTCGCGATCTAACAAGCGCCATCCGTAAGCCAAGTCGGCAACCGAAAGGAACTTCAACGCCAATGCCAGTTCGAGGAAACCCAATACGACCTTAACCGAGTTCAGCCAACCGCCGGACTTCGGCATACTTTGCAACATATTCGGGAAGATCGCGAAGAGGCTGAACGGAATGGACAAAGCCAATGCAAAACCGAACATACCGATCGCCGGCCCGACAGCCGTTCCCATCGAAGCCGCCTGTACAAGCAACGTCCCGATAATCGGACCCGTGCAGGAGAAAGAAACCAGTACGAGCGTGAACGACATAAAGAAGATACTGATAATACCCGTTGTCGAATCCGCCTTCGTGTCTAACTTATTCGTCCAGGAAGAGGGCAACACCATTTCGAATGCTCCGAAGAAAGAGATGGCGAATACCACCAACAGCAGGAAGAATATGATATTGAAGATCGCATTTGTCGACAAGTCATTCAACGCGCTTGCCCCGAATATACCCGTAATCAGCAATCCCATCACTAAATAAATCACAATAATGGAAAGCCCGTACGTCACCGCGTCGCGGATCGCCTTCTTGCGGTCTTTCGTCCGTTTCAGGAAGAAACTGACCGTCATCGGGATCATCGGCCATACGCACGGAGTCAGCAGGGCGATCAAACCGCCCAGGAAGCCGGCGAAGAAGATAAACAGCCAGGACGTGTCGGTGGCGGAAACTGTCGTGTCGCCGAATGCTTTCATCTGGTCGATTACCGGCGTCCAGAGAGCCGCGTCGTTGGTTAGTTCGTTGGATATTTTGGCCGGAGAATTATCAACCGGTTTTTTGTCTACAGCCGGAGCAGAGGCCACCGGAGTGGTGACATCTTCCGTAATCTTTTCGCTATCGGGCTGTGCGGCGGCGGTCTTTTCCTGATCCTCCTGGATCGTTTCGGGCGCCGTTTCGGCTGCAGCCGTCATTTTGATATTTTTCTTGTCGAACGAGAACTCCACGCGGTCGGGCGGCAGACAAGTCTCGTCATTACAAGCCATGAACTCAACCTCACCTTCTGCCTTGAACTTGGCGGGATCGGTCACTTTAATCTTCTGCGTGAACGACACTGTGCCCGGATACCAACGCAGGTTCATGGCGAACAGTTCGTCGTAGACGACAGTCGGTTTGACGGACGAGGTCGGCTTGCCGATCAGCTCGGCTCCGTTCAGCGTCTCGAACGTAAACGAGGTCGAGACCGGGCCGCCTTCCGGCAGATCCTGGTCGTACAGGTGCCAGCCCTTTTCGGCGGTAGCGGTAAATACGATTTCCTTTTCGGCCGAACCGGAGTCTTCCAGTTTGATCTTCCATTTCACAGGCTGGAGAATCTGTGCCTGCACGGTCAGTGCGACAAGCACTAACATCAAGGTACTCATGAGCTTCTTCATACTATTCTTTCTGTTTTTATTTATTTTGCCAAAGATGTGAACTTATCGGGAATACGCGTCTCGAAACGCATCTCTTCACCCGTCGCCGGGTGGATAAAGAAAAGCCGTCGGGCATGAAGCATCAGCCGTCCGGTGGGATCTGTCTCCGCTCCATATTTGTAATCGCCGGCTATGGAGTGGCCGATAGACTGCATTTGTGCGCGTATCTGGTTCTTGCGACCCGTCTCGAGGTCGAGCTCAAGAAGGGAGTAAGACCCGTTGCTGTGTAGCAGGCGGTAACGTGTGATCGCCTCCTTGCCGTCGCCTTCAGCCGTGACGTAAACCTGCATCTGCGCATTTTCCGTCAGGTTCGAAACAATCAGGTCCGCGTCTTTTTCCGGCCGTCCTTCCACTACGGCTACATATGTGCGCGCCGTGATGGCTGCGTTCCAGTTTCCTTGCAGTTCCTTTTGGACCTGCTGGTTCTTGGCAAACATCATCAAGCCGGATGTGTCGCGGTCGAGGCGGTGAAGGACGAATATCTTGTTTCGCGGGTCCGACTTCTTCACATACTCGCTGAGCAGGTGGTAAGCCGTCCGCTCTTTCACGCGCGTACTCGACACCGAGAGCAGTCCTTCTTTTTTGTTTACCACGATCAGGTCGTCATCCTCCCAAACGATCGTGAGCAGCGGATTGTTGAACTCCACTTTCCCCCGTTCGTAACTGATCGTCACTTCGTCGCCCGCGGCAAGCGGCGTGTCGAACTGGGAGGTCACCTTCCCGTTGACCGAAATCTGTCCGTGAGCGAGCAGTGCCTTGACGGAACTCTTGCTCTGTTCGTTTAAAAGACTGAACAGGAAAGGGAGCAATGTGCCCTCTTCTTTCACCGTTACTTTGCGTCCGCGCGGGACTCTGTTCTTATCTGTGCCTCTCTGCTGTGAGCGTTTTATCATATTCCTTATTATATATAGATAGCTCACAAAGATACTGGCTTTTACGCAATGCTGCAAGCGGGACGGCGGGAAATAGGATATTACGCTTTTTCTTTATATATGTTAACCGTTTCTTCGGTATAGTTTGTATCTTTGTATAGCATCCATTAGTTGTCCGCCGCCCGGTGAACGATCGTCCGCTTGGCGGTGAACGATCGTCCGGCGGCAAGCGAACGATCGTTCGCCACCAAGCGGACAACTAACGGACAACAAGGAAAGAGTTAAGATACCATAGAGAAAGAGCTAATAGATAACGTGAAAACACTTAAAAGATAAACAAAATGTCAGCAGAGTACAAGTTGGTCCGCCGTCCGGGTATGGGGAAAACGGACATTAAACAACCTCTTTATCCCCGTTTCGCCCCTTGGAAAACAGTTCGTTTGAAAGATTTGATCACCAGCGCCCGCGGACGTTCGTCCTTCTCGTCGGCAGATATCACGGGAATGTTGCAGTTGGTACAAGACCTGATGGTCGACGCGCTGATGTTCGGTCAGAACATCGAGTTGGAAGGCATCGGGACGTTCAGTGTCTCGCTGAAAGCCCGTCCGGTGTTGGATAAGAAGGAGATACGTGCCGAGTCGGTTCATTTCCAGGATGTGACGTTCCGTTCGGCAACCGAACTGCGCGATCGCCTGCGTACGATGCCTTTGGAGCGTTCGCAGCAGAGCGAACGGGCTGGTTTCTCGTCCGAAGAGTGCGAGGCGCGCACAATGGAATACCTGAAGACGCATCCCTATATTTCCGGCAAAATCTATCGCGGGCTTTGCCGCTGCGGAAAGACGAAAGCGGCCGCCGACCTGAAACGGATGACGGCGGAAGGGAAGCTGGAGCGGACGTTTGTGGGGAACGCATATTTGTTCCGGCCGATTCCGGCCGAAGCGTAGAGCAATGGTTTTGAATAAACTTTAAGTCTTTGAATTTTGGTTTATGGGTGACTTAATGTAGAACAAATATAATTTAGGTTATACTTATCTGTATTATTTTTGTACTTTTGCACCCCAAAGGAGAGGGCTTTGCCTGAATCTAAATAAAGATAAAATAAGAACAAGACAATATGGAAATTGCAAGTAAGTACAATCCCGCAGAAGTAGAGGGTAAGTGGTATCAGTATTGGTTGGATAACGGCTTTTTCAAGTCGAAACCCGATGGCCGTGAGCCGTACACAATCGTCATTCCGCCCCCAAACGTCACAGGCGTGCTTCACATGGGACACATGCTTAACAATACCATTCAGGATATTCTGGTTCGCCGTGCCCGCATGCAGGGAAAGAACGCTTGCTGGGTGCCGGGGACGGACCACGCTTCCATTGCGACGGAAGCGAAAGTCGTGAACCGTCTTGCACAGCAGGGCATCAAGAAGGCCGACCTGACACGCGAAGACTTCCTGAAACATGCCTGGGAGTGGAAGGAAGAGCACGGAGGCATCATTCTCAAACAGTTGCGCAAACTCGGCGCTTCCTGCGACTGGGACCGCACGGCCTTTACGATGGACGAACTGCGCTCTGAAAGCGTAATCAAGGTCTTTGTCGACCTGTTCGAGAAAGGACTGATCTATCGCGGCGTCCGCATGGTCAACTGGGACCCGCAGGCATTGACCGCCCTGTCCGACGAAGAGGTTATATATAAGGAGGAACACAGCAAGTTGTATTACCTCCGCTACAAGGTGGAAGGCGATGCCGAAGGACGCTATGCCGTCGTGGCAACGACCCGTCCGGAGACAATCATGGGTGACACCGCCATGTGTATCAACCCGAACGACCCGAAGAACACTTGGCTGAAAGGCAAAAAGGTGATCGTTCCGCTGGTAAACCGGGTGATTCCTGTAATCGAAGACGACTATGTAGACATCGAGTTCGGTACCGGTTGCCTGAAAGTGACTCCGGCGCACGATGTGAACGACTATATGCTGGGCGAGAAATATAACTTGCCTTCTATCGATATCTTCAATGATAACGGTACGATCAGTGAAGCCGGCGGCCTGTACGTCGGTATGGATCGTTTCGACGTCCGCAAGCAGATCGAGAAAGATCTCGAAGCGGCCGGACTGATGGAAAAGGTGGAAGCCTACGAGAATAAAGTCGGTTTCTCCGAACGTACCAACGTGCCTATCGAGCCGAAGTTGTCCATGCAGTGGTTCCTGAAGATGGAACATCTGGCACAGATCGCTCTGGAACCGGTGATGAAGGACGACATCAAGTTCTATCCGCCGAAGTTCAAGAACACATACCGCCACTGGATGGAGAACATCAAGGACTGGTGTATCAGCCGCCAGCTTTGGTGGGGACACCGCATTCCGGCTTACTTCCTGCCCGAAGGCGGTTACGTGGTAGCCGAGACTCCGGAGAAGGCTTTGGAGATGGCAAAGGAAAAGACCGGAAACAAGGCGCTGACGATGGCCGACTTGCGTCAGGATGAAGACGTGCTGGATACGTGGTTCTCTTCCTGGTTGTGGCCTGTCTCCCTGTTCAACGGGATCAACGAGCCGGACAACGAAGAGATCAACTATTACTATCCGACCAGCGACCTGGTGACAGGACCGGACATCATCTTCTTCTGGGTGGCCCGTATGATTATGGCGGGTTATGAGTACCGGGGCAAGATGCCGTTCAAGAATGTTTATTTCACTGGTATCGTGCGTGACAAGTTGGGCCGTAAGATGTCCAAGTCGTTAGGTAACTCTCCCGATCCTTTACTGCTTATCGAACAGTACGGGGCCGACGGTGTGCGTATGGGCTTGATGATGGCTGCGCCTGCCGGAAACGATATTCCGTTCGACGAAGCGTTGTGCGAACAGGGACGTAACTTCAACAATAAGATATGGAATGCCTTCCGCCTGATCAAAGGATGGACGGTAGACGAGAATATACCGCAGCCCGAGGCATCGGCTACTGCCGTTAAGTGGTTTAAGATGCAGCTCGATAAGACGATTGCCGAGATGGACGACCTGTTCGGCAAGTACCGCCTGAGCGAAGCGATGATGGCTGTTTACAAACTCTTCTGGGATGAGTTCTCTTCTTGGTATTTAGAGATGGTTAAGCCGGGTTATCAACAACCTGTTGATAAGTCTACCTACTTATCAACACTTGGTTTCTTCGACGCCCTGCTTCGTCTGCTTCATCCGTTCATGCCCTTTATTACAGAGGAATTGTGGCAGGCGTTAGAGCCGCGTAAGGAAGGCGAGAGCCTGATGGTGGCTTTGATACCGGAGGTTGCTCCTGTTGATAACGCTTATCTGGAAGATTTTGAGATTGCAAAAGAAATTGTGGGTGGAGTGCGTACAATACGTCTCCAGAAAAATATACCGAATAAGGAAGCTTTGGAATTGCAGATGTTGGGCGAGCATAACGACCACTTCAACGCTGTGATTGCCAAGATGTGTAACCTGTCGTCCATATCCCGTACGGAAGAGAAAGCTGCCGGTGCCGCTTCTTTCCTGGTGCGTACGACGGAGTATGCAGTTCCATTGGGTAATATGATCGACGTGGAAGAAGAGTTGGCTAAGCTTCAGGACGAACTGAAGTACCAGCAAGGCTTCCTGACTTCTGTCATGAAAAAACTAAGTAATGAAAGTTTTGTAAGTAAGGCACCGGCTAAGGTGATCGAGATGGAACGAAAGAAACAGGCCGACGCGGAAAGTAAAATCAAGTCTATCGAAGAAAGTATTGCCGCTTTGAAGAAATAGGCTTCAACAAATACATAATCAGATGAAGCATCTCCTCTGGTTAACCTTATTGTTATTGGCGCAAGCTTTTGTCCCGTTGCATGCAACCAGCGGGGCGGATAGCTTGCGTTCTGTTTTAATGGCCCTTCCGGCAAAGGAAAGGCTGGATCGCCTGCATGAATTGGCTGCTCAGAATTATGCTAAAGATGAGTGCGTGTGTGTCAAATGGTTTTATGACGAAGCGATTGCCCAGCGGAACGACAGTTGTTTGGCAAATGCGCTTTATTTCCTTGTCCGGCATTATTATGCGAATAAGCCGGATAGTATGCGTTATTATATAGCAGAGGCAGAACCTCTTTTTATTAAGGAAAAGCGGTACGAAGATTTGTGCCGGATGAAGGCTTGGAATATCTATTCGTTATCGATCGAAGGTAATCAGGAGTCTGTAATGCCTGCAATCCATGAGTTGGTCGAGTTATCCCAAAAGCTGAATTACCCGGAAGGGGAAGAGATGGCGAACCAGGCTTTGGCCAATTATTATATGAAGCATGGATTGAAGGATGAGGCGGTTTTGTTGTATAAGGAGATTCTTTCCGGCATGGAAAATAGGGATGCTCCTGTTATCAAACGGTTTAATATACTTCGTAATTTATTGAATGAAGATATTGATCCGGATGATCGCACCATGTTTCTGGAACGAATGAAAAAGAGCTTGCAAGAATGCGAGGATAAGGGACTGACTCAATTGAATGAAGAGACTTCTCTCGACTATGGTTGGTATGTTTATTATCGAAACCTGGCTACCGATGCTTATTTGGAGGAAGATAAGGAAAAGGCAAGGATCAATCTGGAAAAAGCAGAAGAACTGGCAAACCGGAATGACTGGCCAAGAGAGAAATATACGTTGGGTAATATCAAAGTCTATTATTATCAACTGGTCGGACGGTATAATGAGGCCCTTGTCTTAATCGACAGCTTACTCGATTATTTCAAAATGACGAATCGGCAGAGTGCTGTCCTGGAAATGCTTGAAAATAAAGGGAAGATATATTATAAGTCCGGTTTGGGGATGAAGGCGACAGAGACATATCTGAACTATATCGCCTTAAAAGATTCGGTCACATCGAGCCAGTATTACAGCGAGCTTGCCAACTGGCGTTCGCAGCATGACTTGGATAAACTGGAGCTGAAGAATAAACAGATGGAACTGGATGTGTCCAAAGCCCATTCACAGATGATGATGATGGGAGGCGGGCTGATTCTTCTGTTGTTGGTTTGCGGTACGCTCGGTTTTATAACCTATTCCCGTCATAAGTACAGTAAGCAAATGCAGTTGGCTAAGGAGAAAGCCGAAGAGGCGGATAATATGAAATCGGCATTTCTTGCCAATATGAATCATGAAATCCGTACGCCGCTGAATGCTATAGTCGGTTTTTCCCAGGTGCTGGTCGATGAGGATGAGGCGGAAGTGCGGCAGGAATATCTGAAAATTATCCAGAGCAATAATGAATTGCTGCAACGCCTGATCAACGATGTGCTCGATTTGTCGAAAATAGAGTCGAATACGATGACTCTTTCTTACTTCAATGTCTATTTGCCGGAAATGATGGACGAGATTTACCGTTCAACGCTTCTGCGTATGCCAGAGGGTATTATGCTGGAATTAAAAGAGTGTTCGGCTATAAATTTTTATACAGATCGTATGCGTCTTACGCAAATTATTACTAACTTGCTCAACAATGCGATAAAGCATACGGAAAAAGGGTTTATTCGTTTCGGGTATGAAACGTTGGAAAACGATCTCCGGTTCTATGTCGAAGATACAGGCGAAGGGATACCCGAGGATAAACTGGAAAGTATTTTTAGTCGTTTTGTCCAATTAAGCGATTGGAGTAAAGGGGTTGGATTAGGGCTTGCTATTTGTAGGGGATTGATATTGAAAATGGGAGGAACGATTACCGTGAAGTCCAAGTTAGGTGAAGGTTCGACGTTTTCTGTAACGCTCCCTGTTCACGATCCGCCCGAATAAGCGTATTTAAGAAAAATAGAAAACTGATGAAAAAGCATTTATTGGGGGTAATATTGATACTATTGGGTAATATTTGTTGTATAAACCGGGTTTTTCCCGCGAACCGGCAATCGGTAACGGATATGGATACGGTTTTCTTGCAACAGATGTATGATTCTGTAGTGAGGCATGTTGAATATGCTGATCGTCTGACCTATACCAAACATTTCCTGGATGAAGCCAGGAAGAGGCAAAATGCCCACTATGAAGCAACAGCTCTTTTCTTGCTTGTCAGATATTATTACTCGAGTGAAATCGATAGTATGGTCTATTATATGCAGCAGGCTATTCCTTTATTGTACGAACAAAACAGATTGGAAGAAATGTTCCGGATGAAAGCCTGGTATGCTTATGTCCTGGTAAGGGCGAAAAGTAACAAAGAGGCTTTGGATAGCATCAATTCGTTGAAAAGGCTGTCTGTGGAATTGGACTATCCGGATGGTGCCGATATGGCTAATCAGGCATTGGCGGATTACTATTTGTCCAATAACTTGGATAAGGAGGGATTGGCATTGTATGAAGAGGTGTTGGCCGGGATGGTGATGAGAAATGCGCCTTTGGTCAAACGTGTGAATATAATCCGCCAATTGTTGAACAAGTCTTCCGATATGAATAAGAAATTGGAATACCTGAATATGTTGAAGGGATATCTTGACCAGTGTGATGCGGAAGGGATAGAACAGCTGGATGACGAAAACCCCATTTATGCGCTTAAATATATAATGAATCGTAGTTATGCCCAAGCTTATATCTCATTAGGTCAATATGATATGGCCTTGACGCATATTCAACGGGCTGAAGCGATATTTAAGAAATATAAAATGGGGAACAGAGTGTTGGAAGTTAAGACACTTTATGCCCATTTTTACAAGCATACGGGTGATTATGATAAAGCCATAGCATTGTATGACGAGTTGTATGAACATTACAAGCAAGCCAATTTTATGTCTTCCTGTATTGATCTTTTAGCGAATAAAGCAGGGCTTTTAATGGAGGCGAAACGTTATCAGGATGCAGCTGTCACCTATCGGCAATATGCGCTACTGAATGATTCATTGTCATCGACCAAATACTACAAGGAACTGGCCGATATGAGGACACAGCATAATGTCGATAAACTCGAATTGGCGAACAAGCAAATGGAGATGGAAGCCTTAAAGGGGCGTACGCAGCTGCTTTATCTCTGGATTGGTGTGGGTGCACTTGTTCTTCTTTGCTGCCTGTTGATATTCCTTGTGCATCTGCATCGCCGCCATGGCGCCCAGCTGAAAAAGGCCAAGGAGAAAGCAGAAGAATCCGACCAGTTGAAATCCGCATTCCTTGCTAATATGAATCATGAGATCCGTACGCCGTTGAATGCGATTGTTGGGTTTTCGCAGGTGTTGATTGACGAAGAAGATCCGGAGATGCGACGGCAGTTTGCGGGGATTATCCAAAATAATAACGATTTATTGCAACGCTTGATCTCGGATGTGTTGGACATTTCGAAAATCGAGTCGAATACTATTTCGCTTAGCTATGAAGAACATGACTTGCCGGCTCTTATGGACGAAATATATAACGTTATTCATATGAGAATGCCTGAAGGTGTTGAACTGCAACTTGCGGAATGTCCGCCTTGCGTGCTTTATACGGATCGTAATCGCTTGACACAGGTGCTGACAAACCTGTTGACGAATGCTATTAAGCATACGGAAGAAGGTTATATCCGTTTTGGGTACGATCTGACTGATTCCGAAGTCTGCTTTTTCGTGCAAGATACGGGTGAAGGTATTCCGCAAGAGCAACTGGATCATATCTTTAGCCGTTTTGTACAGCTTGACGACTGGAGTAAGGGTGTCGGCTTAGGGTTGGCAATCTGTAAAGGCTTACTTGAAAAAATGGGTGGTACCATCAGTGTGACTTCGAAAGTTGGCGAAGGTTCTGTCTTTTACGTGAAATTACAGCGGAGATGAATTGATTAATTTCAGCTAAAGACCTTATTTCTTTCTTAAATGTTATCGTGCACACCAAAAAAAAGCTATATTTGCTGCATATAATACAAACACATAATTTAATATCATGGAGAAATCAAGAAGATCCTTTTTTAAGAAAGGGCTGGCAGGAGCTATCCTGTTAGGTACGGCAAGTATGGCTAAAGCCGGGTTGCCCGATCCTGTAAAGCCTAAGGCTGCAAAGGCAGTCAATCCTTTCCATTTGGGAATGGCGGGATATACATTTGTGAACTTTGACTTGGAAACTACGTTAAAAACTTTGCAGCGTCTGGATATTCATTATCTTTGTATCAAGGATTTCCATTTGCCGCTGGACAGCACTGACGAACAGATCAAGGCTTTCCACGACAAATGTGCTTCGTATGGTGTGACCGGATATGCCGTCGGTCCTATCTATATGAAGAGCGAGGCTGAAATCGACCGCGGTTTTGAATATGCAAAACGTGTAGGAGTGAAGACGATAGTGGGTGTACCTAATTACGAACTTTTACCTTACGTGGACAAGAAAGTAAAAGAGTATGACTTCAACTATGCAATCCACTTGCACGGACCTGATATCAAGACTTATCCGGATGCAACGGATGTTTGGGAACATACAAAAGACCTGGATCGGCGTATCGGTATGTGTCTGGATGTCGGCCACGATTTGCGTAATGGTTGCGATCCTGTTGCCGACCTGAAGAAATATCATACCCGTGTGTTCGATATGCACATTAAGGATGTGACGGATTCTTCCAAAGCCGGACGCGGTATCGAAATCGGACGCGGAAAGATCGACTTCCCTGCGCTGATCCGTATGATGCGCGAAGTGAACTATACAGGAATGTGTAGTCTTGAGTTCGAGAAGGATATGAAAGATCCTTTCCTCGGTATCGCTGAATCTATCGGCTATTTCAAAGCCGTTTGTGATATGGCATGATAGGAATTGTGAATTATGAATTATGGATTATGATTCATGACTTGTGATTCATGGTTCATAATTTATAATTCATAATTGTAAAAGATGAGAACACTGTTGTACCTGTCAATAGTCTGCTTGTTGTCGGCATGCAGTACTATTGAATACATTGGAATAGAAACTTATAATCCCGCCGAGGTAACTTTCCCTAAAAGTGTCGGCAAAGTGTTGATTGTCAATAACGCCGTTCCTCAACCAGACAACGCCGGTTATACCTATAATTTGTATGGAACCGTGCAGGACACAGCTCGTGCCCGTGCAGACAGTGCTTTGTTCGACGCTTGTCGTTCATTGGGAAAATCGATTGTCGATGTCTCTTTCTTTAATGATGTCCTGCTTTATCATGACGGAACCCGCCGGGATGGTAAACATCTGGTGGATGAAAAGCTGACTCCTGAAGCGGTAAAAGAGCTTTGTGAAGAAACAGGTACGGATGCTATTATATCCTTCGACCGCTTGTTGTTCCGGATGGAGAAGGATGTGGTTGCTTTTGCCGAAGGGTTTGTTGCAGGCGGTGTCGATGTCCATATTTCCGGCGTTGTCCGTAGTTACCTGCCCGGGCGTGACAATCCGTTGGCGACAGTCTATATGGAAGACAGTGTTTTTTGGTCGGAGAGTGCCGACAATATGGAATTGCTGAAGCTCTACTTGCCCTCTCCGGATGAAGCTCTCCGGGCTGCCGGACAGTATATCGGTGCAAAGGTGACTCCGAACTTCGTCCCTCACTGGGAAAATGAAACACGCTGGTTCTTTAAAGGAGAAGGTGCCCGTTGGAAAGAAGCGACGGCGTATGCCCTGTCTGACAAATGGGAAGAAGCCGCTTTCCGCTGGCGGCATATCTATACAAATTCTTCGAGTTGGAAGGAACGGGCAAAGGCTGCTTCTAATTTAGCCTTGTATTATGAAATGAATACGCAGTTGGCGGAAGCTTTCGAGTGGGCGACTAAATCATATAATCTTTTTAATAGTAAGAAGGGTCAGGATTACAAATATACGAAAATGCAACAGCTGTATCTTGAGGCTCTTGGCGGGCGTATCCGGTCCGATCAAAAACTAAATAAGCAATTTGGACAATAATAGTCCGATATTCTCTGAATTATTATTACTTTTGGCAGACGTTTCGATTAAAGAATAAATAATAAGATATGAGTGCAAACAATGCAAAGATCCAGGCTGTCATAGAAACGACCTTCAATTCAGCTATCAATAAGCTCGCTGCGAACGAAGCCGGTAACTGTTACAGTGATCTGTATGTGCAGGTAGATGCTGAGAGCGGAGAACTGCTGATTTATGATGAAGAAGACGCGCTGGTAGAAAAGACTATCATTTTTGATTGGGTGAATGTGGCGTGTGACGACGAACAGTTCACTCAGCAGGTCGCTGCAACCTTGAAAGCCGTGCTTGCTGTTCTGGTTACCAAAAAAGCATTTGATAACCCCTGTTTTCTGAAACCGTTTTCAGTAAGCTTGACGGATGAGGATTTCTCTGTTATTGAGGAACTTCTCTTCCTTGATGATGAAAATCTGCGCTTGGATGATCCTCTGTTAAAAGATTTAGATGCAGATTTAGATGATTTTTTAGCCAAACTTCTTTCAGATGTCGAATAGACTTACTATATTTGCGCCCGCATTCAAGAATTAAATGCTGCCGAAATAGCTCAGTTGGTAGAGCAACGCATTCGTAATGCGTAGGTCGCCGGTTCAAGTCCGGCTTTCGGCTCACAAAATCAAGCAGTTATCTTTTTAGGTAGCTGCTTTTTTTATGCCTTTTTCTGTGTTTTTCGTGGGTTTACACGTGCCATGTAAACTGAGATGTAAACCATGAGTACAACAATTAGTGTCGTATGCTACAAATCTAAAGTATTGAAAAACAATGAGTCACCTTTGATGTTGCGTGTCTGTAAAGATGGAAAACGTAAATATGAGAGCCTTGGAATTTCACTTAATCCTAAGTATTGGGATTTCAAAGCGAATAAACCAACAGCCAAATGTCCCAACAGGGAGTATATTGAGAAGTTGATTGCAGAGAAAAAGAGAGCCTATGCAGATAAAGTTATAGAGCTAAAAGCAATGGCAAATGAATTTACAGCAACAACTTTAATGGAAAAGGTTAATAAACCTATCAGACGGAAAACTGTGAAGGATATGTTTGATTTGTATATTCAACAGCTTGTTTCTGCCAATCGTTTGAGGTATGCAGATATGTATAAACTGACTATGAACTCACTACTCAAATTTAATAAGCATTTGAATATCCCATTTTCAGATGTAGATGTAACTTGGCTTAAAAAGTATGAGTTGTGGTTGCAGGCACAAGGTCTTGCTATAAATACAATAGGTACACGTTTCCGCCATTTAAGAGTGATATACAACCTTGCAATAGATGAAAAGGTAGTGAAGCGTGAATATTATCCTTTCAATACGTTTAAAGTCTCCAAATTGAACCAAATTCCTGCAAAGCGGTCAATCTCAAAAGATGCTATTTTGAAGGTGTTGAATTATGAGGGAAAAACGGGGCTTGAATGTTTCTCTATAGATTTATTTACTTTTTCTTATTTGACAGCAGGTATCAATTTTGTGGATATAGCACGATTGACGGATGATAACATAATGGAGAATAGGCTTGTTTATATCCGCAAAAAGACGAAGAAGCAAATCAAAGTTCCATTGCAATCGCAAGCTGTAGAACTGATTGAAAAGTATAAGCAGCAGGATAATCCGTATTTGTTTCCAATATTATCCCCTGTCCACAAGACAGAGCAACAAAAAGTGAATAGGGTTCACAAGGTTATAGCAAAAGTCAATAAGACTTTAAAACGAATAGGAGAGCAGTTAGATGTTTCTATTGACTTGACAACCTATGTAGCAAGACATTCGTTCGCGACTGTGCTAAAAAGGTCTGGTGTAAACACATCTTTGATAAGTGAAGCACTGGGACATAGTTCAGAGAAAGTAACACAAATTTATCTGGATAGCTTTGGCAATGATCAAATGGATGATGCTATGAAGAACTTGCTCTAAACAAAAGAATCCTGTTTCCAGAAATGGAGACGGGATTTTTTATTAAATTGCGACATTGTTTTATCTTCTAAAATTAATACAATGAAATTAGCTATACAAGAAAAGAGGCTTAAACTCGGACAATTCATAGAGGATATTTATCCCGATGGATTACCTTCTGATATGATTATTAATAAAGTTGTCACGGGAATAGGGGCAACAACTTGCGAAATTAATTCTTATAGACACTCAATAATTGTTGTCCCAAATCTGCCCGTCATAAAAAACAAAATGAAAAAGCATCCCCAAATCTTTGGGGTTTACGGAGGTGTATCACCGATCAAAATCCAAGACTACTTGAGTAACGAAAATATTGAATGGAAAAAAATACTTACTACTCCCGAAAGTTACGAATTGGCAAAAAATGCAATTACAGATACGAAGTTCAATTTGTATGAGGATTTTTTCATGCTGATTGACGAATGTGAGAAGATTATTCAAGAGGCTAATTTCAGAGAAAAAATCATCACCCCATTTTTTGACTTTTTCAAATTCAATGCAAAAAGTTTAATCTCGGCAACGCCACTATATGCTAAGTTAAAAGGATTTGAAAAAGATCTGTTTAATGAAATTCGGATTGTTCCCGAATATGATTATAAAAAAGACTTGCATTTGACTTTCACCAATAACATCATTGAAGCTATGCGAGAACATGCAACAGGGACAAATATTAAAGCGATTTTCCTGAACTCCGTAAAGTATGCGCTGAAACTCATAGAAGAGTTAGGCATCCAAAAAGAGAGTAACCTATATACGTCTCCGGACAGCATAAAAGAAATCAAAGCAAACAACAAAAATATCGCTGTTGGCTTGTATGATGAGTTTACAGGAAACTTACAGCGATACAATTTCTTTACCAGCCGTTATTATTCTGCCGTGGATTTGGATACAGACATAAAACCAGATATTATTATGATTTCTGATTTTTGGAGCAAACCTCAAACGATTATTGATCCATATACGCATGCAATACAAATCACAGGACGTTTCAGAAACGGAAACGGAAGCATTACGCATATCGTAAAGACTAATGATAAAGTATCAGTCCGATCCGAAAAAGAAATACGGGAAAGTTTGACAAAGCAAAAAGCTTTTTGGGAAGCTATATTGACACTGCAAGAATGCGCAGATCCAGCCGTTCAACCATTTATAGATGAGATATTGGAACGCACGACATTTGGAAGTGTAATTTTTCGAGAGGGTGAATATCAAGGCAAATTGAATGGCTTTATCGTGACCAACATGATCGAGAAAGAAAGAGTGAGAGATTATTATACAGCCAGCAGCAAATTATGTGCAGCTTATAAACAGACAGAACACTTTAATCTATCGTGTGAACACAAAAAATATGCAACAGCATCTGGCTTCATAGGAGCTAAACGACTAACGAAGGATGAACAAAGGATATTATTGGCTCAATTAAGAACTTTGAAGCCTGAAACACCTGAAGGAGAAGCCCCATTAATCATGTTTTTATCTCCGGAACAAAGCGATAAACTGAACGAAATAATACTAAAAGCACCTTTGCTATATCAAGTCTATTCCTATGCAGGAAGTAAAGCTATTGAAAGAGTGAATTTCGATAATACCAGAATGCGGAAGCTTCTGGAAAAACAAGAACAGGAGTCAAAATACTTATCTATTATGGATGAAGTTCTATCGGCTTTCAAAATAGGCAATAAATACACGGAGGAAGAGATAATAAGCAAGCTGCAACGAATTTATGCAAAACATGAAAGAACAGCGAATTTAAAGGTTGCTGCCACAAATCTCAAACACTATTTTGAGTTAGGGAGGCGAACTACAGTCAAAAGAATCAATGGCAAAGAGATCAAAGGATATGAAATCAAAGCTCATAAATATTTTAGAAGAGAAGATGACTGGGACACATTTTATGGAGGGTCTATATAAAATAATCTATCAGAAGTCTGTCCCTTTGAAAACCAAAGACAAAATTTGAATAAAGAGAAAAATAGGATACTCGAAGTTGGGAAACAATAAGTATCCTATTTTTTCATTTTATAAACACAAAATGGATGCCCTGATTTCTCAAAGCACCCATTACACACAATTATGAATAAGCCGAATCAATTCGGAAGATATTTCATTTAAACATACACAAAGTTACCTATTCCAGAAGCCAAAAGAAAATAAATCTTCAACAATCAGGATAATGATTGTGAGACATGTTTATAACAGCAAAAGTAACCTCAACAATTAGTACAGATATATAATGTACACAGGATTCATGTACTAATTAAATCCCCCATTACCCATCATTAAGAAAATAGATTTGTTTCGCATGACAGGGTACACCACCTGCCTCGAACGTTTCCAACAAAAATTAGATCGGAATCCTATTTCTGGGAAAAGATATTTTTAGCAGAAGAAAGGATAAGGCAGTTAGAAAACAATTTGGCTTTCTTCATTTATATGGTCTGATACTTGATATACAGACAATATGAAATTGGAGAAACGCCTCAACATGCAAATACAAATTCAAAAATCATACTACAATGGAAGAAAGATTTAAAGTCTGTGAGGTGAAACTCACTTATCAACTTAAAACTAAAGTATCAGAAAGGATAGAAATATGTCTATAATATATCCTATTCTGGTTGCTGTTATCCTGTATTTTGCAGCTGTAATATTTGCACCTCTGATACCTGTGTTCCTGATCCTTTTATTTCTGGTTGAATTATTGGGAAGAAAGAAACGCTAATGATTATCAAAAAGAATGTTCACTTATTCACAAAGTGAATGTTCTTTTGATTTTCAATTAGTTACCATTTAAAGAGAAAAACAAAGACGTAAAAACAATCACTTTTATAAATAATCAATTAAAACTGAATATTATGAGTTTGAAGTATAGTACAACCACTGCGGATTATATGGGGTGGGATGAAATGAGTAATCTGGTTAGGCGATTGGCTAAAGATGGAGATTATAAAATGTCTCTGTTGATTGCCGTTGGTTGCTTTTGGGGATTGCGCATATCTGATATATTGTCATTGCGCTGGAAGGATATTCTAAATGTGGATGAGTTTACTTTGCAGGAAAAGAAAACAAAGAAGAACCGCACAATTAGAATTAATCCTCAACTAAAAAGGCATATTGCAGAATGTTACAACCATATTCAGCCAATAGGAATTAATTCGCCTATATTGGTAAGTCAAAAGGGAACAACGTTCACGATACAGAGAATTAACGTAATTCTAAAGGAGATTAAAGCCAAATACAGGCTAAAAGTTCAGAATTTCAGTTGTCACAGTCTGCGGAAAACATTTGGTAGGCAGGTGTACAATCAAAATTCAGAAAATGCAGAATTGGCTTTAGTTAAATTGATGGAGTTATTTAATCATTCCAGTGTGGCAATTACGAAGCGGTATTTAGGATTAAGGCAGGAAGAAATATTGCAGGCTTATGATAGTCTTTCCTTTTAGATGATAAATATTTCTGCCTCAACTATTGGAAAACAAAACGCTTTTCGTACTTTTGTGTCAATCTCATACGCCTAAAGAGATAGGATGATATGAGAGGACATACGTTTAACGAAAGGTGTTATTGAAATTATCTTCTATTGACAAATTCTCGCAAAATTTGAATGTAGTATGAAGGTGATAGCAATAGCACCCGCATCATTTGTTATAGAATTACCCGTGAGGGTAACTTATATACAAAACTGGTGTGGGTTGCTGTTGCTTTATCCATACTACAGGCAATGCGAGAAGCCCGTCAATAGGATGAAGCAATACAGTTCCCACACCTTTTATTTTTTAATCTTTCCAGAGGGAACGGGAAGGGTAAAATTTAATTGTTATGAGAAATCTTCTTTTTAAAGTGTGTACTGTTGTTCTTGGTTCTGTGTTACTATTATCCAGTTGTGATAAAGATCATTGGGATGAACAGCAAGGAGATTGTTTCTATGGTTACAAGGTGGAAAATCGGAACGTTTTTGATCTGCGAAGCATTACTCACTGTCCATATAATCAAGATACAGCATTCTTGACTGGTATTAAAAATGAAAAGCATTGGATTGGTATGTTTGACCAACAAACGAAAAAACAGCTACAAGAGTGGAACGGATCGGAAACAATTGATCGAGAAATAAAAATAGATAGAGGATACGGAGAAATTGAAACTATGAGACTTTCTGCATTCCATTTTGAAAGTGATATTCATAAAACAAGTTGGGGATTTGTTATGATTCCGTATTATACAGAAAGAGGTTCTAACTGGGGTATAGGAATGTTAGAAGCAGGAGGTTATGCAAGAGATATTCTTCTTTTAAATGGAGACAAATTGATTGTCTATCCTCTTAATAATCCGGGTATTGTTCAACCTCATTGGTTTCAAGAGAGTATTGTCGTATCATCTTATGAATATGGTGGTGAAGGAATAGATTATACAGTTTTATCACCTGATGGGAAAAAGGTTGTGGATATGAAAGATAGACCTCAAAACTGGTTAGTAGAGGAAAAAAATATTTTCCCTGTTTCATATACAGACGGTATAGGTCTTCGTGATTGGAGAAGGGATGCTGAAAGATGTGATATTCGTATTTATAGAAATAATTACGCTATTAGTGAAACTGTTTGGGAAACACCTATTCCCTCTTTGCTAAACATCAAAGGTGACGCTCGTTTCAATATAACAGTCCTGGAACAAGGCAATCCGATCTGGAAATACCGGATTGATGTTACCAATCGGGACGGCAGCAAGCAGCAAGTTCTTTTCACTGTCAATGTGGAAACCGGAGCGTTGACGGAAATCTAAATGACTCGAGAGGTCACTTAGATAAAAATAGTAGTGGGACACTTTTTATCAAGGGGTATTATAATTAACTTCTTGCAAATTGTGTCCCATGTTATTTTGGAGAGGATAGTTTTATCTTGATTGGTAGACTATCTGTTAAATGGTGTAATGTTTTATAATAGAGATAATTAACGAATTTATTAATCAATGGCTCATGTAAACCAATATGTAAACCAGACAGAAAATAAAAAGAAAATAGCAAATAGGATAACTGCTAAGCCGCAATAGCTCAGCTGGTTGCGTTGGAGGCGAAGCCTCTGACGCTGAAAGAGAGCAACGCATTCGTAATGCGTAGGTCGCCGGTTCAAGTCCGGCTTTCGGCTCACAAAATCAAGCAGTTATCTTTTTAGGTAACTGCTTTTTTTATGCCTTTTTCTGTGTTTTTCGGGGTTTGTTTAAACCGGTGTTTAAACCATGAGTACAACAATTAGGACTCACCCGATAATCATTGGGGATAAATAAATTCATTATTTGGCATATTTGAGACAATAAATGATGATTTATCGGTGCGTTTGCTCGTATTTACCGGACGCAGACGAGCGCAGATTACGCAGAGGAACGCAGACTTATTTTCTTTTAAAACAATAAATGATCTGCGTTCGTCTGCGTCGTCTGCGAAATCTGCGTCCGGTAATACAAACATAGCGACACCCCGTTAAATCATCATTTACAGGTTCACAATTTCTTATGTTTGTACCTTTTGCAAATTGAAAAATATACATTAACCCCCTGTTTCGACTGTTTTTCTATTTCGTCCGAAATCTTGATTGATTTTGGTTTGACTTTTTTCACGGTTTTAACCCACTCGGGTGACAACAGAGAATATGAGATGCCGAGCCTATTCCAAAAAGCGTGCAATTTGATTGCTGATAACCGAAAACAACAGTAAAGTGATAAACCTTAACTCCCGGAGAATCGAATATTTGCAGACGAAGACGGACGGCGTTCCAAATATCTAAAGGAAATTTTGGGGGCTTGTTGCCGTGAGGTGCGCAGAAAATTGCCG
>NZ_QREV01000048.1 GCF_003363715.1 Parabacteroides acidifaciens
CCCCCCCCCCCGTTAATACTTGTTAACATTGTTATTCCCATTGTTTTATCTCCTTTTTTTAATTAATTCATTATTTCATTTCTGGACAGATATGAGCTATATCTTTACGGCTCGAATTACCCCACCAGAAGACATGAATGCTCTTTGATATTGGAACTCATTTGATTTTAATATTGCGAAATAAAGTGTAGTTCTATCCGTATCTAAAACACATGGTAACAATGCCAAGAATGTAGAATCCAAATTTGGTACGCTCCATGACATATTTGGCTGATAAGGAATAAACATAGACTTTTCTCGGCTATCACCTATATACCATCCATCTACTCCATTTAGATTTTCTCTTACCTTATATTTTGCATTATAAAGTATTCCAAGCTCTTCAAAAGTAGGGACTCTCCATCCGTCAGGACAGGGATCGTACGGACCCTTATCTGGAGTCCATAAAGTTGGATACCTATCAGAATTTGTTTCAGAACACCAAGCATATTGATATGGACCTGGATTAGCACTCCAATTGTTTCCTATCAACTTAGAAGCGTTGTTTAAATCCTGTCCTTGATTTATCGTCATCTGTCCAGTCTGACACGTTTTTACAGAAGAAGGTGCTCCATAACGACGCCCCCATTGAAACATGCTTCCAAATGTTTCAGGAAGATCCGCAAAATAGTTATCTCCCGTTTGTATATCTGTGATAAGGCTGGTTGTAGCCCACTTCACGCCACCTATTTCAACATACGGGACATCTGTTCTGTGCTTTTCGTTGTTTAATAATACCCGTCTCTTCATGACTCACTTCTTTTGGGTTTTGAACTACCTTATATCCGGGATGATTACCGTTGTCACTGAATCGTTACGCACAACTACTTCGCCCTCTTCGATCTTAGAAGTCGGAAAGTAGTGAGGTACACTGATTGATTGCGCTGACATGATGAGAGCGCAGGATACGATTGCTAACAGCGTCAGCAGATCGGATTTGTTTGATTTGATTGTTGTTGTCATACTCTATTCATATTTTTTATATCGTAAAATAATAATTCCAGAACCACCATTTCCGCCATACCACCCAGAACCACTTCCGCCCTCACCTGTATTATCAGCTCCATGTCGATATTTGGTATTTTCATTATCACCCCAATTCCCTGTAGGATTCGTAATATTACGTCCAGTACTTCCTCCTGTAGAATATAATTTATTATTAAATGGGCATCGAGTAGATGTACCCTGGCCATCACCCCCCGGATAAGAATTACCATCATTTCCAGAATTACCATCGCTTCCGCCCGTAGCGTGCGTATAACCTGCACCACCACTTCCACCACTTCCACCATTGCTTCTACTCGAGTCTTGTGGACTGAATCCGCCACTTACTTGGATGTTGCCAAATGACGATATTCCACCGTTTTGAGCTTTGCCATTCATTCCACCATATTTACCGCCTGCACCTATTGTGTATTGTATACTATCTCCTGGATCTACCTTTACTTTTTCTGTAATAGTGTATCCCCCTCCACCTGCTCCATAAGCTCCACCAGCTCCGCCGCCTACGAGAAAAACCTCAACAGACTTACATCCTGCCGGAACAGACCATGTGCCGGATGCCGTCAGTTCTTCAATTATCTCAATTAAAGGTCTATCTTTATCCATCAAACTCCTTTTCATACACCCAGATCCAGATTGAGTTCAAACGTAAGAAAATGCGGATAGTTCAACTTTACGTCGATTTGAGCTATCTCGTCGACGGTTGTAGCGGCATAAGTAGCGGCCTCGTTGCTTGCGCGGAGGTCATAGGTGCGTTTTGCATAGATTTCCAATAAGGGAAGTTTTTCCATCGCCCATACAATTGGGACATCTATTGACTGCGGAGGTGTGCCGGTGGTCCACAACTTAGTAGTTGTTTCGCCGTCACTCTGCAAAGCTGGAAGCGTGATACTATATAAAGAGTTACGCAAATCCTTATCAATCCACAACTCTTGATTGGCAATTTCCGCTCCACCCCTCTTGACAGATACGAAGAACTTGTTACTAAACTCATCCTGCTCGGCGATCTCCTGTAGCTTAGCTTGCCGGGCAATCGCCAGTTCATCGGGTTCCGGATCAGGCACAACCGGTTGTTCCGGTTCCGGCGTTAGCTCTATATTCCACACTTCCAGCTGGGACGCATCTGGATGTGCTTCATGAAATGCAGCTTGTTCATTACTAAGAGCCAGATACGCCCCTTCTTCGTATTGCTCTATATTCGTTCCTACCTTGTAGGATTCCGGCAGGGAATCTATATCCCAGAAGCCGATTGTTTTTTGAATGTATATCATGAGAATAACTGTTTGTCTACATTATAATTTTGTTGAATCTCACTTACTGACAGCTTTCGGTTATAAAGTCTTATGCTGTGTATAGTGCCAATAAAATAGCCTTCAGTTGTGCCTGATAAATTACGTCCAGCTAAATAGAATTTATTATCTGACAGCGTAAGATAATTGTCTGTTCCTTCAGTATTGTGTAATACGTTGTTTACATATAACTTTCTTTCTGGATATTGAACTGAAATATTCGTTAATGAGTTTGTTGGTATTGTCCCTCTATATTGAGTCATATATTGCTGAATACAGGTCGTATTAATTGTACCGTCTCCATAGTGAGGGCCGATACCCATTCGTAGAGACGTTAACCCATCTGCAACTATAGGATCAGAATAATATGTTTGGCTTGTACGGGTAACAAGAACTTCAAGCGTTGAGTAATTAGAGATAAGAGATGCTATCCTGTTATCAAGTATTCCGTATCCACCATTGAATACATATCCTTTTGCAGAATGACTAACAATGCCATATAACGTAACAGGCAAGCTGTTAACTCTATCATTCCACGTCCCACCTTTTAGATTGTCCCTTCCATCAAGATACAGCACAAGCCCTTCTTGTACGTAAGGTATTTCTATCGTCTCTTTTAAAATCAGTCTTCTCTTCATAGCTCACTTATTTCCCGTTTTGAATTTTTTCTTACTTGCTTTCTTGATTAACCAGAATGCTGACCACTTGGCTCATAAACCTTAGTGATTACCCAGTAATGGCCGAACGAATATCGCACCGATATTTCACCGTAGCCATTTAAGGGTATGGTCATACTTGTATCCTCACACAACCAGTCCGATGCGTTCGGTAAAGGCTGATTTAGGTCCAATCCGGAACTATTATAAATATTGATCATACACTCCCAGCCCTCTGCCGGAGTAGACGCAAACGACAAGGCACTCGCGGCCGACAACGTTACTTTGATCGAATAGTTTGCAATCGAGAGGCCGGTAAGCGTTGTCGCAACAGTAATATCCTTAAATCTTAACGATTCTGTGGCCTTCGCCTTTTCCTCATTGCTATAGTTGTTATCTGTATGGACATAATCAGCGTCTTTGACCGTGTGATCGTCGTTCTGTAGTTCCGATGTCTTTGTCGGAATAGCTGCCTGCACGTTCGCAATGCTCTGGTTCAGCCCAGCAATGATTCCGGACAGTGTCTCAGTATCTTCCACGTTGGCCAAGAATGCGATGATCTCGTTAAACGACTCGATCGCAACAGAAGCATTGCCGGAGACAAGGCCGTTAATTTGATTCTGCAAAGTGGTCAGTGCGTTACGAACAGCCGTATCATCGTAAGTCGCACCGTCTTGCCCTTTCAAGTTAGGCGTATCGAACGTCCCAGCGGCATACACGAATGTCAGGATATAAGTTGTTGCATTATTCGTTTTAACCGACACCTGCACATCCTCCGGAACAGCTTTATGGGATGTCTTTACATACACATCCGTTGCCGGATCATAGATTTCCCAGAATCCGTCCTCCGTGATCTGTGAGGGTTTGCCGTCTATTCCATGATAGGCCAAATCTGCATAATTCTTTACGCCGTCACCGATCTTATACCTTCCAGTATCGGTTTCCAACACCATTTCACGCTCGCAGATAACCGGATTAGCCAGCAACCAGCTTGCTTTTGTATCACCTCGTAGTTGTATTTTTACTGCCATAATATTAAGTTTTAATCGTTTGCATTACCACCGTCCATTACCAGAGCACCACCGTAGACAGAAAAAGCAGTACCGCCGTCCATGTTACCGGCAGAATTGACCTCTGACCATTCACCGTCTTTCCGCCCGTATGTCTTGCCATCCTGCGGGGCTTCGGGAAAATTATCCGGTACGACATATTCGACAAATGCGCCATCTGTACTATTATCAATTCCAGGTACAAACAGATACATCTTTCCAGCAACCAATCCTGTGCCCAATGCGGAAACGTTGCCTGTTCCCGGGTTACCTCTCGGAATAGTCAGATTCAGCAGATACTTCTCTCGACCTTCTTCTGTCTGCCCGTTCTGAATAAACTCGACGGATGCAGGTGTACCAGGAAGTCCCGTTGTCACTGTGCCAATCTCAACGACAGGCGTAAAGCCTTGCGGACCACGACGAAGAACAAAGTTCAATTTATACAGAGGGTTGCCGTCTGGATCTGTCCCGTTCTCCGAGATCGTAACATCCGTTACAGCGCCTTCCGTGACGGTTCCAATCGTGAAGCCAGGCGTTTTCCCGGTGAACCCAATCGCACCGGACATATCGACCAGATACTCAAACGAAGTCGCGCCACGGACATATAGTTTTGCATCGTCGGGATTCTCAACATCATTAGTGTTGATTAGGACAAACTTGCCTTCCGGAACGTTGGCGAGGTCGGCATTCATTGCATCGATAGAGTTATAGGTACGATATATACTGAATCCTTCCGGCCGGAGTATTGTATCTGTCTTTTTATATGCCCCTGTCACATAGTCCCAAGTGTACACATGATAATCTGGTCCTATATACCCTGGATGATCAGAAACAGATTTTGCGTTAGTGGCAGCTTCTATAGCCCCCTGTTTAGCTATATTCGTTTCAGATATCACAGCTTCGGCCTGCCCTTTCAGAGCATTTACTTCACTTGTTAAATTCGTGTTGACCTGTTCGGCTGCTTCAGCGAGTTGCTGTCTGAGCAACTCCCCCGAAGAGGTGAAATCTTCTTTGAGCTGATTAGCGTCCGTGACAAAATCAGTTTTAAGTTGACTCACTTCTTCGGAGATTTGAACCATCTTTTCATCAGCACGCTTAGCCGCATCTGTCGCTGGCTGTCGTAACCAAGCCAGATAATCATCAACAATCTTACCGGCGTTTCCTTCCTGCTGTGTCCACACCTCGAATGCGCTATACCCCCGATCGCCTTTCAGACTATTTTTCTGCTCCGGCGTCAGCTTATCCCATGTCAGCCGCAGATCGGCAAGTTGCTCCGGAGTGAACATATCATATGTAAAGGCCTTACCGCGCAAAGCTTCTTTATCCGCGTCCGTCAGATCGCTGAACTTTAGTTTCAACTCTTCCACCTGCTCCGGAGAAAGATCGTCGAAAGTAAAGGCCAAATCCGACATAGGGATAAGAAGGATGTAGGCGGTATCATCCTGGTCCTCGTATTTCATTTCCAGACCGGCGGATGTTTTGCGGAATTTAGGCGTACGCCCGGTTGCCAGGACACCCGTGTTGATATTGTCTACCCACCAATAGCCATTAACAATTGACGGTTTCACGTCCTGAACCACCTGCTTTTTGAAATTAGCAACGGTAATAGACGCATCTGTTCCACCAAGGGATGTTTTCGATCCAAGTAACAAGTCATCATCCGACAAGGACGGGAACTTGGTAAAGTTCTTTATGTCTTTCGTTCCTTCCATATCACTGTTCATTATAGTTTAAAATCATTTCGATCGTGTCCAGGCTATCCATCGTAACCCACCCGTTTTCATTGCAGTTTTTAGACATATTCTTTAAAAAGATGATCTCATTTTCAGCCAAAGGATAGTCTGTTTCCCTCACTACCATTTCAGGAGTTACTTTATCTATCTGCACTATGTTACCGTAAGGTTTAGATATACTAAGGCCCATCATCTCCGCTTGGCTAAATGCCAGTTTTTTGCGGATAGATATGATCGTTTTAATAGCTTCTATCGTTCCGGCTTCCGGTAAAATAGATTGATCAATGATTATTCTGTCGACTATTGATAATTTCATACTCTTGACTATTATGATGTTTTTACTTTTACATATCCGTTTTCTACATACATTTCACCTATTCCCGCTTTTGCTGCAGTTGGCCATTTTGACGCTTTAATCATTGTGCTTCCGTCCGAATCTATTTTCGTAGACATACTCCCGATTGAGCTAATAAGAGCAAACTGATGTCCCTCCATTATCGATGTAAAAGAGCCATTCACTACATTTATACCGGCGGGGGTAGATGTCCCCGGGCCGAATAGTTTTAATACTGAATTTGAATTTGCATCTGTCATGCTAAGCAATGCGCCATAAGTAGAATTTATCGATATAGACAGTCTTTTACCAGCCGCAGACGTTTTAAACGAACCCGTTAGATCACAATTGTTTGCCACTAAATTCCCGAAATGGTCTACACGATAGGGAGCGCTATAACGATTATCGTAAGTGCTCCCCGCCCAAAATCGGATCGGCGCTGGATTTGATGCAGCAGAACCGACACCGCTTATACCTGCATTAGAATCTTCTATACCTTCACCAACAGTGAGAATACCTCTTTTGTATATTTTCAAAGCTGCTTTCGGATTAACCTTATACCCACCAGGGGAAGCCGAATCTGGGATAAGTCCCCTTGAATCCAATGTTTGTCCATTTACACCTACAGCTAACAAAGGCACATCCGCATTTTCCGATCCATTAAAACAGGCAGACAAGTTGTTTGAGTATATATAATAGTTGCTGAATGACCATCTCGATATAGTGGCTTTCTTTGCAAACAGCAAGTCAGTAGCAACATTTTTAAAACTGTTTTGTACCTGCCAGACACTCGGATAAGAGCCTGGATATTGATTTCTGCTACTTGAATTAAGCAATAGATAGAAAGTAGGATTATCACTACTGTCCCTAACGCTCACCACATCTACCAGATGATCATTCTTGTAATACGTCGTAGTGGACGACCAATCACCGCAATAATTTAATGCCGGCCCCTGTATGCCGTCAGTACCATCAATACCGGGGCGTCCATCGGTTCCTGGCCTTCCATCTTGACCATCGAAACTATATTTTGCCGACAAAGCAGGCAAAGAGAATGATCCCCAAACGCCATTTACTTTTTTGCGGACACTGACCCATTCGTAAGGATAAGAAGCATTCGGGCCAACCGGATCATCCGTCCAGCCTTCCGGAACAAAATCATCCGTCTGCGACGTGCCGGGAGTTGACGGCCGCGATGCGCTTGATGTACGCCGGTAGATGTACTCTATTTCCTTTCCGTCTTTTCCAAATTTCAACCACAGGAACACATCGGAAAACTCACCCCAGACGCCATTGTTCTTTTCACGCTTACAGGACCACTCATAAGGCATATCAATCGTCGTTCCTACAGGATCGTCCGTCCAGCCTTCCGGAACAAAATCATCTATATTTTCGGATACAGGCTTAGATGGTTTGCCGGCCTCGGTCGCTGTACGCTGATATATCCATTCAATATCCGTTCCATCAATACCGTCCGTTACGCTCACGATCGTAAATTCCTGCTCATACACAGCAATGCCCTCGCAGTTGACATCGATCTTTATTACTGCCTTTTCTGCGGTGACACTATGCACGACAATCATACCGTCTGTCACTGTGAATGTGCAGCCGTCACCGGTCGCAGACACAAGGTATTTACCTTCACCGACAACAGTACTATAACGGAGCGGCTTTTCTCCCTTTGTTGCCTGTATGCGCGTGGTAATACGGAAGGCAGACGCAACGACGATATCGGAACCGGTCATAACGGTTTTGTCGCCGGTTACAACATCCGACTGTTCTGTCAAATCTTCCCTGGTATTGAACACTGCACTATAAGTCGAGAGAGTAACGGAATAAGCATCCTTCCCTTTCAAACCGTTATCCAGTCCACCAACGGTCAGGATGTTGCCGCCAAAATAGACGTTATTCAGATAAACAGAACCTCCCGCCAAGCTTTCGCCATTGATAACAAGGTTGGACAGGTCACCAAACTGCATTGAAACATGCTTAGGCGTGATTTCCCAAGTGTCAACACCAACCAAGTACCGCTGATATGTACGCGTCGAGTAGGCCGACGCCTGCCGGTTCTTGTCGGTCGGATTACCGTAAACGGCAAACTTCATGAAGGTGCATGGGTGAACTGTTGTACCAGGTTTTAGTTCATATTTAAAATGCGCGTTATCTATGATTTCAACTGGTGTAAAATAGGATGTGGAAAAACCGACCATCACCTCAAAACCTGCACTATCCTTTCCCGGCTGTGTTGCATTGTCGGTAAGGTTATGGAAGATACCACGGCAGAAATCGCTAAGATGCATCCCGGACAACTCACCCTCTTCCAGTTTCAACGTTACGATCCGGTTAACTTCATCCACAGACTCGATAAGGCCAAACGCGATAGCGTTCCATGTCTCACCCGATATTACATCGATTCGGTTGAATCGCAGCTCCGGCACTTCAAGAAATTCTCGGAGAGTTAGCCCCATAAGTTCAGCATAACCTTTTTCATTGATTATTCCGCCTGAACCTAAAAAGCCTCCGACATAATTGCCGAACGTAGCACCACCGTTAAGCCCCAACAAGTAGTCCGTCTGGTCCGGCTTATCCTTGCGAAGATATTTACCGTCGAAGATAATCCCCATATCATCGCTTTCCACGCCTGTAACATGGCCGAAAGTGTCAACAAGCACGTTCTTTACAACAAACGTGCCTTCATTAGCTGTGCTTTCTCCTTCTGATGTATTACCATGAGATATTTTATATATCAAACTACCAGCAGACTGCTTATCAACTAATATGCCCTCCCCTTCTATAATTTCAAAGTTGCCCTCAACAACAGATGATCCGCCGGTGGACGGGACACTACCAGCCGAAGGATATCCTCCCCCGCCGACAGCGTCCAACACTTTCCCCGTACGTGGTAAAGCATTTTTGCGAATGTTCTTATTTCGTATATTAATCGTCATATGGAATGTTGCTTAATTTTGCCACATCATCAGAATAATCGACTGCTGATATCGTCGTCTTTGCATTATTATAGTCCAATGTGCATCCGATAACCAAGTATTTATTAGACAAAATTGGATTACATGATACATATGACAAAGCCGGATTATTGGTCATCTTTACATCGACTGTAAGTTTTTCATTTTTAGTTGCAAAATTTGAATGAATTGTACACATCAATAATCTTTCCAATATGTCAGTTTGCCCAGCACGAGTAAAAGCCGTTTGGAAATCAAATCCGCCTTCAACTTTCCTTAGAATGTTAGCTTTTCCTATCGGGGCCTTTTCTTCATTTGCAGAGATACATTTCAATGTAACATCGTCAAAATCACTGGCAACTCTTTTGTTGACATAACTCTTAAATTCATAATCATCAGTAGACGGCTCATGTCCTTCTGAATCTACAATAACGATATTAATGTTATTGTATAAAATCATTTTAACCTTACTTACATCCACGAGTTTCTCCGACACTGGATTTAGAATTAAATTTTTATTGGTTATCTCAAACACTAAATAACCACTCAAATTAGGCCTGATAAAAATGCCCCGCCCTACCAATGACGAATCAAGCCCAGTCTTATTTGTAGTTGGTTTATCCATTGGCCGGACTTTATTTGCGTTTGTTGTCCACGTATCGAGAATTGAATTATCCGTATCATCTGTACTAAACCACAACACGCATTTTCCTTGTTGGATCGTTCCATTAGATGCGGCTTCCCAGATATGTTCACCTTCGTTCGTGTTATTATAATAGGCAATCGCTTTGCCAGTCTCATCTACAAAATACAAATTACAAAAAGCTTTAAGAACTCCGCTATTATTGACACCATCTTTTTTCTCTTGCAATATCGGATGATCCGCTGTGCTTGGATAAGCATCTATTTTCAAGTTGACATAAAATGGAGATTTCCGCCTACCTTCCGGTTGCTCAACCTTTGTCACATAATTAGGGTACCGGACGCGAAATTGCGGAGTTATTATCGAGGCGTCCGGAGTGTAATCTACAAAACAGCCGGCTATTGAATCGGTATCGCCTATATAACTCGAAAGATTTCGGTCATAAAAAATAACAAAAAAGCCCTCACCATCAGACTGCAGATTTTCTATTTGATCAGATGATTTATAATATCCAGCACTTAATTGTGCAACGTTCGGCTTAAACGAGTCTGTTACTGATTCTTCATCAACTTTTGCGTCCAATTGTAACGCGTTTGCATATAAGGAGCTTGTTATTGTTACATTATTCACCATTTCCTCAAAACCGTACTCTCCATCTGTTGAAGCAAAACCGATCTCTACCAAATTTCCAAAATCAAAATTCACAACCTCATCTGCCTCATAAGAAAAGGTGTCAAAGTCGTACCGCTTCATCGGTAGTCCTTGCTTTAATGTATTATAATCGTAGATATAGACATTCGCATCTTTCTGTACCATCATAAGGCCGAATGGTTGTAGAATTGCCTCTACTACCTCCCTACAAGTCATAGGTTCCTTGTCTTCGTCATAGAAATTTTGAGACATCATGTAAAGAACATGCAAAGGAGTCTCTGTTGCTGACATAGGGACATCATTCGGGACAGTTGTACTACCAATATAAAGCTTATGAAAAGGCAGATTTAATTTGTCAAAACAGCGTTTCAAATGAATGACAAACGGAACAATATCAACATACATCTTATCCGAAACATCCCGATATTTCAATCTCTCCCATATGTTAAAATCCGAAGCAGAAAATTCTACTGGATAGGGAGGATAATCCGAAAGCTTTTCTTCATAATATTCACTATCCAGCCAACCTATCCAATGAGGTTTATCTTCGCGAAAAAACTTAACCATGTAACCTTGCATATCATCTGTATGCAGATCTGTAAATTGAAAATTTGTTTCACTAATCAATTTAATTGTGGCTTGCGCCCCCCTAACTGGCGTTAATTTTTCGCACCGCTGATAAGCGAGAGTAAACGCAGGCACAGTTGTTTTCACTTCACGCACTTGAACGTTATAATTAGTCAATATCTCTATCCGATTAGACGCATCATCTAATCCTTTAAATATATTATAGTATCGTAAATTCATTTTCCTCTGCTCCTTTTTTTATTCGTATACTCGATCAATGCTACTAATTGAGATCCTTCTCCAACAAGTCTGCCAGTTAACTCACGCTCTGAATTATCTACAAAGGTCCTACCCACATTCAACATCTCAAATAGCTTGGCCTGCTGATCTGTATTCAAAATCATTTCTCCCCCATTTATTTGAGCAGTCAATCTATCTCCGACAGTATAATATGGAGCAACTCCACCTTCTGTATAGTTGCCCGTTGAAACTGATTTATTCAACGCCGCCTTAGCCGCAGATGTTGCAACGATCAATGCCCCACCGGCCGCGATAGCTGCAAATGGATTTATTAATAATTTATCAAACGCGATTTTAGCCATACCTGCAGCAACCAAAGCTGCACCGAACTGTTTAAGCATATCCATTAATCCAATCAGCATATTCCTCATAGCTTCCCCCGCATCTTCCGAAGCCAAAACCTCACCAAGCGATTCAAAGCCTGAAACAAGCCCCGATTGAACTAAATTTTCAAGTTCTTGACTGATATCAATCATACCCTGATTCATATCGGTCATTTCCTCTAAATGCTTTTCCAAATCTGCGCGTTGTTTTGAATATATCGCTCGGAGTTCATCTGTAGTAGCTTCGTTATAAGAGACAGTCACAGCTTGTAAGCGCTTCTGATAGGCTTCGATACTACCCGTCATATCAGGAACCTCTTCTTCAAAGCGAGAACCTTCTGGATCATAAATATCTAATGTTGCTGGGATCTTGACCCTTTCCATATTAGGAATATCCCGAATTTTATCTTTTAAGTCGGAATCAATATCGAACTCAATCTTTTGAATAATGGCTTCATTTTTCCATTTTTTACGCATCTCATCCGTCACCGTTTTGGCACCAGATGTCGTATTGTTTGCATTTTCTATTTTTTCAGTAGCTTTCAGTTCATCGTTTAAGAATTGGACAGACTGCTTATATATGTCTCTTTTAATCTCTAAATCAGAAATCAGTTTCCGTTGTATTCCTATCTGATCCTCCAATTTATTTTTTTCAGCTACACCAGCAGGTGATAGAAAGGAATACGGAACAGTTGCATGCAGAGCCTTATCAAATCCCGTTTGTGGTTGGTATTTTTTTAAGGCACTTTGCAAATTCTCTAATTTAACAACCTCATTTTTCATGTCACTCAAAATAGTGTCTTCGCCTCCTGGGTTTCGCAAGGAAAATTGACGCATCGTTTCCGTTATGGCTTTTTTCCGATCACCTAAAACCATCCAACCTTCAATTTCTTTTTCTAATGTCTTTTTTCTTTCTTTTACCCCCTCCTGAATGATTGCGTTCTGTTTTTGCTGATCCGACTTAAAATACTCCGTCATTCGGCCTAATAAATTTGCGAGCAAATCAACCGTATCTTTTAGCACTCCGTTACTATTATTTATTGTAAGAACAAAGCCTTCCCATGCCGACGAAACAGCATTGATCGACCCAGCCAAATTATCATTATTGATCTTCTGCTGTTCTAAAGCCGTATTGGTTCCTGTAATAGCCTCCAGATAATTTTTATAATCATCTTTCGCATTTACAATAGCAAGAGCCGCCGTCACGCTCTCACGACCGAACAATTTAGTCATTTGCGTAGCATCATAATTTTTAGCAGCTAAATTTTCTAAAGCTGTGCTTAATCCAACAACAGAAGGCTTCAAATTCTTATCTGCACTGGACTCAAGTATTAAAAATATATTTCTTAGATTCGTGCCCGCCTCGCTTGCTTCAGAGACTTTGGGGGCAATAGCCTCAATCGCAGCTACCAATTCATTGTATTTTATCCCTACCGAACTGGCTGCGCCTCCTGACTTCTCTATTGCTTTCGTTAAATATGGTATATCTGCACTACCCGCTTGAGAAGCAGCAGCCAAAATATTAATGTACTCACCAGCTTTATTGGCAGATTCTCCCATCTGATTAAGGGAGCCTGTAAGAGCTTTAGCAGCTTCGGGAACCTCCATTCCTGCCGCTTCCGCTAAAATAATAGCCTGGTTAGTAACTTCCGCTAATGCTGCTTTATTTTTTAAAAGCTCCGGTTTCTGAGAGCCTATCAACTGAAAGGCTTCTACAACCTGACTTGCTGTCTGAGTAGATGTTGCTCCCATTTTTATAGCTTCGTTCTTGAAATACTCCAATTCCTTAGCTGAAACTCCTGTGAGTGAGCGAAGAGAAGATAAAGATTTTTCAAATTGCATACTTTTCTGTGCAATATCCATAAAAGCAAAAGACACCCCAGCCATTCCTGCAAAACCTCCTACAAAACTACGGACAGACACAGCCATAGCATCTACTTTTTTTTCAAAGGCTTGTAATTGCTTTCCACTCCCTTTCAGATTTTTATCAAAATCCTGATTTTTCAGAAATAACCTTGTTACTAAATCTGTTGGCATGTTATTTTGATTTTATATATTCTTCTGCTTTCTTTCTCAAACGCTCCATATCCTCCGTATTTACTGATGTATTCCCCGTATTATCATTTTTGTCATCCCAGGGGAATTTTATCAAGTCGGTAGGTTTAAGCTGTTTTGTACTATTCGACTGAGCCATGACATAAGATATTAAGCGCGCCTGTTCCCAACTATCTCTATTCACACAATGCAACTTCTCCAGTATGGCCTCTATCTCGTAAAACTCCATTCTATCTAATACATATCCAGGATCAAGCTTAACCTCTATTACCATCATGACATAGACTTCACAAATTGTTAGCCTTTTTTTTTATCATCTGGATCTTGATCTTGATTCTCTGTCTGAAACAAAGACAGTCGTTTCAAGGTATCTAACAACCATCGTCTAAATTCAAGGAATATACCTGGATTCTCATCACATAAGCTGATAAAGTCTTCAAACATTAAATTAAAGTTATTATTGTTTGCAATAAGAATGGCATACATAAGCGTATACTCATTTATCAGTTTATCAGGTGAAAAAGATAATCCTGTAATACGTTCATAAATAAACAAGGCTCGAACTGTGTATTTAAGGATATATTCATTATCTCCAATCTTTATCATATTACCTATCTTTATTGAATTTGCACTACGGGAGGAAAATACCCCTCCCGTTTACTAAAATTATGCTTTCGTACGCGGCATCAAAGGCCCACAACCTTTGAAAGTTGCTGAATAAGTAGCATTCTCCCCGTTAGGTGCATTTGCATTCAGTGAAGTTATCAGAACTTCACCTTCATATCCACCATCGCCAATCGCCCAGCCATCGGCAGGCTTTCCTTCATCATTATTTGCATTTGATGCAATTTCAAAAGCAACAATAAGTTTTTCTCCTGCAACCATAGCTTTGAACAAGGTATCAAAATCTAATTGTACAAACAGATTTTCTGTACCCATTTCCCACTCCATACGACCGGCCTCATTATCACCCCATTTTCCGCTATCTTTACTGGAAGCCTCCATTACAGCAGCAGATATACTGAGTGTATGATTTGTTGCAGAAGCCAAAGCCTTATATACTTCTGCTACCTTTTGAAAGATCATAAGGTCTTTTCCCTTTGTTACCATAAGCTTATTATTTTAAAAAACTAATTTTCCTTATTTCAAAATCAAGTGTTGTATTCATTACATTTTGTACTTGAATGGCTGAATTATCCCGAGCATTTGCAAAAAAATCATATCCCTTTATTCTTCCAGAATATCCTTTCTTTCTACCAATAATAACCCGTTTAATTCTTCGTTTTCCGCGATACATATATTTGATAGACCTATATCGCTCATCTGTACCAACTTCCAGATAACGAACTATCCCTCTATCTTTTCCCGTTTCGCGGATATCACCGAAAAGATGCACAGTAGAACTATTAGCACTCCTATGTACTTTATACTTTACAGCCTTATCCATCCAACGCCGAAACTTAAAACCTGCAGAACGTAATTCTTTCCGAGTCCCCCGCACAAGAATTGAACTTCCTTTCCGTAAAGCCTTCTTTCTCGCCAGCTTCATTTCCTTACCAGTCAAACGAACTACAAGCTTTTCAAAATCCTTAAAATCACATTCAAATCCACTATTCATGAGCTAACCTAAATTTTAAGGTGTGTATATAGCATGTCGTATAATCAACCGAACCTGACTCAATGGTACATTGCTCTACAATTTCGCTTTGTACCCCATCAAGGGCATCTATAACCTTATCGGATAAAGCGCTTCCCTCCTCATGCGTCTCTGTATATATGTCGATAGTATAATTCGACCAATAACCTTCTAACTTTGTCTTTGTATGAACAGCCTCAAAAGATTCACAGGCATAAATAATAAGTGGTAGCTTTACATTTTCTTTTGCAATGACAGGAGATACATTTACCTGTTTACCACAAGCTTCTATAAGCTTTCCTGCAATAAATTCATCTATTTTTTTCATTCTAAATTACTTTTAGAACATTCATATACTGCATACAATCCACGATTAAGGATAGTAATTTTGTCAATATCGTACTGTAGTCCGTTATGTTCTACACGCCAATCAGTTGTGATATCAAATAAATTGGCATTGAATTTTAAATAATATTTCCCAGACAGAACATCATCTATACGATCGCTGTTGTTTTTCAATTCAATTATTTCAGAAAGGAACACATGAGAAGGTACATATTTTACAATTGATTCACCCGTCCTACTTTTTACACATTCAGGCTTAAATAATTGCATCTTATTTACCATCTTTCCCAAATTCACTTTGTTATCTTGTCCCATTTTCTAAAGTCTTTAATTAAATTTTTAGCCATTGTAGGCAGGCCATCAACACCATCTGTAGGGTTTTCAAACAATCTTCCGGCAGTCAAAAGAATAGCGGCTTTTATTTGATAAGGCACTCCTTCCTTAAAATCCACTGTAAAATCGATCCCAGCAAATTTTTCAACATCTCCTACCGCGGCCAATAACATAATTGTCAAATTATTATCTAACAAATCATGATAAATGCGCAAATGCTCTTTCAGCTCCTGCAAAGACACCGGACTATTGTTTAAATCACCTATCATTACTTACTCAATATTTCGATAATTTCCACAGACGTTTTTTCACCAATCCCCTTGATATCAGTCAACACCTCTTTAGAAGCAAGAACCTGTTCCTTAGTCAACAACCCTTCTTTGATAAGAGCCGCGCGACCCGGAAGATCAGCGGGCAGATCACTACTGTCAGGCTGTTCCGACTGTTTGACAAACCCTTCATCAATCAGCTTTTTTGCCGTTTCTTCATCCATCCTTACGATGTCCCCGGCAAAGTATGCCAATCCTTGCCGGGACTTTATAAATTCAACCCACATCACGCAATAATATCCTTGATTGCCGCAAACGATCCGGCACGACGTACAAACACATCATGATAGGCATTCATCGTGATCTCAATTGCAGCCTCCTTTTTCAATGCATAAGGATCAGAAATCACATCCAAGCCACCCCACTGGCAAATCAGCAGATCATTAAAATTGCCGAAAATAGCAGCACTCAAATTTTCCCCTGTTCCCTTTTTAATGTTAGAAGGCACAATATTAGAAGCATACGCCCTATACCCGTTCACCTCATCTTTTTCCCAGATGTAACCTGATACCCCTGCTGATCTTAACGTGGTTTTGAGAGCACCACGAACCTTCGCATTCGTCACATACGCCAACGATCCAAGATCGGCATTCGCTATAGCGATTGCGGTTTCCAGGTCAACCATATCCTTAAACGTTGGAGCACCACCGTTTTCCCCAATGATAACCGAACCAATACCCGAAGTATTCAGGAGCCCGGTAGGCTGCCCCGAACCACTACCGTTGATGGCTGCTGTTTCCAAAGCTTCAGCATGTGCATTCAAGATATCAGAAACAATCATCTGCTCGACATCAAAAGAACTTTGAATAATCAATTGTTTGGAAACAGGAACATTGAGAGACAATCTTTTGGGAGACAAGTTACGTGCAGAAAAGCCCTTCTTAGAATCGGAAACAGTTGTGTTTTCCCCTTCCCAACTTGCGGTAATAGCCTTACCATCGATCACAGAAATATTGCCTACCAAACCGCTAAGATACTGTGCACCGGCAGACGCAAGTACAAGTCTTTTACGCAATTCCTCCTGATATCTCAAAGAGGTAGCGATTGTATAACCGCCATCAGCCTGTGTTCCGGCCGTATTTCCACCAAAAGCACGGCTATAATTAAGTACACATACAGGAATACCAATTCCTTTCAATGCTATACCGGAACGGCTACTTTCTTCTTTTGCAAGTTGTGCCATTTCCTGCTCAACACCGCTAAGCCCCTCACCGGATGCCAATTCACGGAAAAACTTTGCAAATGAAAACTGCCTGGCAGCTTCTTTCACATCATCCGGGATCCGGCTGGCTGCAATGGCACGTTCCGCCGCTTCATCCACATTAATACGGTTCAATTCTTCGGTCAGGCTTTCTACTTCTGCCTGCAAGGCACGCAATTTCTCCTGCTCTTCAGGCTTGTCCATGATTGCACGCATGTCTGACAACTTTTGACTAAGTTCATTCTGAACGTCTTTTCTTTTTCTTGCCATGATAACTACTATTATTAAATTCTACAAATTGCCGCATAACCCTCTATCATACTCCTGATACATTCCCCGGAAACAACGTTGTTCCCTTCGTCTTCACCCAGGCTTTCGCCTTCATCCATATCGTCTGTCTGTTCATCCGGGCAAAACCTTACCAAACCATCGGTATAATACCCTTCATCCTCTTCCAATTCCGTAGACGTTTCAGCACCATGCGAACGCACTAATGCATTTTTATTAGAAGGGATAGGTACTACAGATATCTCCAACAGTTCACGTTTCCCGATATAATAAGTTGGATTTTCACCTTCAAGAGCTTCCTGACCTTCGCCCCATTTTCCATTTTCCAACGGAAAATAACGGATAGAGACACCTTTATAAGTGCCGGCAAGGAATTTGCGGAAAACTGTTTCTGCCAATGGATTAATCTCCTTTTCCTCAAAAGTTATTTCTCCCAATAGCTTATTCCCTTCTATCCATGCACGCGCAGATCCGATAGCCATATTTGGATCAGAAGAATAGGCATTATGATTGAACAGAGCTATCCCGTTTTTCTCAAAACGATCCAGTACCCAGCCGGTAGCGGTGAACACCGTACCATACGAATCACGTGTCTCATCCGAAAAAACAAAAGGGATCGTCCTTGTCTTTTCCACATCTTTACCAAACTTTCTGACGTTACTCATTGTCTTTCTCCTTTCCTGAATTTTCTTTTTCGTTCTCTTCTTCCTTTCCGGTTATATTCTGATTCGAAGGATATAGATATTCGTCCAATCCTTCTACCTGGTTACGGTTCTCTATCTCTCTCACCTCATTACGATTCAACCAGCCGTCCAAAATTGCATTATGATAAAATGCAGCACGTGTTTTCATATCTCCACGTAAAAAGCCGTCTATATTGAATTTCATTTCAATCTTTCCCAGCTCATTATCAAAAAGCAATTTGTTTTCAAGTTCTACCTCATAACGTTTTAAAGTAGGACGCATGGAGTACTTGATAAACTGGATATCCTGATGTTCTATATTTGAAAATGTGGCCCGGCTTAATTCTGCCAATAAATGAGGAGGGACATTAAATATACGTGCGATATCCTGTATGGCTAATGTCCTTGTTTGGATCATTTGAGCGGCTTCCGGCGCCATTCCGATAGATTTGTATTTCCATCCACCATCAAGTAATGCCGTTTCATGATTGGAATTTCCATTAAACTTTTCCTGAAATTCCTTGAAATCAGTAACACCCATTGTCCGGTCATTTTCCAGAACAGCCTTTATGTTACCGCCTTTATCAAAAAATTCATTGCCAAAAGCCGTCGCTCCAATCCCCGATCTGATAGCAGGAGAATTGTAAGATATAGGATTGATGCCCCTAATACCATCTATAGATAATGAGAAAAAGTGGAGCATGTCATCATCACTATAGAGTCCATCATACCATCTTGAACCGGAAACCCGGAACCACTTTTTCCCATTTGAGAGTGTAACATAAACATATTTCGGATGTATAGGCAGCAATTCCACCGGAACTGCTGAACTATTACGCCGGATCAACACATAAGCATTCCCCCAACCATCCAGGCAAGAATTTGTATATTCCCAAAAAGAAAACACATTCATATACCCATTAGGACGATATTTTATCAACTTGTAAATAGGATGATTTAACGCTTCTATCTTCCCGCTTTCAATCCGTTCCGTTAGTGTTTTTGGAAGAGAGGCCACACATTCGGCACGCAATCTCATGGCAGCAAACACAGCCGTAAATTTCATTGCTGTATCAAGTGGTATTTCACCGCCAATGCCATTAAACAAAGACATGGAATCAAAATTCATACTCTGACTTCCTGATACGTTTTGTCCCGGTGTTTCCTTTTCAGAAACAGAACGTTTAAACGGATTATTTAATTTCAGATTAAAGTTTAATTCCATCTTTATTTTTTTTACAAAGTTCCAGATTCGATAAATCGTCTGCAATAACACACACACACATACACACACACATTTTTGTTAATATATATTTATTACAAAACAGCAAAAGGCGCATAAATTCTTATTTACCGAATTTACGCGCCTTTCAATATTACAAATAATTAACTAAATAGCATTACACATTTAACAGTATAACACTATTGTTTAAACGTTACATTTTCACCGTATAAAAGCCTTTATATGTATATGTGCTCTCATCTTCGTCTTTTGACATATAAGTTCCATAAGCATTTGCCATAGAAACAACTCCATCAATCTTTTCAATACTCCTTTTTTTATCAAGTTTGATGTTATCGTTCGCATCCCGGTACACAACGACATTCCTAAACATCCATCGGATAACAGGATTACCCATCAAATCAATAGACCCTGCCGTTACATCTGCTTCTATCTTCTTAGTCGGTTCCGACATGTTTTGCATGGATTGGCTAAACTCATCCAGCAATTCGTCAAAACCTTCTTTCTGTAATCCCTGTATAACACCGTGATAAGCTTTAGCGGGGTCAAAGGCTATTCTTTTGACATCATACTTTTTCAATACACTGGACAAATCCGATACAAAGAAGTCTATGTCAATCACATCACCTGGCGTTATGTTGATCCAACCTTCTTTATGCCATTGCCTGTAATCAATCCGATCCTCTTTTTGAATAACTTTTCCTTCCGGAATCCAAAAATAAAACCGAAAAGCCGGGACAGGCAGTTTCGGAAAATATAACGCAAGTGAGTTAATATCGACATGAGAAGCAAGGTCAAGCCCGGCATAGCATTCTTGGCCGGACAAATCTTCCTCCGTTGTTCCGTGATCACAAGCTAAAACTTTTTCGTCCTGAATCCAAACATCAGGTGCATCCACCCACATATTCAAGTTTTTTGTCTTGAAATTAACCTCTTTAGTTCCTCCTTTATTCTTCGCGCTTGTAAATTCATTCTGCATATAATGCTCATATACTGATATCCCATAATTTGGATTTGCCTTCTGCCACGTTACCAAGTCATCCCATTCGTCCCCCTTATCAGGGCAATATATAATGACAAACGTATTCTCCTGAATCTTGACACCTTTCAATATGTCAACATACAACGAACGCATTGAATAATATGGGAGTGACATATTACTACCCGCCGTCGTAATTGAAAATACCAATGGTTGCCGCCTGGCCCCCATACCGGTAGTTATAAGATGATACAGATCGTCACTTGTCCAGGCGTGCATCTCATCACAGATAGCACAATGTGGAGACAAACCATCTTTATTCTTTGTCTCTTTAGACAGTGGTTTATAACTTGATGCTGTACGTTCATAGACTATAGATGTTTTCCAGACAGTGAGATATGCTTTCAATTCTGGGGATTGCTCGATCATCAGCTTTGCCGCATCCCAACAAATGGATGCCTGTGTCTTATCTACAGCCGCCGAATAAACTTCTGCACCGGCTTCCCCATCCAGGACAAGCATAAACAATGCAATCCCGGCGGCAAATGTTGTCTTTCCATTTTTTCGGGCAACCTCAACATTCGCATACATGAACCGCCTCCGCCCGTCTGCCGTTTTCCACCCAAACACACACCAGACAATAAAACACTGCCAATCTTCTAATTCCAATTCTTTTCCAGCCCATTCACCCTTATAGTGCCGAAGCAATGTAAAGAATGCGAGGGCTGTCTTTGCTGCTTTCTCATCAAAATACAACCCCTTCTCCGTTGCATTTTCCATGTCGTCCAAATGTCTTTTTACTGCCAGCTTTTCAAGTTCTCCGGCAACCCTTTCCCCCGACATAACTCTATCAATATACGACAGGGCTTTCTTTTTATATATCTCCGACTTTTTCATATATTCGCAAGTAAATTTTTAAACGGGTCCTGCTCTTCATGTTCTTGTTGGTTGATCCTCTGTCTGGAGACAGGAGTAAAACCGAACTCCGCCCCTATCCGATTAACATCATCAACCATTTGCTTGTACATTTTAGTTTCCGGACGGACCACATAACCGGTCAATCGCCCTTCCTTATCGTATTTTTCTTCTGCCGGTTTCCGCATACCTTCCATACAGGAAAACAATACATCCAAGCTATTAGCGTACACGGCCAGATGCTCTATATCCAATTCGGTAAGAACCCCCAGCGCAATAAGTTGGTTAGCTTTCGTTTTAAAAATCTCCTTTGCCCTTTTCGTTGGCAACAATTTCAAACGAGACGTTGACAATATCTTTTTTATGTCTGTTATCCGGTCTGCATGATCTACAGATCCAGACAGTCTACAGGGCTGATCTGTCCCCCTTAAAATTTTCACCGCATCCGGCGTTACTTTTCTTCCTTTAGCCATATCTATTGTATTTATAAAAAACTCCAATTTTGCACGCACGCGTTTTGGGTTAAGGGCGTGGTCTCGGCAAATTTTGATTCAGAGATTTTCACCCCCCTCCCCCTGTCTGATCCACACACACTTAAACCGCTCCAAAGTCTCATCACAAAAAGTCGCTAACTAAACAAGGTACTATGCAATACATAAAAGTATAAACTATTACATTACACACCCAGACCATCGTTTTATAATGTTTTCAAACGCCATTTGAAGCCATTCCAGCCGCATATCAGAACGCATCATCCAGAGCACGGACAGCAGGATTATCCAACCTTAAATCTTCGTCTACAGACTTCAAATAGATTTCCGTTGTTTCAATCCTTCTATGCCCTAACATCAATTGTACTTCTTTGATGGGAACTTTATTCATTATAGCCTGCACTGCTGCCGTGTGTCTTAATGAATGTGCCGTTTTCTGCTTTGAATAAACTCCGGCCTTTTTCATATAAGTTGTCACAATCTTACTAATTCCTTTAGGAGTAAGAGGGTGTTCACCCGTTGTACAATGAGTAAGGAATACATATTCAGATCCATCACTCACCCCTCTAAAACTTATATAATCCATAACAGGCTGTATTGCTTTATTCGTCAGTCCTAAACGTTCTGTCCGCTCATTGTCGCCTTTGCGCTGTATCAAGATAGAACATCGGTTATCATGCATACACACATCACATACACGTAACCTTGACGCTTCCACGCATCGGATACCAGAACGCAGCATTAAATTAATCAATGCATAATTACGTTTACCCGATACTGTCTCTGTATCTATCACGCTATAAAGCCTGGATATCTCATCGACCGAAAGATGAGACTTTCTATATCCTATTCTTTTATGTCTAAGCTTTATACCTGCCGCAATATTCTCATGTTCACCTATAGCCTCACAATATTCAAAGAACATTCTTACTACTGTCAAGTAAGAATCTATTGTATTCTCTGACTTCTCTTCACGCAACAGAGTAGACTTATATTCTATAACATCAGATCGCTTCAGGTCCTTTATATTACGGCCTGTAATCACAACCCATTTGGCAAACTGATTAAGGATTCTTAGATACAAAGCTCTACTATTGTCCCTTATATCCTGATTACCAACAAATTCTTTTGACAACTTACTAAACAATTGCTTCATAATATTCTATTTAGTCAATCTATGATAGATATCCGGTCCCGGCTAATGATCTCGCATTATCCTCTAATGTTAATCGATTATAGCGGGAAAAACAAGCAGAGGACTTGTGACCGGTTAGTTTCATTATCATATTCTCCGGAACCTTATCACGTATTGTATTGGTAATAAACGTTCGTCGTGCAGTATGAGAGGAAACCATATCACACTTTTCTTTTTTCACCATCACAATTTGACCTCCCTGATCTTCTTCGTAAGTTATGAGGTCTGTTAATCCTGCTTTTCGGCAGATCAATTTTATTGTTTTGTTGAAATATTGAATACATCGTGCATCAGGTAAACTCCCGTCATATTTTGCAAATATTTCTCTCACATAATCTGTCACGGGAACGACTGCTTTATTTTTCGTTTTCTTTTGGAGAATGAAAATATTATCTCCCTTAATATTATCCATTGAGATACGAGAATAATCAGAATACCGTTGTCCAGTCATGCAACCTACAATAAAAAGATCCCGGATTTCTTCTTGCTTTTTTGTCAGCCCATCATAATAATAAAGCCGAGCAATTTCTTTTTCTTTCAGATAAATATGCGTGGATTCATTTTCCCTAACCTTAGCATCTGTATATGAATCATCAACAGCCCATCCGTTTAGGTAAGCCTTTCCAAGTAAGTACTTCAGCTTTATCACGATGGCTTGTATAGTGGATGTTTTAAGCCCTTTTTCAACATAGAGATATTCTACAAATCCGTCAATTTCCTCTTTGCCTATATCTTTGGTAGAAAAGGAACGCCCTATTGATTCCTGATAAGAAAGAAAATGCTCCAACAGGTTATGAAACGCATTGAAGTGTCTTCCTTTCTTTTTCAAGTTAATATAAATTACCCCAAACTGAATAAAATTCTTTGTCGGTAATTTGCGATAATATTCGCTTTGAAGTTGTTCGTTCGTATATTGTGAAAAATCTAACTGAAGTGCTCCCATGATTGATTGTATATTTTGTAAATCAGAAAATTACACTACATTTGTAGTGTTGATAGCCAATCTGCATTATGCAGGTGAGAGTTTACAAAGCCGTTCGGTTGCCACCGGGCGGCTTTGCTGTTCTATTCAAATGTTTCACTACTTTCGTGATATGAGCTATTTGATATCAAAAGAGCCTTCTGTATCCAACAACATAATCTTTATAGTCTGTCCATTCGCATTCAGCCTCCCGGCGGGCTGAGTTCAATAGATATCCAACGATCTTTATAAGACTCCCAAAACCTATAATTAATATACATAGGAGATACCACAATAGATAAAATGGGAGCAATCCATATACTATCAGTTTTATTAGCTTATCTGGTTCCATTTGTTTTAGTTACAAATTAAGTTTCTCAATAAATTCTTTCGCCTTACCACGATTGATAAATCGTTCATCAGATTTGTGCCTTCCGGCAATTACGGTACATAAGAAAAAATCAGTCTTATCACAATTTACTTGCAGACTGCAATTATCACACGGCTCGCCGGTTCTCGACGAAACCAACTCGTGCAGCTCATCATTGATTATTATTCCGTTCATTACTATTTAATGTTGAAATAATGTTTTTTCTATATCGTAATTGAAAACTAATATCTCTGTTCTCTTTTCAACGCGTTGTCCCCTACCGAGATGATTCACCTTGAGGTCTAACTCTACGGTCCGGAAATTCCATCCAAACTTCTGTATGAAATATCGGAGAGTCTGGCACCAGTAGTTTGATAAGATAAATTTTCCTTTGATCGTAGAGAGCAGCTTCAAAAGATTGTAGAGATCTGTATGAGTATAGCCGGAATAATACTGTTGTACACACCCCGGATAAGGTGGATCAAGATAGAAGAATGTGTTTTCTGAATCTCTCTCTTTAATTACCCTAAGAGCATCCCGGCAGGAAATTTGTACTTGTTCCAGTCTGTCACGCAGCTGCTCCCCGAACTCAATACGCTTGTTGCGTATAAATATACCTGAATGGGATCCGGAAGTTCCATTGCACCACTTCCAACCACCATGCATAGATCCAGCAAAGGATCCGTTCGTTATCATCCAGACCGCCCAAGCCTTTTCTATGTTGGACGCTTCGCACCGGCCGTTCCAGACATCTTTCGCATAGTAATACATCGATTCCGAATGTAGGGTATTCCGGATCCTTTCTTGCAATTCAGGGAAACTGTTTTGCGCTGCCAGGTAAAAGTTAATTAGCATATCGTTATGATCATTGATCGCTTCTACCCCAGCCTTTGGCTTCCGGAAGAAAACAGCCCCGCCACCGAAGAAAGGCTCACAGTACAATTTGTGTCCCGGCATCATGGATATAATGGTGTCGGCCAGGCGCTGCTTGCCTCCGTAGTATGTTATTGGAGTTCTCATTTGACTCAAGATTTTTTAGTTGTTAATCAATTGACAAATTTCATCTGATATGCCTTTAAAGACTTCATATAGCCTTAACCATTCTTCCCGTTCTCCATCCGGTAATTTGCTTAACTCTGGAGTGTTCATTCCGCGATTACGAAATATAATATCCATTTGTGTACTACATTCGTAACTTAAGTCAAGCAACTTTTTTAATTCTTCACCTTTACTCATGATTTAATACATTTATTTATTGACCAAATACGCTTTATCATTTAATGTTCTAAACGCCGTAATACTTCCATTTTCAACCAAATGATTCAATGTTGTTATTACTTCCCTACACATCTCCGAAATAAGTTCTATTTCAGTCACATGATCAGGGACAATTCTATTCTTCTTTTTTTCCTCATGCAATCGTTCTATTATTGCGAGAATATCTATACTACTCATCTGGAACCCAATCTATAGTAATTACCGCTTTTATCTTCTTATGTCCCTTACAGACGCCACAAGTATAATCGGCATATTGATTATATCCGACCTGTTCATGCCAAACGCCACGCCCCAGACAATAAGGGCATTCTACCCCTGTTATCTCCAACTTTTCAGCCGAAGTTGTATAAGAAGGGGGTTCTACCGTTATTATCGTTGATTTCCGGCTCATAATCATTCACCTAACATTGAATTATCCAATGCTCTTTTAATATGTGGATCAAGCTTTATATAACTGATATTCTTATCACATAATTGATCGACCAGAACATCTACAGTGCTAATAACTTTCATCCATCTACCGGAACATTTGTCAAATTTTCGGCGAATAGCTTCCAGTAAAACAACAGAAGCTTCTTCCATTGTTATTGAAGAAGAGCAATAGCCTAATTCACGAGCTATATCTTTAAAAATCTGGCAATCCTCTATGTCGTCATTATAGAATATCTGTTCCAAAAAATCCAACAAATTTTCTGTTGAACGAATATCCTTTTCATTTGCTTTAGCTATTTTTATTTCCAGTTCCATTTTTCCTAAATTCTTGTATTATTTTTTTATCTCTATTTCCTTTTTCAGCATTGCATTTGCTGCACAGAGATTGCCAGTTTGACGAATCGAAAAAGTCACCGCAAACCGGGTAAGGAACAATGTGGTCCACTACTTCCGCAGGCTTTATAATCCCCTTGCTTTTGCATATCTCACACAACGGATGATCTTGCCGGAAAGCCCGACTCATCCGTGTCCATCGCGAAGTATGATATTCGTCGGATGATCTGACACGTTTATATCCGGAAGGCTTTTCGGATCTTACGCCATATAGCCGTGTCGTTTTTTTTGTCGGTTTCGTTGCCATGTCAAAATGGAATTTCCGTATCATAATCAGCAAACCGCGTCAGGCTTTCGTTGTAGCGAAACTTTATATCCCCACTTCGCCCATCTCTTTGTTTAGCAATCCGAATAACTCCAACGCCCTTTTCCTCATTTTTGTCGTAATATTCCGGACGGTGGATCATCAAAACTACATCTGCATCCTGTTCAATGGATCCGGATTCCCGAAGGTCTGACAGGATCGGCGTTTTATCAGACCGCTCTTCACATTTGCGGGAAAGCTGGGAAAGCAGCATAACAGGGATGTTCAACGATTTAGCAAGCTGCTTAGCCTCTTTCGTACACTGTGTCACCTCCTGTTCCCTGGTATAGCTTTTATTACCAGCCGTCATGTTTACCAATTGCAGGTAGTCAATCACAACCAACGAGCATTTGCCCTTTCTCTGCAAGTTCTTTGCCCTTGATTTGATCTGCCCGATCGTAAGGCCAGAGGTGTCGTCAATCGTTATTGGCAAAGCGCTAAGTTGGTCTACAGCACTACACATCTGTTTCTCTCCCTCATTTGTCAATCGTGCATTACGATAATCTCCAGCATTCAAATCGCCGGCAGAGATAATTAATCTATCTGATAATGAAACATTTGACATTTCAAGTGAGAAAATAACTACAGCGATTCCCGCTAAAGCGGCATTCAACGCCACATTAAGGGCAAAAGCCGTTTTACCCATAGCCGGGCGGGCCGCTAAAATGATCAGTTGCTGCTCTCTTAATCCGGAAAGCTCTCTATCTAACTTGCTCAATCCTGTCAATACACCACTTTTTAGCCCTTTTTCAGCCCTTTCGCGCTTCAGTTGATACAACTCCACCGACAGAGCAACAGCACGTCTTAAATCAATCGTATTAGCCTCATACATGGTTGAAGACGAAATATCTTCTAACATTCTGATCGCTTCATAGAGAGTATCGTCTACATCCAGCGACATATCGTAAGCCTTCGACGTTATCGAATGACCTGCCATAACAAGCAGTCTCGCAATATAGAGCTGGTGAAGATATCTTGCATGTTGGACCAGGTTAGCACATGAAGAAACCGAAGAGACAAGTTCAGACAAATACAACGCCCCTCCCACTTCTTCCAACTTGCCTGTTCTGTTTAAACGGGCAAATACAAGCATCATATCCGGTGCATTACCTTCCAGGGAAATTGATTTTACCGCTTCATAGATCGCATCGTGACCTGGCTTGTAAAAGACTTCAGGCCGTAAGATATCACCAACCTCATTAATCGCCGTCGATTCCAACATAAGCATTCCAAGCACAACCTTTTCCACTTTTTCGTTATGCGGGAACTCCCTGCTACAGTTCTGTATATTGCTTCGATTTTTCATTTGATTGTTGTTTTTTTGATTTATCTTCTTTTTCCCAGGTGCGGACAGCCGCTTTCCAGTCTTTCATCTTGTTTTTCCCGACCATCCAGCCTTTCGACTGGTAGAAGTTGTAAAACTTTTCGGAATCAACGTTATTTCCACGATCCCTACAATAAGCCTCTATTTCAGAAAGTTGTGGGGGTCTAAAAGCGTCAGCTTTTTTCTTTATACCTTTCTTTTTTATTTCATTTCTTTTCATTTCATTTTGGATAAAATCGGAGTCTGTTCGGAGTCCGTTCGGATTACTATCGGATAACTCACTAACAGGCAATGCAATACGCTTACCCCATCTAACCTCATTTGCGACTTTTGATGCTATTTTTCTTCTATCTATCTTATCCAACATCACCTGCATTCTATCCCTCAATGACTGCGAATAGAAAAAATAATCATCCGTCACCTGGAATAATCCAAAAGCAGAAATAACCGTTTTTAGTTTTGCCTCCGACATCTGGAACCTCGCAGCAATAGCAGGAACCAACTGGATAGACATTTTGTACTCCGGTTGCACACGGAGCAACTCAACCAACCCCCAAAATGCACCGTACCCCTCCATCCCAAGCTGGGATATCAGTAACATACATTTCGGATCATTCATCGCATCAGCATCGTGCGAAAAATAATAAGCTTCACCTTTTGACATATTGTAATTTTTTATTTCATCTCACGTTGCATTTCCTTATCACAAACAGGGCAGACAGGAACAGCCATATCAAGCCATTTAGCCGACACCCTGACAGTATATCCGCATTCCAAACATGTACATTTATGGATCCGGCATTTATCCGGTTTTTGAGAGGCCGACAGGCAGTTTGTTGGCACTAATGGCGCATGTGGAAACTTTCCTATATTCTTCTCTATCATCCTAAAACGCGCTTGCAGATCCTGCCCTGCCACACTTGAAGACATTTTACCCTCCAAGCCTATTTTCAGGCCACATTTAGCAAACTCTTTACCGTGTCCGCTGATACCACAAGCATGAACCATTTCATGAGCCACAACCGACAGAATACCATCTGCACCGGTTACATCCGCAATGGTGGGGTTAATGTAAATTTGGCATATCTTATCGGTTGCAACTTCCGCCTTCCAACACACGCCTAAAACGCGCCTTTTACTCAATCCACCCTTTGCAGGGAAACCGATCGATATTTTCACTTCCGGCACTTTGTATTCAGGCTCAAAAAGCGGCCGGAGTTCACCCACTGCCATATTTAACCATTCTTCCCTATTCATGATTTTTCTTTTTAGGATTAACCATTTTGACTACTACATATCGCCCTAATCCTGCAAAGGTTTCCGTGCTAAATTTATAGCCTTCAAACTTCAATCGTTGTATTGTATTTACAACCGATGTTCTTTTGTGAATCGGAAAAACCTTCGCCTCGCTTACGGGTAAATCCCGTAACAGCTGGGACATTGTTTTCTTTTCTTCCATTCCTTTTACTTTAAAATTCGCCGTGTCCCTTTCAATACATTCCCCTCTTCCAGGGCTTTTTCAATTTCTATTACCCGATAATATACGACACCTTTAGCCTTTCTTATCAAGCATCCTTCTTCGTCGTAAGCTTCGCGCAGATCAAACTTATATTGTTGCAAATACCCCCTACGAACCAAAGCCGTAATAACAGATTTTCCATACCGTATATGAGCTTCATTCTGTGTTAGAAGAATTTTAGGATCAGATGCAATCTTTTCACGCTCTTCACGAGCCACTTTGATAGCTGCCCGTGTAATCGCATCATAATCGACAATCACCGGTATACCGGCTGAATGCTGTGCAAGTGACAAAGCTTGCTCCAACAATGTTGCTACTGGATTTGCTCTTTCCATAATCTTCCTATTTTATTCTTGTTACTACTACTTCATCGATCATTCCACGATCAGAAACATCAAACAAATACCCCTCTTTACATTTAAGATCTGTCGTCGTTGTTCTGACAACCGAGGCTTTGAATTGACGGCTCTTAATGGTCAGTTTACTACCTATTGGCATCTCACGTAATGAATCCTTCAAAAGAATTTTCGTTTTAAACTTTGCTTGTGTCATATCTTTATTAAATTTGTGAATCATTTTACTTTATCAATCCGATTTAGTCGTTTGATTGATTAAGACAATGCAAACATACGGTATATATTCCGTACAAACAAGACAAATACGGAGTATATACAATAAATAAACTTTAATTAACTGTTTCCGGCATGGGATTTATAAAAAGCAACTGGATTTCTTTATTGGCTATATTGATTTCTATATCAACATTTTTCACATTTTTCATCAGGATTGAACCATTCACAATTACAAATGGGGCTATGATAGGGGTTGTTATAGGCTTAATGGGGGTTTGTGCCACAATAATGGTAGCAACACAAGTATTTCATTTACGATTTACAGAAGAAAGGTTTAAAGCAATAGCAAAAAAAGAGACTAACATATTAAAGTATCACTCTGACACAAACATAATAAAGACATTGTACAGAGTCGAAACCCTTTCAATGTTGGATCTTGCAAATAAAAAAATGTGGCACGAATTTGTAAAAACGACTACAATCTTAATTGGTTATTTAGAAGATTTAAAAGACAATGTAAGAGCAAGTCAATTAAACCAATCACTCACAGACATTGACAATGAATGTGCGTTTTATGATATTTTAGATGATAAAGACAGGACTGAATTTCGGCAGAATATAATTAAATTAAGTAGACTATTAAATGATCCTTCCGATCTGCTTACAAGATTTAGTCGTCAAATTCATCCATCCATCTATGACCAAAATAAAGACTACGAGAGGAACTCCCATCAAAACGCGAAGAGTCTATAGATTCTTCATGACCCGGCTTTATTGATATAAATATAGCCAATACAATAAGAATAGGACATAAAGAGATCACTATTATAATAAAGCAACTAAATATGAAAGTCATACAAATATTTTAACAGGTATAAGAATATTACAAATATACGGAATATACTCCGTACAACAATTATATTATAGAATATATCATGGACATAAAAGACAGATTAAAGGAAATAAGAGATTATGCAAAAATGGGGCAAACCAACTTTGAGAAGCATACGGGTATCTCCAGTGGGTATTTTAATAAAGTTAAGAGCTCTATAGGTTCAGACACAATATTAAAAATTATCAATAAGTTTCCAGAGATAAATGTAGATTGGCTTATCACCGGCAAAGGTGAAATGCTAAAAAAAACAGAAGCTGAAAAACCCTCTATCAATTACATACATAAAGGATCACCTTATTATAATGTAGACTTTATAGGAGGATTTGATCTTGTACTGAATGATCAGACTCTAAATCCTGATTATTATATTGATTTTGCTCCTTTTAATAAAGACGGAGTTGTATGGTGCAACCTTACAGGGCACTCTATGGAGCCGGAATTGAGCAATGGAGATTACATTGCGATGAAAGAAATGACTGATCCAATCGAATATTTGCCCTATGGTGAAGTCTATGGCTTTATTACAAACAGCTATCGGACCGTTAAACGCATGGGAAAATCAGATAAAGACGGTTTCATTCGTCTAATCCCAACAAACAAGAGTCCTGAATACAGCGATCAAGACATTCCTATTAGCATGATCCGCAAAGTTTATGCAGTATTAGGTAGTATGCACAGATTATTTTAAACAATCTAAATATAAAACATCATGGAAAACATGCCTATCGGTATCATTTGGCTATTAGCCATCATCGGAGTATTCTTCTTATGTCGAGAACTATTATGTTGGTATTGGAAGATCAACAAAAGTATTGCCAATCAAGAACGCATAATCGAATTACTTGATACTTTAGTAAAACAAGGTCAGGTAAGCATAAAATCAAACCAAAAAACAGAATAACAAAAAAATCCCCGCACGGCTCAAATGCGGGGATTTGTGTAATTAAAAACAAAGTGCTTTAAAGAACAGCACTTATTGAGCCTAATTTCTTTGAGAGGTCAGAAAGGGCCAGTTTAAGCGTCGATAACTCTTCATCCGTAAATGAGGACTCCTTACCGTTGACGATATCTCCGTTCAATTTATGAGCAAGCCAACTACGTGTTTTACCGAAATAATTTTGAGCGATATAAGACATAGACACTATTTTAGTAACTTCCCCCATCTTTTCCGACACGGTCAGTTCATCAAGCCGGTTAGCCGTTTCTTTTATCAAACGCTCCAACGCTTCTCCATATGCTTTAGGATCGCTATTTTGTAACTCAAACATAGCATTTTTAACAGCCTCCTTTTCTTCTTTTGTCTTTGCCATCCTTTTGCGGGTAGCCAGTTCTTTTATCTTATCGTACATATTCGTTTGATTTAGCCGGGGCTTACCGCCCCGGCTGGTGATTACTTCTTTTTTAATTTATCCTCAAGTTCTTTTATCTCCTTATCCGCTATCTTTTTTTGATACCCGGTATCGAATTTTTTGTAGTACTCAAGGTAAAATAGCAAGTCCTCTTCTGCTTCTTTCTGTTCTTTACTTTTCCGCTTCATCACCTCCTTTGTTTTTAATTACAATGCAAATATAATCAACATTTGTTTATTATACAAGCAAAAGCCTATTTATTTTCAACAAATGTTTATTATTTAACACTATCGACAAATACATAATCCAGAACCTTCCTAACAACCTTGTCCACCCGGCTAAAATCAGGCTTAACATAAGTATCTGTCATTTTAAAACCAGATGCATGTGTCAGACATAAGGCAATATCGGCCATATCTACGCCGCAGCTATTACGGGCAATCGTGGCAAAGCTATGGCGCGCTGCATAGAACGTGATAGGTTCAATTTTCAGATCTTTACATAGCGACTTCATTCCAGAAGCTACAATTTGCCGGAAGCTGCATATATCAGTAAAAAGAGTATAAAGATTAAACACCCGTCCGCCAGTTGTATCTCTATACCGCTCAAAGGTATCTCGAATTTCAGGAGAAATTGGAACAGATATAAAGGCCTTATCTTTTTTCTTCCCCTTCGTCTTAGTTCTAAAATATTCAATCCGCCCCGCATTAAAAGACTCACAAGTAAACAAGTCGATTAAATTTATGCCGGCCAGACAGAAAGAAAGCATAAATATATCCTTTGCTATAGCTCTGGAAAAATGCCTTTTTTGATTAGGTACATACTCTGATATTTTTCTGATGATATCCACATCAGTAGCTTTCTGTTTAAACGAAACATCCTGCTTGGTTTTATAGACTTTGAAAGGATCACCGGGTATAACGATATCTCCAATTTCATAATTATTGTACTGCAACAGCATTCTACCATAAACACTTTTCAATTTTTCCATGTAAGTTTGCACTGATGAGTTTGCCATCGGCTTTCTTTTATATTCTTTATCCCCGATTTTAACCACACGTTCAGATTTCATCCAGCCCTCAAAACGTAATAAAAAAGCAGATGTGATTTTTCTCACCGGAAGATAGTCAGCTCCCAGAAAAGAACATAAATTATTTATCATACAATTCGTTATTGATTTGGATCCATTATCTTTTAATCCGCCCACATACAATCGGGCAAACTCGATAAAGTTCAGATTCTTATCAGTATTCATTTTCTTATCGATAAAATCTGCTACTGCCTTTGCATCATCGCAGTTATCTATCACGTCGTCGTGAGTGTTCAAAATTTTCCTTATCTCTTTTACCCGACTATTAAGAGCATCCACTATATCCCCATCCGTAATAGCACCCATTGATTCGCCTTTTTTAAATCTTACCAACGATGTGTATATCTGGGTTGGCAAATATACCGTAGTACCATTGTGATATACTTTGATCTTTGGATTATATGTTCCGTCCGTTTTTTTGTGGTGTTTAAAAACAACCCATGCTAATGTCGCCATACTGATTTATTTTTATAGTTTTGTCCCTACTTTATGTTTTACAAGGGATTCATCTACATATATTTTGTAACAATATTGTAAAAACAAAGGTCTGAAATAAACAACATCGATTATTTCAGAAGCATATTAAAAAACGACAAAGCATTGAGATTCAGAAAAAAGTAGTAATTTTGTATAACTTCATTTGCATAAACACGGTGTTTGTGCATTTGGAGTGCAAAAATAA